>JAFTPQ010000070.1 GCA_017463205.1 Clostridia bacterium
AGGAAGTCAAGAAACTCAGTTTCTTGTCAGGGTGCAGGGGCGGAAGCCCTTGCAAAGTTAAGCCCCCATTAAGCAACCGATAGGTTGCGCCCTCTACTGCGAAGCAGTGAAGGCAACGCGTGTCGTTGCCCCCCTATGTCATACCGTAAGGAACGGAGTGACGGAATAGCGACCCTGCGAGCGTCCCGATCGAAGCGAGTGGAATGTATCTCGTTATAAATCCCAGCCACAACTTTGCCGTCAGGCAGCAACGTTCCGTTGCATCAAGCCTTATCTATCTTTCGTTGTCGATATGAATAACCGTATCGCCGTCTTCATATTCCCTCAACTTTTGCCGTCAGGCAAAACTTCACTTGACATTTGTCAAACTTCACTTGTCGTCAGACAAACTTCACTTATCAAACGCCTTATTTCGTCCCGGTACTTCCAAAACCGCCCACGCCGCGCACGGTATCGCTCAACGACTGCGTTTCTTCAAACGTAGCCTTCAAAAAGGGAGCAACCACCAACTGTGCGATCCGTTCCCCCGCAGAAATTTTCTGTTCCACGGTAGAATGATTATGCAAAGCGACCATCACTTCTCCGCGATAATCCGAGTCCACAACCCCCACTTTATTCGCAGGCGCAAGACCCCGTTTAGAAGCCAAACCACTGCGCGCATAAATCAGCCCCGCAAATCCTTCGGGAATCTCCATAGCCAACCCCGTCCGCACGAGTTTCGTTTCCCCGGGCGCAAACAAGATTTCCCCGTCGCACAGAGCATACAAATCGGCTCCTGCGGCGAACTCCGAACCATAAGTAGGCAACACAGCATTTTCGTGTAATTTTTTAACAGCGATCGTCGGCATAATAACTCCTTTGAAAAAAACTTAAAAGAAAACTGAAAAAGCGAATACATTTTCCTACGATATTATAACAAACTCCGACAAAAAATGCAAGAAAAACGAACAAAAAAAGCAAGAGAACTTTTGATTCCCTCGCCATTAATAGTACTAACTTTATTATTCCCCACCCTTCTGTCCTACGAGCACTTCGGTTTTCAACGCATTATTCTCACCATCTCTCGACCCAACGTCCCCAACGTTCCGCAAGCGTTCCGCTTGACCTTGACTTTCTATCTTTCGTTACCGATATTAATAACCATATCGCTCCCCCACAGAAAGTCAAGAAACTCAGTTTCTTGTCAGGGTACAGGGGCGGAAGCCCTTGCGAAGTCAAGCCCCCATTAAGCAACCGTTAGGTTGCGCCCTACTGCGTAGCAGTCTACCAACGTTCCGTTGGATCTTGTCTTTTCTATCTTTCGTTACTGGAACTTGTAACCATATCGCCCCCAACAGGAAGTCAAGAAACTCAGTTTCTTATTAGGGTGCAGGGGCGGAAGCCCTTGCAAAGTCAAGCCCCCAATAAAGCAACCGTTAGGTTGCGCCACTACGAGTTTTTACGAGTATTGTATCTCGTTTAAACCCTATGCGCCCTCTATCTTCAAACAATACAGTCCCCATTCTTTGTCGTTTACAATTTTACCGATTCCCTTTTGCGCGGTTATGCGTTTTGCAAAGCATTTCGCAATTCGCTTTATCCGTCGCGCCGCCATTGCTCCAAGCTGTAACGTGGTCGGCATCCATTTCCGTCAACTTCCAAATGCGCGTTCGATTATTATTTGTTCCCAAAGCGCACAAAGGGCAGTTGGATATTTTTTTATCTTCCGCCTGTTGCGTTTGCGTTTTATAAGCGGTCTTTTTTGTAATTTCGTCAAAAATACGGATATTCAATAAACTCTTATCAACGCAACCGCCTAAAATATATTCAAATACGCCTTTACGGTCTTTTACATAGTAATCGGATAACAATTCTTTCACGAGTGCAGACACTTTATTTCTATCGTAAGATTGTCTATGATACATTTCGTATAATCTACCCCAATCCAACCCCTGCATTTCATCCTCAACGTCGATAAACACACTCGATATCCAATCGATTACGCTATTAAAATACACTTTCAACTCGTACATGGTATCGTCGTAGCGGTGCAAGCTCATATATTTGTCGATATTATCTTTATCCAAATATGCTTTACTTACCCACGCCAAAGCCGTCCGTAAAAAGTCTTGACGATTTGCGTTTCCACGAATATATGCGCTCCATTTTTGGATGTTGGAATTTCCGCTGTTGCTAAATTCTTCTTTTGCAAGCGTTACAAACGGACCGGAATGGATTGCGTTTGCCAACTCTTGCTCGTTTAAGGGTATCCCTGTAATATTGATAGTTTTAAACCATTCTTTAATTTCTGTTTCCGTCCCCTCACACTCGTATATCGTAAGTTTTGTTTGTAAAATTTTATCCTGCAAATCTTTTGCAAGCCCTTTAAAATAATGAGGTACGCCGTTACTGTCTGTAATTGCAAACTTTTCTTCGATAAAACGCCCAATGCTCGTAATACGTTGTTGACCGTCCAACACTTCAAATTTATCTTTTGCGACTTTAACAAAGTAAATAAGCCCGATAGGGTAGCCTTTTAATATAGAATCAATAACGGCAACGTCTTTTTTGCCGTCGGCGTAGATATAATTTCTTTGATATTCGGGCTGAATGGTAAGTTTTCCCGAAAGCCCAAATAAGCCTTTGCCCTCGTATTCGTTGTATGTAAAGCCGTCGCATACTTCGGCAATCGTAATATCCGTTCTTAAAGTTGTTTTCATATTAAGACCTCTTAAACTTTATAAAAATTCGTTTATATTGTTTTTCGCCATCTATATATGGTTCATTATGTTTTTTAAAATGAGGCAACTTGTATTCATCGCCAACTGCACCGTTATCGCTTGCTCCTATAATTTCAAATTGCTCGGGATTGTATTTTTCTAAAAACGTAATAGGAACGCCCATAACACCGCCATAATCGCTTGGAATAGAATCCGTATAAGGAACTTCAATTGCATTATAATTATCGTATTGAGGATAACCGTTTTCCCTTATGTCCTTATGTTTACTGAATTTTATATTATCTGCCATTGACATAAGGGATAATGGTTGGTGACGTCTGCCGTGTTCCAAATTTGTAAACCACGTGGACGGTACATTTTTCATATTCACGCCGTTTATCACTTTATCAACGTTAGCAGGATTCATACTTTCAAACCAAAGACCTCCACTCCATTCTGTTCGCCCCGACCACATTTTATTTTCTTTAATTAAGGGAAAAATTTCCTTATATGTAACGCTGTTTTTATTGCCGATAATTAAAAATTTCTTTTCTTTTTCAAACAACCACGTTATAAAATCTCTATATAATGAAAACGGCGGATTTGTGATAATAATATCCGCTTCATCACGTAAAGCACACACTTCACTACTTCGGAAATCGCCGTCGCCTTTAAGGTATTTCCATTCCAAATCGTTAATGTCAATATTCCCCGATTTATCTTTGTCGCGCGTTAAAGTGAAGATTTTACCGTGTATTTTGGTCTTTTTACTGTCAAATTGAGGGGCTTCTCTTTCAAAAAGAGAAAGTTGATAAGGAGTAGAAATTCTTTTACTCTCATAAGCATAACTTGTGCTTATCAATTTTTTAATGCCGAAACGCTCAAAGTTTTGTGCAAAAAAACGTGTAAAATTGCTCCATTCTGGGTCGTCGCAAGGTAATAAAATCGTTTTATCTCTAAATACATTCGGATCATATTCAAGATAGGCATTTACTTCTTTCTGAATGTCCGCAAGCTGGGTGTAAAACTCATCGTTTTTCGCCTTTTTTGCTTCCGATAATTTTTGATTTGCCATAATATCACCTCAAATTATATCCGTTTTTTAATTATATCAAGTCTTATAAGACTTGTCAAGTCTTTTTTGACTTGTATGGGATATAATAAATGTATGGAATTTGGCAATCGTTTAAAAGAGCTACGAAAAGAATACAACTTATCTCAAATGACCTTATCCCAAAAAACGGGCTTGAGTCAATCTGCTATTGCGAAATGGGAGTTAAATAAAACCGAACCCACCGCAAGCGCATTGATTACACTTTCGCGTTTTTTTAATGAAAGCGTTGATTATTTGTTAGGCTTAACCGATTAAAAATATAATAGAAGAAAAATGGCGTGATAGTTTTTTTATCACGCCGTTATATTTTTTAAATCACATTTATTTTGCGCCTATTTCTAAGCCTCATACTTCCCGCCTATTCCCTTTCAGCTCTTCCACCGTCTTTATCATTCCGAGAAGTTCGGTTTTAAACAAACTGTTCTTATCACATCTCTATCCAACGTTCCCCAACGTTCCGTTGGATCTTGTCTTTTCTATCTTTCGTTACCGATATTAAAACCACATCGTCGTCTTAATATTCCCGCAACTTTGCCGCAAGGCAAAACTTCACTTGCAACGCAAACTTCACCACTCTACAAACTTCCTCACTCAACGCTCTCCGCATTTTCCAAGAAATAATCATACAACGGCGCATACCATTCCCCCAAATAACCTTTCGCCGCTTCATCCGCCGCAAACGCCGCAAAACGCTCCGTTCCGTCCGTATACGCGCCTTCATAATACGCTTTTACGACCGCAAAACGCTCCTCGCCCGTCAACGAATAATCCAACGGATAAGGCGTGCTTCCCGCAATCTCCTCGTCTGCTTTCACCGTAAAACGCAAATAAAATAAAAGATCTTCTCGCACAGCCTCCACCGCCGCTTCAAACTCCGCCTGCAACTTCTTCTCGATCGCCGTCCAAATCGTCGATAAAAACGTACCGTTCTCCACCAGCTTATATTTTTCCTTTTCCAAATTTTCCGCCAGTTCCGCCGCCAATTTATTTTTCTTGTTTTGCGCCGCTCGCACCTGCTGCAACTGCCCTCGCGTCAAAGCCGCATATTGCGCGTCCGTATAAGAAATAATATCGATCACCACAGCTCTTTTCTCCTTTCCAACTTCTTCATAAACTTCATAAAATTTCCGTTTCCACGCGCATTCTCCGCAAAACGCCACCTGTTTTCGGCTCGATCAAAAACCGAAACTTCTCCCCGCGCATCATCACCCGCGCGCAAGCCTTTCCATTCGTAAACGTAACGAAAATTTTCCGCTTTTTCACAGCAGAATTTTCTTCAAAACCTCCGTCGCGCCACACCGTCACGTCGCAAGCCCCGTCGCCTTCCAATTCCAAACCGCGCAACAACGTCCGTTTCCCGCGCGCAAAAAACACCTCTCGCGAAATAAACGCATACACGCCGTCCGTATCATCCAACGCCGTCGCCTCATCCCCCGAACACACCTCGCATATCCTTCCGTTTGCATAACAAAACGTAACATTTTCCCAAGAGCTCAATCCTACGATCTCCGACGTCACATACCCGTTTTCGCCGTCAGGATACAACACCGCCGTTTTAGCGCCTTCCCCATCGACAAATCCAAGCAAAAACTTCCCGTCCGCAACAGCTTTACTATACGTTTCCGCGCCCGACGGCTGTATGTTCAACGACAAAAATTTCCTCTCTGCTTTTGCGCCGTCGAAAAAATATAGGCCGTCTTCCGCCATAAACACGACCTGTTTTCCAAACGCTCCCACGGTCGAACCGACGATCTTTCCGCCGCCGTATTCCACGTTTTCGATAACAAATTCCTTTGCCGAGCCCCCAACCGTCAACCGAGAAATTCCCCGTTCGAAAAAGATATACAACTTATTTTCAAACGCCTGTAACGCCACCGCTTGTCCGCGATCGGTCGGCAAAAACAGCCTACCGCTTCCGTCCACGTCCGACCGTATCCCCAAACTCAACGGCTCATTCGGAGCAGAATACAACAACGTACGAGGCGCAACGTAAGCAAACACCCGTCCCCGCAACACTTCGCCGCATTCCATTTTTTCCGTTTCCACAAACGAAATCATGTTGCCTTCCAACACGTATAATTTTTCGCTCGCAAACAAAACCGTCTTTTCTCTCGCTTCCTCGCCATCGCGAACCAAAACCGCAGCCGCCACTCCACGTTCTCCGCACGACATATATGCGGCAAACGCCTCCTCTTGTTCGGAATAAATAAAGCAAACCCCTTGTTTTGAAAGGTAAGCAGGCACACAAACTTCGTCGCCGTTGACAACCTGTCGTAACAGGAAAAACTGTTTAGGAGGATCGTTTACGGCGTCCCAAACCACTGCGTTTCCGTCTTCCAACGCCCACGCTTTTACGCCGATCCCTCGTTTCAATTCACCGCCAAACGAATCGCAACCAAAACACCTTTCCGCAACCAAAACGCCCGATTTCCCCGCGCTCGCCGCCGTTGCCTTTCCACTCACTTTCTCCTGCGCGCAAAATCCGTTATATTCTATCCAACTGCGTTTCGTCGCCGTATGCAATCTTTCCTTCCGCATTTCACACCCACCTTCTCGACCGTATTCTTTCGCAAGGTTGCGCGCGATACGCCGCCTCGATCGAATCTTTATATTTTTTATCCCATATCGCCGCTTCTTCAAATCTGCCCATCGCCAACGAATATTCCGCCGCGATCCCGTACGCAAACATTCTCTCGGACACGTGCAAGCGATAATCGCTTTCGTCCTCCAAACTCTTTTTTTCGGGCGTATAGGTATATCGCACCGACACCGTCCCCGGCTGCGTCTTCAAATACGACGGAAACAAACGGAATTTCACCCCGTTTCCCCACTGATCCGTCACCCGAACGATCCGCACCGCCGCACGTTTTAACGCCGAAAACTCGATCGTCCCGGTATTCGATTTGATCTCGTCTTCCGCAAACAAAGGCAAATAATCCAACGCAAGTTCGTTTTCCACCAAATTAAAACAATCCACCAACAAATTCACTTGCGCTTTCGCATCGCCCGTTCCTCCTTCCGTGGCTTCCCCCGTGTCGCCTGCTAAAAAACTTTCCAATTCCTCATAAGTCCCCAATTCTTTCGCCGCCAACGCAACAACGTCTTTCACCGTCATTTTTTCTATCCCTCCTTTTAAAGAATGGGAGCACCCAAAAAGCATTCAACGCATACCTGGGTGCTCCGTTTTACACTTTAACGCATCAAAAAAGCGTCACGATCACACTTCGGTGATCCCGGAAATATACCCCTGACCGCAAGGACGTTCGCAAATCAATTCGGCATATTTTACAAGCGTTGCGGTATAAACAGGCTTACCGGGGATCTGTTTCAACACCTTGCCGTCTTCCCCTTCCAGCCATTGCCAATCGCAAAGCTGATGCATTTTAAAATCGTCCGTATTCAGTAAATACATCGCGCCTTTCGGGCAGAAACGATCGACAAATACGGGAATACCGTTAAAGGAAAGCGCCTTTTCTCCATCCACGTCGACGGTCGGCAAAGGTACGTTGTTTGCTCTGCAATATTCCGTCAGTGCGCGGCGTACCCCCCACGAACAAATGATGAAATTCACTTTACTGCCCGATCTTTCCTCAATGGTATCGATGGCTTTTTGAACGATCAGATCGCTGATCGCGCCTACGTCGATCAGACGATACGGCTTCATCAAAGAAGAAGTTCTCTCCAAACCGTACAACGTGCCCGACGTCTTAAACAGCGCGCCGATACCCGTAATTTCATGATTGGACGAACCTTGCACGATCACGCCCGAGCCGGTGGAAAGCATCCCTGAATTCAATTCAGGCCCGTCCACCGTAATGGTAGATTTTTCTCTGTCCACGGCAAGGATTCGGTGACCGCTTGCACCATCGATCGGCTCGCCAAGCGGCGTATAGAAGTCCACGTACATACCTTCCGCCAAACCGTTTGTATTGCTCACCGTAATGATATTGCCGTCCAAAACGGTAGTCGTATAGCACATTCTGCCCGAACCGTCCCCAAAGAGCATACGCCCGAAGTTAAAGCTTGCGCTTTTGATCAGCGATTGCATTTCATCGTTGAGCAAATTGACAAACGCGCCTTCGTTATTTGCGGACGCACGAATGGCTTTATCCGAAATTTCGATCGTACCGTATAAATTCTTCAATGTTGCCACCATTTGCACGTAATCATTGGAAGAAGCCGTAGGAAGATCGCCTGTTTCGCTACCGGCGCCGATCCCGCCGTTGACGCCCACTTTCACCAATTTACGAACGTCCTTTCCCACAACGTTAGCCGTTGTCTGTTGAATTTTCGCCAAAAGCGGATTGGTTTTCGTATTCAACGCCTCCGCCACCGCGTCCAAATAAAAAGATTTCAATGCGTTATCCGCAGTCTGTAATGTAACCATAAATTTTCTCCTTTTTCCTAATTTTTTAATTTTTTTAACAATACCGTCCAACGCAAGCGTTCCACCAACGTTCCCCAACGTTCCGCTTGACCTTGACTTTCTATCTTTCGTTACCGATATTAATAACCATATCGCTCCCCAACAGGAAGTCAAGAAACTCAGTTTCTTGTCAGGGTGCAGGGCGGAAGCCCTTGCGAAGTCTAGCCCCAAATTAAGCAAGCTTTGCTTGCGCCCTACTGCGAAGCAGTCACCAACGTTCCGTTGGATCTTGTCTTTCTATCCCTCGTTATCGATATTAATAACAGTATCGCCGTCTTAATATTCCCACAACTTTGCCGCAAGGCAAAACTTCACTCGCCCTTCACATTTTTAAAATACCGCAACGCAATATTTCCTGCCTCGCCGATACTTCTCGGTTTCAAAGGCGGCGCAACAACCGTTCCGACGCCGCCCACTGTCAACGGCGCGCCCGTTTTCCCCACCGAAGCCAAATATTCCCCGATGATTCGCAACCGCACGTTCTCGTCCGCGCGAACACGTTCGTAAAGAGCCTCCGACGAAAGCATTTCCGGCTTTTCCTTTTCCGCAACAGGCGCAACGCCAAAAGCGTTCCCTTTTTCGTCCGCAGCATTTTCGTTTGCAACATCTCCGTTCGCCACGTTCTCTATCGCAACGTTCCCGTTCGCAATATTCTCCGCCTCAACGGCTTGCTCGCGCATCACTTTTTCACTTTCATCCGTCTTTACAGCTTCCGTTTCCGCATCCGAAACGATCTCCTCGGCGTTTTGCACGGGTGTCAAAACCTGCATCTCTCCGTTAAACGCCGTTTCAGCATTGCTTGCGTTTTCCGACCGTAACGCTTGTTCAAAACCGCCCTCGCTCGATTCTCCAATCGAACTTACCGCTATTTCCTGCGCTGTGGGTTTTCCTTCTGCCGTCGCAAAGTCATCTCCAAACTTTTTTCGCTGTTCCACTTCCGCCAAAAACGCTTCAAACGACTTTGCTTTCTGTCTTCTCACCGCCGCATTCTTACGGAGTTTTTCCACCCCCGAACCGTCGATATTCGGCTTTTGTTTTTGAAAATTCTCCACAACGTTTTCCAATTCTTTCAGGCGTTGGCTACGTCTTGTAAACTCAGCCTGTAACGAACCGTACGCATTCATAAGGGCGTCTACGCTTTTAAACTTTCCCAATACAGTCGAGCCGTCTTCCATTCCGCGTTTCAAATCCCCATCGCGTTGTAATTTTGCCACAGCAACCTGCTCCGTTTGCGGTATATTTTCGTAAACGTTCTCCTTGTTTTCCATATATTTTTCAAACCTCCTAAAATTTTCCAACGTTCCCCAACGTTCCGTTGGATCATAACTTTCTATCTTTCGTTGTCGATATTAATAACCTTGTCGTTGCCTAATCTGATGGGAAGTCAAGAAACTCAGTTTCTTGCGGGTGTGGGCAGAGTCCACGAAAATCAAGCCCCAATTAAGCAAGCTTTGCTTGCGCCCTTTACTGCGAAGCAGTCAGCCAACGTTCCGCCAACGTTCCGTTGGATCTTGTCTTTTCTATCTTTCGTTGTCGGGACTTGTAACCATATCGTTCCCCTACAGGAAGTCAAGAAACTCAGTTTCTTGTCAGGGGGCAGGGGCGGAAGCCCTTGCGAAGTCAAGCCCCCCATTAAGCAACCGACAGGTTGCGCCCTACTGCGAAGCAGTCACCAACGTTCCGTTGGATCTTGTCTTTCTATCCCTCGTTGTCGATATTAATAACCGTATCGACATCTTAATTTTTGCCACAACTTTGCCGCAAGACAAACTTCACTCGCCATAGGCGAACTTCACTTGCCGCAAGACAAACCTCACTCACCGCACGCTCTCCCTCTTATGCGCCGCAATATGCGCCAAAAACCGTTCTTTCACACGCTCTCTGTCCTTCAAACCTTTAAATTCCGCCGACAACAAAAACCGAGTATGTTCCCCGATATGCAACGTATGGTCATCATACATATCCACATCGACCTCGCCGCCGCGCATATCGATATTTTCCTCATTTGCTTTTGCGATATGCAACGCCGAAATATCCCTCGCGTTTTCATATCCCCCAAAACCAAACGCTTCCAACACCCTGTTTTTGTTTTCTTTCGACATATTCCCGTTTTCATCCGTCAAAATGCCCGCTTCATACAGTTTCAACAACGTTTCCCTCTTTTCCTCGGGAGTCGCCGCCTCTTGCGATTCAAACTGAATATCGCTCACTTCCAAATTCGCCGCGTTAAAATAAAACACCTGCGTCTTTTTATTTTCGCCCGTCAACGTCATCAACCTCGCCGAACCCGCAAACTGTCTGTACAATCGCAATATCTGTTTCCCGACTTCTTTCATCGCCCGTTCAACGCTTGCCAACGTTGCCGACAACCTCGCCTCATCTTGCGCCAATAACAACTGCAATCCCGTTGCGCTCGTCACTCGCGTAGGCATCGAGTGTTGCGAAAGATCGCTCACCCCGCTGATCAACGCAAACTCTTTTTCCAACCAGTCTTCCTCATCTTTAAACTCGGACGGAACGTTCCCGCAATCCAACATTTCCGGAGCTTTTCCACCCTGCCGATACACCAAGATCTTCCCCGGCAACAAGCCTTCTTCTGCCAACTCGTCGGTATCCACCGAGCCGTCTTCCACCGTCAAGACCCCCATCGATATACGGTTTAAAAATTCGTGTTTTCTGTTCCGCACGGCATTATAAGCGCGCTGCACGGGAATCAACCGATCCACCACACTGCACCCGAAAAACGCCCCGGGCACACGCAAGCAATCCTGTTTCGCAAACGGAAATCCACGTTGCCCGCGCGATTCGTTCACGTACGGCAAGTCCCCTACGTACAACAGCTTACCGCCCGCAACGATCTCCAATCTTCCCTTGGGATACGCCGAATTGGGACGGATATACCGCTCGATCAAGATCACCCCGTCTTTCAATTTTCCGTATCCTTGCGCCGAACGCTCTATCGGCAATCGCCCCGCCATCGGCTCGCCGTATCCCGACAGATTTTCCACTTCTTCGCCATCGACCGCCACGCCGAATTTTTCAAATACGTACGCCGCCGACACCGTCTGCGCGTGGATCAAACTGGCAACGCTTTCCAATTCTTCCACGTCCAAGCGATCGGGAAAGATCTCAAACGGCGGTACGGCAACCACTTGCACTTCTCCTTCGTACACAGGCGTACCGTCTTCTCCAACAGCCACCTGCCGACCTCCTTTTTCCGACCAAACCACCTTGTAAAAAGAACTTCCGCACACTTCCGACCAAACGCTTGCTTTCGATACGATCTCCGCAAACCCGATCCGATCTTGCACAAATTTCAACACCCCCGTCGCGAGTTTCGCAGCCTGCAAATCCCCTTCCTCATCGGAAAATGCGCGCACACGCAGTTCGGGACGCATTTTTTCCAACTTTGCGATACGGGAATCCACGGTCGGCGCAATATGATTAAACACCCGACGCGATTGCCAATAAAAACGCTTATCCTCCTCCACGATATCCCCCAACGGCGACACGTCGCAATATTGATCGCCGCTGAAAAAGCGCACGTTCAATAACCAGCTCACCTCCAACGCCCGTCGTTCTTCTCTGCGCCGTAAAAAATCCGCCGTCACTTCTTCCGCCAGAGCCTTTTCCGCTCGTTCTTTCTCGCTCAACTCCGCCTGTTCCCGCTTTTTTTGTTCCATAACTCCCTAACTCCTTTTTTATTCTTTTCCCGTTTTTTTGATCGACTTTTTAACCGTCTTTTTTGCCGTTTTGCGCACGGATTTTCTTCGTTTGGGTTTCAACGTTTCCGATTTATCCACGATCGCATCCTCGCCGTCCGAACCGCCGGCATTCAAAACTTTCTCCTGTTTTATTTCCGCTTTCAAAGCCTTTGTTTCCTCGCGCACACTTTGTTTCAAGCTATCCAACAACCGAGCCCGTTCTTTTTCCAGCTCCTCATCCGACCAATCCGAAAAATTTTCGGTATTTTCGCCGGCCAACAGCAATTGTACGGCTTTCAGATCGGGCGGAATATCTTTTTTTGTTTTTTTACGTTTTGTCAATTTCAAAGCGCCGTCCACTTCGGCGTATTCCTCGGTGACTTCCGCCACCTGATACCCCAGCGCCACTTTCAGCAACGCATCATTAATTTTTTCTTCCGCTTTTTTCGCTCCCACAACAACCTCCTTTTTTTAATTTCCCAACGCCAACGTTCCCCAACGTTCCGTTGGATCATATCTTTTCTATCTTTCGTTACTGAAGCTTGTAACCATATCGTTACCCAATAAGGGGTTAGGGGGCATTGTCCCTTACGGGTGTGGGCAGTCAACGTTCCGCAAGCGTTTCGCTTGACCTTGACTTTCTATCTTTCGTTGTCGGAACTTGTA
>JAFTPQ010000014.1 GCA_017463205.1 Clostridia bacterium
GAACGGATACACAACGGGCGCACCGCCGATCGCGCGGATAAAATACTCGATGATCGTAGGATTTTCGGGATCGTCAAACGCCATCACGCCGCTGGGACGAAGGAGCAGACACCCGTAATACGCGCCGATTTTCCGATTGAGGGGATTGACGACGGCTTTTTTGATGTTGTCGAACCCCACTACGTTTTTCAGCATTTCCAGATAATGCAACACTTCCGTTTCCCCTTTATACGGTTCGTCCAACTTCAAATAATTGTTGGCGCGGAAGCAGATATCCTCGTTTGTTTTCATATCTTCGTTTGTGCGCTTGATCACATTGTGGCAAGCCGAACAAAGCGTCAGCAATTTTCCGCCGTGATGCTTTGCGTGATCCAACGCGCGCACCGCCGAAAGCTTGGTTGCGATCTCGTCCGTACCCATAGGGTACACCGCGCCGCAACACTGCCAATTTTCAATTTCCTCCATTTCTACGCCGAGCGCTTTTGCGCAAAGACGGGCGGTTACGTCCAAGTCTTTGGCTTTCGTCCTCAACGTACAACCGGGATAATAACTGATTTTCATAGTTTTACGCTACCTTTCGTTTGATTATTTCTGCGGATACGCCATTTCTTCGGGACGGAACACTTCGTCGAATTTTTCCGCCGTTAAGAAACCAAGCGCTACGCACGCCTCTTTCAGCGAGATGTTTTCTTTATACGCTTTCTTTGCTGTCTTCGCCGCGTTTTCATATCCGATATAAGGATTGAGCGCCGTGACCAACATCAAAGAATTGTATAAGTTGTGATGCATTTTTTCTTTGTTTGCTTTGATGCCCGTTACGCAATTCTTTTCAAAGGACTTGATCCCCGTTGCAAGCAAACGCACCGATTGCAAGAAATTGTAAATGATGACGGGCATAAATACGTTCAACTCGAAATTACCTTGCGACGCGCCCATACTAACCGCTACGTCGTTTGCCATCACCTGTACGGCAACCATCGTCATCGCTTCGCACTGCGTGGGATTTACTTTCCCCGGCATGATCGACGAACCGGGTTCGTTTTCGGGAATGAAAATTTCGCCAAGCCCGTCGCGAGGTCCGCTTGCCAGCCAACGCACGTCGTTTGCGATCTTCATCAAATTGCAAGCCAACGCCTTCAACGCGCCGTGCGCAAACACCAATTCGTCCTTCGCCGTCAATGCGTGATATTTATTTTCCGCCGTAACAAATGCTTTTCCCGTCAAAGCAGACACTTGCGCCGCAACTTCTTCCGCAAATCCTTTCGGAGCGTTTAAACCCGTCCCGACTGCCGTGCCGCCAAGCGCCAATTCTTTCAATCCGGGCAACGCCAACTCAAGTTGCGCCTTGGTTTTTTCCACCATATTCGTCCAACCGCTGATTTCTTGCGAGAATGCGATGGGAACGGCGTCTTGCAAGTGCGTTCTGCCGCTCTTGACGATCCCTTCGTTTTCCGCTTCCAAACGTTTGAGCGTTTCGATAAGTTGATCCATTGCGGGGAACAAATTGTCTTCGATCGCGATCACCGCCGCAATATGCATCGCCGTGGGGAAGGTGTCGTTGGAGCTTTGGCTCTTATTGATATCATCGTTGGGATGCAACAATTTTTTACCCGCGATCTCGTTTCCGCGATTGGCGATCACTTCGTTTGCATTCATATTCGATTGTGTGCCGCTGCCCGTCTGCCATACGACAAGCGGGAAGTGCGAATAAAGTTCTCCCGAAATCACTTCGTCGCAAGCCGCGCAAATGGCGTCTTTCTTTTCTTCGGGAAGTTTTCCCAGCTTGCAGTTTGCCAATGCCGCCGCTTTTTTCAAAATTCCGAATGCGTGCGTGATCTCACGAGGCATGATCTCGCCGCCGATTTGGAAGTTTTGAAAACTTCTTTGCGTTTGCGCCGCCCAATATCTGTCTGCCGGAACTTGCATTTCACCCATCGTGTCTTTTTCTATACGATATTCCATAACCTATCTCCGATATTCGTTAAATTTCGATTTGCGCAATAACGCTCTTTAATGCGTCTGCGCTGTTTTTCATTTTTTCAAGTTCTTCTTCGGACAAAGCGGGCGTCAACGTCGTCACTACGCCGCCGTTGCCGATTGCACACAACGTGGACAACGCCACGTCGGAAATACCGTATTCGCCGTCAAGCACCGTCGATACGGGCATAATGGTATACGCGCTGGAATATAAACATTCCACGATCTGTTTTACGCAAGCCGCGATGCCGTAGAACGTCGCGCCCTTGCCCGCAATGATCTGACCGCCGGATTTTTTCACGTACGTTTCCACTTCTTCACGATCGTACGGCGTCACTTTTAATGCGGTTTTATCCGTCAACTTTTCTTCGTAATCGTTGAGGGGCACACCCGAAATATCCGCCGTTGACCAAGCGACAAACGAAGAATCGCCATGTTCGCCCAAAACGTATGCGTGTACTTGTTTTTGATTGACCGAATACAATTCGGAAAGACGCGCTCTTAAACGAATGCTGTCCAACGTCGTACCCGTACCGAGCACACGGTTTTTGGGTATACCCGTAATTTTACAGAATACATACGTAAGAATATCCACGGGATTTGCCACGAACAGATATAACGAATCGGGCGCATATTTTACGATTTGAGGCGCAATGCTCTTTAAAATGTTTACGTTGATCTGCGTCAAATCGATACGCGTTTGACCGGGCTTTCTGCCCACGCCCGACGTAATAATGACGATATCCGAGCCAACAGCGTCTTCATACGTACCGAAATAAATTTTCGTAGGATGAAGATAAGGCGTCGCTTGGAAAATATCCATCGCCTCTGCCTTCGCTTTCGCTTCGTTTACGTCGATCAACACGATTTCTGCCACCGTACCCGTTGAAACCAACGTGTACGCAACCGTAGCACCAACCGACCCTGCACCGATAATAGTAACTTTGTTGTTCATATTTTTAATCTCCGTTTGTGATTTTTTTCGCTTTTTCAATAACCGTTTTTCGATATGGGTATACGAACGCATAATTACCCATTTATACCCTTTTATTATACCATAAAAAACATTCAATCACAAATACTTGACGGCGCTTGCGATCATTTTTTAATCGCTAAATCGATAAATTTTTATCTTTTTCGCCTTTTTACTCTTTTCACGCAATAAAAAACGCCTTATCTTATTGATAAGACGCCGTAACAATATCCATTTGGGCATTTATATATTCAAATTATTATTAAAAAACGTTTTAAAACGCCTCGTCTGTCAGCGCATTTACCAGCAGTACGCCCCCTTCCAACAACGTTAATAAACCGCTGACGATAAAAATGAAATTTACCGCTTTTTCCTGATGGAACAAAAATAAAATACCGATCAAAATCAGCAGGGACGGAACGGCGTATTCGCATATGGTATAAAAGAGTTGCCGACAGTACGTTTTCTTTTTGATCTTGTCGTACAACAGAAGAAAACCGCAAATCAACAACACGGCGGCGACAACGTATAACACCGCCTCTACCACCGTCCAACCGCACAAAATCACCAATCCTCCCACTACGATCTTTACGATTGCGGGCGGAATACGCTTTGCAAAAATATCGATGACGCCCAACGTCAACAAACACAACCCCGCAACCGTCATGAGAAGCCCGATAAAGTCATCTTTCAATACGATCAATAAAATGCCCAACACCATGGTAAATACCGCCGCAACGATCTTTTCCGATTTTCTCATGAACCTCTCCTTTTCGTTCCTTTTTTATCCCGTTCTTTTTTAGTATATGCCAATTTTTTTCTTTTTGCGCACAATCGAACGTTTTTTTATTATGAAAACAACCGAAAATGCAAAAAAACAACCGCGACTTTTTCCGTCGCGGTATTCCGTTTGTTTTACGTTACAGTTTTCGCGTCTTTGCAACACAGCCGTTTCCACGTTTGGTTGCAAAGCGCCGATCACCGTTTTTTCTTTCGTTTCTATGCGTTTGCTCACCCCAACAGCCGCCTTTTCCGACGCGCAGTCTTCTTTGATACAAGCAACGGTCAGCCCCGCCGCTTTTCTCACCGTAACAAAAGCGCAACTATATTATTCTATGCGCAAAACCGATAAAAAGTACCGATTTTATAATTTTGATACATGCAAATTAGTCATAACTTCATAATATTTTTCCTTGGTGAACGACACTTGCCCCACCGTCATCACCGTCGCCGTACCCGCCGCTACGCCCGCGCGCAAAATTTCGGGCAGGGGCGCGCCTTGTTCCAATTTCAACGCCGCCGCGGCAACCATTCCGTCGCCCGCGCCCACCGTCGAATTTACCGCTACGTTCAAGCTCTTGCAATAATAACTTTCCGTGCCGTCCGTCAACACTGCGCCCTGTTTTCCCAGCGACAGCAATACGCGTTTTGCGCCGCGATCCAACAACTCGTAACAGCCCTTTAACATATCCTCTTTGTTTTCGATATGCCGCCCCAACGTGTTTTCCAATTCGTCCAAATTGGGTTTCACCAAATCGACGCCCACGCCCATCGCAGAAAACAACCGCGCGCCTTCCGCGTCAACGATCTTCAATGCTTTGGGATCGACCGCCTGCGCCAATTGCCCGTAATAATCGGGAGAAGCGCCGCGCGGCAAGCCGCCCGACAACACCGTAACGTCGCTTCTGGCAGATTGCATACGCACCATCGTCAACATTTCGTCCAGCTTTTCCTTCGTCACTTCTTCCCCAACGTCGTTCACTTCGGTAAGCATCGCGCGCTTGTCGATAAATTTATAATTTTCACGCACCCGACCTTTATTCCACACAAACGTAAACGGCACGCCCTCTTTGTCCAAAGCGTTTTCAAACATATAGCCGTTTTCATTGTACATGATTCCCGTCGCATACGAATCGCCGCCCAAACGCCGAACCCCGATCGCCACGTTTAACCCCTTTCCGCCAAAGGAAAGCGATTTGCTTTTTACTACGTTGGTTTTCCCTACGTTGAGTGAATCGAGTTCAATCGTTACGTCCATACAAGGACTCATGCAAACGGTTAAGATCATAAAAATGCCCCCTATCGAGTTTTGGCGTTTTAACGCGCAAAACGGTTGCGACGATCAGCCGCAACTGTGTCTATTATATAATATATACCCGAAAATTTCGATGATAAAACGAAAATTCCTTTCGTTTTTCTATTTTTTTCTTTTTTGCGGTTTTAATAAAGAAATCCTCGCAAAATTTCTCTGCGAGGATCGCTTTATTTACAGAAATAGTATTATGATTCAAAATGAACCGTAACGTTTTTTAACACCTCGTTTCCTTCCTCTTCTATTACAATATTTTTTGAGGACTTTCAAGAAAAATACTAATTTATTGATCGTCGATCCATCAAAATCAATCGCTTTCCGCTTCTTCTCTGCTTGCGTAAAATTCTGCTTTGAGATTCCCCTTGCCAAGCACTTTTTCCCAATCTTCTTGCGTACCGACAAACCGCAGTGCTTCCAAATTATCACATCCTTCAAACGCATTTCCAACAATGCGTTCGATAAAACGATGTACCACAACTTTTTTCAGCGAAGTGCAACCCTTAAACGCTTCGCTATAAATAACAGAAATACTGTCGGGAATGGAAACTTCTTCCAACGCTGTACAATCTTGAAATACGCCAACTTCCAAATATGTTTCCACACCGTACGGAATCGTTACGTCAACCAACGACGTACACCCCGAAAACGCGTAAGAGCCTATCTTGGCAAATTTGGGAATTACGACCGATCGCAACGACGTGCAATTTGAAAACGCATATTCGCCTATTTTTGTGATATGATCGGGAATCGTCAACTCATTAAACAACCGACTACATCCGAAAAAAACGCCTTCAGCCAATGCCGTTACGCCCTCGGGGATCGTCACGTTTATCAATGAGGTACACTCGGAAAACATATAATCCCCAAGCGTAGTCACGCTATTCGGCAAAAAAACGGTTTCCAAATTTTCACATTTTTCAAACACGCGCATTCCTATTTCCGTCACTTTATTTGGAAGCGAAACCGACTTTAACGCCGTGCATCCGGAAAACATACCGTTCGCTATCTTTTCTATTCCAATCGGCAAACCGATTTCCTCTAACGCCGTGCATCCTTTAAATATTTCCCCCTCCATTTTCTCAACCGTATCGGGTATGTCAATGCATTTCAGCGAAGAACAACGACTAAACGCACTCGACTTTATTTCCGTGATCGTATCGGGTATGTCAATGTATTTCAGCGAAGAACAACCCGAAAACATAGAACTTGAAATTTTTGTCATAGCCGACGAAAAACCAAACGATTGCAACGACGTACAGCCCGAAAAAGCGAAGCTGCCTACATCCACCACAGAAGCAGGTAATTGAATTTCTGTAAGAGAAGTGCAATTTTTAAAAGCAGAGTGTCCGATTTCCGTTACCCCATATGGGATATCGATCTGTTCTAATGCTTCACAGCCGTTAAAATAATTCATAGGTATCGAAGTTAATTCTTCGGGCAATGTCACTTTTTTTAGTTTTGTCATCCCGCCAAATAACAATGAATTATTTTTGAGCGAATTTGGGATCGTCAATTCTTCAATTGCAGTACCCTTAAACGGACTCGCCCCTACTTCTTCGATCGCATCAGATAACTCAAACGTTTTAAGGGAGCTACAATTTTCAAACATAAACGTCCCGATCTTCGTGCAATTTTTAGGCAGGACCACCCGTTTCAAATCGGAACATCCTTGAAACAGTCCAGTCGTATTCAATTGTACGTTCTCGTTGGGAATAATCACCTCGGTCAACCCCGTGCAATCGGCAAAAGCATAATCACATACCGTATTGACGCCTTCGGGAAAACCGTACAACACCGTATCTTGAGGCATAGCCCCTTTATGGCAATATAAAATATCGTTGATGATAATATACCCGTCCGGCTGCGCCTCATACCACGCCGTTTCCCCAAACGCCCCATATCCGATCTTTTTCAAGTTGTTTGAAAATATAACGTCTTTTAAATTGTTACAACCGTAAAATGCACCCGTACCCAACGCCGTCAAGCTTTGTGGCAACACAACTTCCTGCAAGTCGCTTTCCCAAAACGTACTATCCCCGATTTCCGTTACGCTTTCGGGGATATCAATTGTTTTTAATGAAGAACATTTTGCAAAAATTAAATTCTCAAGGCGCGTTATCCCGTCAGGCAGGTTGATGTCGGTCATTCTTACACATTCGTTAAACGCAGTTGCGCCTATTTTTGTCACCGTATCGGGAATAGAAACACTTTTCAAACCGCTATACGCAAACCCCACATTCCCAATTTCCGTCAGCAGAGCAGGAAACCGCACCGACGTCAAGCTCAACGAGTAATAAAAACCTCCGTCTGCAATTTTTTTCACCGCGCGCCCATTGTAATAATCGGGAAGGACCAACCTTGCAGGCACTTGTTGCGTATCTTCTTGTTTTCCCACTTCATAAAAACCGTTTTCCATCAGCGTATACACCAAATCGGGGGTAACGTTTTCGGCATAATAGTTGATATCCGCCCAATCGGAATCGAACACCATTTTATTGTCCCCAAGTGCCATTACGCTGACCGTATACGTTTCTCCCGCCTGTAACTGTTGCAAAACCTTGTAACGAC
>JAFTPQ010000071.1 GCA_017463205.1 Clostridia bacterium
AACTGAGTTTCTTGACTTCCTGTAGGGGAACGATACGGTTACAAGTCCCAGCAACGAAAGATAGAAAGACAAGATCCAACGGAACGTTGGCTGCCCACACCCGTAAGGGACAATGCCCCCTAACCCCTTATTGGGTAACGATATGGTTACAAGCTTCAGTAACGAAAGATAGAAAGACATGATCCAACGGAACGTTGGCGGAACGCTTACGGAACGTTGGTCATACCGTAAGGAACGAAGTGACGGAATAGCGAGCCTGCGAGCGTCCCAAGGGAGTGAAACGACCGCGTGGAGTGTATCTCATATAAAAGTAGAATATATCTCCCACCATAAAGCACAAAAAAAGGAGCGTACGTAAATACAACGTACGCTCCTTTTCCATTTCTATTAAGATATTATTTCAAAACACGGGTAGCTTTAATGGTGGCGATCCGAGTTTTCCCTTTCGGCTGACAACACATCGCCTTGATCGCGTTGTAATACACTTCGCTCATCAAGCGAATACGGTCAAACGTCACATATTCGTTGGGTTGGTGGATCGTCGCTTCTTCGTCCGCCAATTCAGGACCAAACGCGCAACCGCATTTCAAAGCCCGCGCATACGTACCGCCGCCGATCGCGATCGGCTGTTCGTTTTTGCCCGTCGTTTGGTTGTATACGTTCATCAGAGTCGTGATCAATTTCCCCTTGGGATCGTTGTACAAGGGGGCTTGATAATTGTCAACGGTGTACGCAACGCCATACGTTTCCAACGCAGAAGTAATTTCCTCTTTTTGATGAGTAGAGGGGAAACGGATATCGGTGGTAATTTTCAATACGCCGTTTTGATATGTCGCAACGTCCGGCGACATCGTCAAATATCCCGTTTCGTCGTTCATTTCTTTTAAGCCTGTTACGTCTGCGAACAACAGATCGTACGCCTTCTTGCAATCCTCGTCAAACGTAGCAAGGAAATACAACAATGCTTGCAACGCATTCGCGCCCTTATTCGGCGTCGAACCGTGCGCCGATTTCCCGTACACACGCAAAATATTCGTCGTGTTATCGTACGAAAACCGAGTCCCCGCGATCGGGTTTTCATAATGCACCAATTTCCCGCCGGCTTTGCGCGTTAAAATCGCTTCGGCGTAATCGCACACCATATTCGCCCGCTCGCCTGCTTTCAACGCAGTGAAAGGAGAGTTGCTCAAAGGAAATTCCGTCGTAAAATGTAAAATACCCTTTTCCGCATAGATCGCAGGGAAATCTGCGTCGGGCGTAAAGCCTTCTTCGGGCATCACCGCCACTTGATTATAATGCTCGATACATTTCCAACCGCATTCCTCGTTGCAACCGACGATCAATTTTATCTTCCGCGTCGGCATAACGCCTTCGTCTTTCAACGCTTTCAAACAATACAGACAAACCATAGCAGGGCCTTTATCGTCCATTGCGCCCCGTCCCCAAATTTTCGTGCCGCCGACGCCGCCTTCCGATACGTCGTCGTTGATCACGCCGCCAAACGGATCGTATTTCCAGCCGCTCCCTGCGGGAACAACGTCCAAATGTGCCAAAATCGCAAATTCTTTCCCTTCACCAAACACCACTTCTCCAACGTAATTGTCGTAATTATGCGTTTCAAAGCCCATTTCTTCCGCTAAAGCAAGGAAGAATTGCAAACAGTCCGCCGCGTCCTTTCCAAACGGATACCCTTCTTCCGCAGGTCGAAGCGAAGAATCGATTTTCAAAATATCCACGGTGGATTTTACGATATCGTCAAAATATTTCTGCATGATGTGTTCCATAAACGTTTTCCTGCCTTTATAATATTCTTTTACTATTATATTATACACAATTTCCGTGCTTTCGTAAACAAAATGAACGGGGTGGAAGGGAAAAAATAAATTTTTTTCCTACATTCTGTTCCCTTTTTGGCGTAGAGTTTGACATTTTATAAAAAGTATGCTACAATAAACGAAAAAAGACAGAGGAAACGAAGAAATGGGCGAACACGACGGACACAGAATGCGAATGTTGCAACGGCTGGAGGAAGGCGTTTTATACGATCACGAGTTGTTGGAAGTGTTGCTGTTCAACGCGTTGCCTCGTCGCAACACCAACGATTTGGCACACCGTTTGCTTGCCGAATTCGGTACGGTACGCAACGTATTAGACGCAACGGCGACGCAATTACAACGTGTGCAGGGGATCGGCCCGTCCGTGGCGTCTTATCTTTCCGTCGTCGGCAAAATCGCCTCGCGCGTCTATCTTGCGGAAAACGAAATGTCCTACCCCTCTGTTTACGAAGTGGACGAATTTCTTTCTTTTGCCAAACAAAAATACGTTAAAGTGCAACAGGAAGTGCTCGATTTTTATTTTATGGAAAGCGACGGACGGCTTTGCGGGTGCAAGCGTTTTTCACAGGAAAGTCTTTTTCGGGTAAAAATCAAACCCGAAGACGTATCCCAACTTTTTTCCGAAATGCAGCCTTCGGGCATCGTAGTTGTACACAATCATCCGTTGGGCAAAGCCGAACCCTCTAAAAAGGACGAGGAAATGACAACGCAGGTGCAACTGCTGTGCAGCGTTCAAAATATCATTTTTTGCGATCACGTCATCGTGGCAAAAGACGGCGCGTACAGTTATTATCGCAGCGGTAAACTCAAAGGCATCAGCAAAACGTATTCCGTCCCCAATCTATTGAGCAAAACAGAGTACGGCGAGGAGGGGGAATATGAGTAAAAAAGCGGAAAAGCGCGAAAAGACGGACGTCCCCCAAACGGAATCGTCGTCTGCGCACGACGCCGCTCACAACGCCGCGCATAAAGAATGGCGAGAAAAGTTGGCGCGTTGGGAAGATAACAAGATCCGCGCTTATTTCGTGCGGTTGTTTGAAAAATACGACGTGCATAACGAACAGCAGTTCGTTACGATCGGCAAATGGCTTATTTTTGTCATTTTGATCGTCGTGGAACTCTTTGTCGTCTTGCAACATCTCGATCGATATTTAGAGGTTCTCGATCAAACGAGCGGGATCATGTTTGGGGTGGTGGTGTTGCTTGTCGTTATTCTCACCCTATCGGAAGGATTGAAACTGTTTGTCTTTAAAACGGGCAAAGGCAGGTTTATCTTTTACGTGTTCGACGCGCTTGCCGCCGTGGGATTCAGCCTCGTCGCAGGCGACCTGTTTCCGATCTTGCTGTATATGTTGGTGTTGACGGAATTTTACATCGCCGCCGCAAAAACACGGCAATGTGTTCTTTCCCTTTGCGTCGGGACAGCGGTGTATATCGCAGGGAATTACGTGAAAAATTACCTCTTATACGAAATGGAATTTGTTTTGTCACAGGTATTGACGCAATCGTTCGGGGCGATCGTAACGCTGATCATTCATTTTACCGTCGTCAATATCGCGCTCGCCTTCTACCGTCAGTTTTTGCGATTGGATAAGGCGTTGCGGCAAGTGGACGAAAGCAAGCGTGAATTGGAAAAAGCGTATGCGGTCGTAGCGGAAGTGACGGCTTTGGAAGAACGCCAACGGATCGCAAAAGAGATCCACGACACGGCAGGACATTCTTTAACGACGGTGATTATGCAAACGGAGGCGGCAAAACTCATTCTCGACGAAAAGCCCGAGGAGGCGAAAAGCAAAATTATCGCCGCCAATCTGCAAGCTAAGCACGCTTTGGAAGAATTGCGCGACAGCGTACATTTATTGTCGGGGCTTTCCGAAAATAAAACCTTAAAAACAGCGTTGACGGACGTGATCCACGAATCGACGGACGGAACGGGCATCACCATTCGTTCGGAAATTGCCGACGTGGATGTGTCCGACGCCAAATACCGTTTCCTTTGTAATACGCTGAAAGAGGGGATCTCCAACGGTTTGCGCCACGGCGGGGCGACGGCGTTTTGGTTTGAATTGAAAGCGGAAGAAGATAAATTGCTTTTTCTTCTTTCCGACAACGGAAAAGGAGCAATAAACGGACAGATCGAGGCGGGTTTCGGGTTGACGACTATGCAACAGCGGGCGCGCTCGTTCGGGGGCGAAGTTTCGTACGACGCCGAGATCGACGAAGGGTTCGAGCTGCGCTTGCGTTTGCCGCTCGATTGTCAAATAGGAAAAGAAGAACAGCGAGGGAAGGAATATGGCGGAGAATAAAATAAAAGTGTTGATCGTAGACGATCAAACGGATCTTGCGGAAGAATTGAAAAACGTTTTGGAAACGGACGCTTGCCTGACGGTGTTGGGGACGGCGTACGACGGATTTGACGCATTGAAAAAGATGCAGATATCCTTGCCCGACGTGGTGTTGATGGATATTCGTATGCCGCAAATGAACGGCGTTGTGGCGACGCAACGGATCAAATCGGAATATCCCGACGTAAAAGTGGTCATTTTAACAACGTTTGACGACAGCGATTATATTTTAAACGCGATCAACAACGGCGCAAGCGGCTATTTATTAAAAGATATCGGCAGCGCCGCGCTGATCGACGCCGTGAAAAACGCCTATCAAGGGGATACCATTTTACCCGCCAAGATCGCGCGCAGGATCGCGGACGCCGCAAAACACGTGGCGGCGGATAGGGAGATCAAATTGATGCGTTCGTTCGGGTTGTCCGATCGGGAAGTGGAAATCGCATTGATGATGTACGAAGGGTTTACCAACCGTCAAATTTCTTCTGCATTGAAATTGAGCGAGGGAACGACGCGCAATTACGTATCGTCGATCTATATCAAAACCGACAGCGAAAATCGCGCGCAAGCCATCGAAGCGATCCGCGCAGTGCTGTAAAAAAACGAATAAAAAAGAGGAAACGGGCATACCATGTACGAGATGATCGTGTTTGATTTGGACGGAACGCTGTTGGATACGTTGGACGATCTGTGGGAGGCGGTCAACGCCGCGTTGCAAGCGCACGGCTTGAAATTGCGTGAAAAAGAGGAAGTGCGCGGCTTTGTCGGCAACGGTATTGTAAAATTGATGCAACGGGCGATCGGAAAGGAAGATTATCCGCATTTCGACGCCGTTTTGGCAACGTTTAAAGAATATTACGGAGCGCATTGTAAGGATAAAACCCGTCCGTATGAGGGAATTATGCCATTATTGCGCATATTGAAAGAGCGGGGCGCAAAATTGGCAGTGGTATCCAACAAAGCGGATTTTGCCGTAAAAGTGCTTGCAAAAGAATATTTTGGCGATCTGTTATGCGCGGCGATCGGAGAAAACGAGGCGGCGGGCGTTCGTAAAAAACCTGCGCCCGATTCGTTGTTGGAGGTAATGCGTCAATGCGGCGTGACGGCAGAAAACACCGTATACGTAGGGGATTCGGAAGTGGATATCAAAACGGCGAAAAACGCAGGGGTAGCTTGCGTTTCGGTGACGTGGGGGTTTAAAGACAGAGCGTTTTTGTTGCAAAACGGTGCAACAACGTTGGCGGACGCTCCCGCGCAATTGGTGTCGCTTTTATAAAGAAAGGATCAAAAGGAGGCTGCCATGTACGAGATGAAAAGCATAGAACAGTTGATCGGCAATACGCCGTTGATAGAATTACAGGCAGGCGCGCCTGCGAACGTATTTGCGAAATTGGAAAAAAACAATCCGGGCGGTTCGATCAAAGACAGAGTAGCAAAAGCCATCATTGACGATGCGGAAAAGAAGGGGAAATTGAAGGCGGGCGGCACGGTGATCGAGGCGACGTCGGGCAACACGGGCATAGGGCTTGCGTTGATGGCGGCGGCGCGCGGTTATAAAGCTGTGATCGTTATGCCGGAAACGATGTCGGTGGAACGGCAAAAACTGATTGGCGCATTCGGTGCGGAGGTGTTGTTGACGGAAGGATCAAAAGGTATGCAAGGCGCGGTGGAAAAGGCGGAAACGCTGTTAAACGGCACGCCGAACGCCATTCTTGCCGATCAGTTTAACAATCCTGTTTGCGCCGACGTGCATTATCAAACGACGGGCGTGGAGATCTATCGCCAAACGCAAGGCAAGGTGGATATTTTCGTTGCGTGCGTGGGGACAGGCGGCACGTTGACAGGCGTGGGCAGATATTTAAAAGAACAAAATCCGCAGATCAAGGTGGTGGCGGTTGAGCCTGCAAAATCGCCGTTGTTATCGCAAGGCAAAGCGGGATCGCACGGTATTCAGGGGATCGGCGCGAATTTCGTACCCACGGTGTTGGATAGAGGGGTGTATGACGAAGTGCTGACGGTTACGGACGAGGAAGCGTTTGATATGGCGCGTGCGCTGGGCAAACAGCAAGGCTTGTTTGTGGGTATATCGTCGGGCGCGGCGTATGCGGCGGCGTTGAAATTGGCAAACCGTCCCGAAAACAAGGAAAAGAACATCGTCACGGTGTTCCCTGACGATGGCGGCAGATATTTATCAGTATTATAACCAACGTATCGTTGGATCATGTCTTTTCTATCTTCCGTTGTCGCAAGCGTTCCGCTTGACCTTGACTTTCTATCTTTCGTTACTGATATTAATAACGGTATCGTTACCCAAGAGGAAGTCAAGAAACTCAGTTTCTTGCGGGTGTGGGCAGAGCCCACAAAAAGAGTAGCCCCCATTAAGCAAGCTTTGCTTGCGCCACTACTGCGAAGCAGTCACCAACGTTTCGTTGGATCACATCTTTCTATCTTTCGTTGCTGAAACTTGTAACGCGTGTCGTTGCCCATCTTGTCATACCGTAAGGAACGAAGTGACGGAATAGCGAGCCTGCGAGCGTCCCGAGCGAAGCGAGTGGAGTGTATCTTATTATAAATCCCTGCCACAACTTTGCTGTTAGGCAAAACTTCACTTGACATTTGTCAAACTTCACTTGCAACGCAAACTTAACTTGCCGAAGGCAAACTTCACGCACCCAGACAAACTTCACCCCTTTAAAACTCTCAACGAAAAAGGCTTTGGAAACATGTTTTCCAAAGCCTGTATTTTTTTATAAACCTCTGTTATTACAAACAAAGAAGATCAGCCCAAAATGAGGATAGAAAGTCCGCAAAACAGGATAACGGATACGGCGTCCACAATGGTCGTGATAAAGGGATTTGCAACCACGGCGGGGTCGAGATGGCACACTTTTGCAACGATGGGCAGTATTGCGCCCACCAATTTCGCCACCACCACCGTACACAGCAACGCCAACGACACAACAAGACATACGTCCCACGTATATCCGCCCACTTTCAATAACATTCCGTCTAAAAAGATGAGTTTCAAAAAACAAGCGATCGCCAGCGTAACGCCCAACAAAAAGGAAGCGCGAAGTTCTTTCCAAATCACTTTTCCCACGTCGCGCGATTCCACTTCGCCGATCGACAGCGCGCGGATCACCGTCACGGACGCTTGCGAGCCCGAATTACCGCCCGTTCCCATGATCATCGGCACGCACGCCACCAAACAGGTGGACAGCATCGCCTCGTATTTGTTTAAGATCAAACCCGTAAACGTAGAGCCCAACATCAAGATCAAAAGCCACAGCACACGCGTTTTCCACAGCGTAAATACGCCCGTTTTCAAATAGGGTTTTGCCGTGGGGGTGATAGCCGCCATTTTGGCGATATCTTCGGTGTTTTCTTCTTGCAATACGTCCATTGCGTCGTCAACGGTAACGATGCCGACGAGCCGCATTTCCCGATCGACGATGGGCAGAGCCAAAAAACCGTAATCGGAAATTTTCCGCGCAACGTCTTCTTTGTCGTCTTCCGTGTAAGCGTAAATGACGTTCTCGTTCATGATATCGGACACCAAATCGGTTTTTGCCGCCAACATCAAATCTTTCGCCGTCACCAACCCCAAAATTTTATTGGTGGTATCGACGACGTAGCAGGTGTATATCGTTTCTTTATCGATCGCCGTACGGCGGATACGTTCGAACGCGTCGTCCACCGTCATCGTCGGGCGCAGGGAAACGAACTCGATGGTCATAATGCTGCCTGCGCTGTCTTTGGGGTATTTTAACAATTCGTTGATGTAGGCGCGCGTTTCGCTGTCGCTTTGCGCAAGCACACGCTTCACCACGCTGGCGGGCATTTCTTCGATCAAGTCTACCGTGTCGTCCAAAAACAATTCGGCCATCACCGCTTTCAATTCTCGATCGTTCAATTTATGAATGAGTTTTTCCTTTACGTCCGCGTCCATTTCGACAAACGTTTCGGCGGCGAGGTCTTTGGGCAAGATCCGAAATAAGATCAAAAGGTCGGTGTCTTGTTGCGTTTCTTCAAACACTTCGGCAAGATCGGTGGCGTTCATGGAAGACAAAAGGGGCTTTAACACCGCGTAGTTTCGGTCTTCCAACAATTTTAAAATATCGTCGAGCTCCGCGATACGCCGCACGATTTCTTGCGGCATTTCTTCGATGATCTCCACGGTGTCGTCTACGGACATTTCATCCATGACGGCTTCCAACTCGTCGTCGCGCAGACCGTTGATCACCGTTTCTTGCAACGATTTATCCAATAATACAAGGACTTCTGCCATCAAATCGCTTTCCAATGCTTTGGAAAAGGGGATAAGATGCGTTTCGTCCAATTCGTTAAACAGGTCAGCCAACGCCTCGGCGGATAATTTTTCCGCTTCGCGCGCGGCGGTTTCATAATCACGGTTGCTTAAAAGCAACGTCAGTTCTTTTTCCATTAATACTCTACCTCCCGAAAATTTTAAAAAGAACACAGATAAGTAAGGTAGCGTATCCTCGAAGATGGTTTAACGGCGCGCAAAAACACTCGCAGCCGAAAGACTACTTAGCGGGTCTACGCCGTTTGGGTGATAATCAGCCATGAATGTTTTGCCTCCTTATGTTTTTTGTTTTGGCTTTGTATGAAGCCTTTTTTATTTGCCGACCGAGCGTATTTTATTCGTTCGGTTCGTCTTTGGGTTTTCGTAAAATGAGATAATCGATCAGCGCGCAGATCGCCGCCGTTCCCAACAACAAATATGCCAATCTGCCGTACGCGTCGGTGCGGCTGTGTTCGCCGCCGATCGTCAGCGATTCGGACGGGGTGTTGTCTTGGGTGGGGGAAACGTATGCGCGGGGGATATATCCCGTTTTCCGTTCGCCTTGTTCGTTGACGTAAGCAACGTGGTAATAGGCGTGGTCGAGTTTTGCAATTTCGCCCAAAATCGTCACTTCTGCGCCGCGCGGCATTTCGCATACGGTGAGAAGGGAGGTGAGATAGGGCAATTTATACAACCGTATCCCGTTGGATAAATATCCCGTTACGGCTTGCGAATACTCCGTTCGGTATTCGTCCGCGGACAGAGTGCGGCAAGCGTTGGAATTGACAAGATAGGTGGAGTATGCTTTTTTCTCTCCATCGTATACGGCAATCAAATCGTAAACGTCGGAACTTCCCAATTTCAATGCGGTTTTGCGAACGCCGCTCCGTTCGTAGGAAAGATAGGGGAACACGTTTGCGCCCTGCAACGCGTTGATGTCGAATTCGATCAACAAGGCGTTGGGTTCGGTTTGCACCACAACGATATCTGCGCTTTCCGCCTCAAACAGTTTGTCGTCTGCGCCGTTGACGGGAATGGTTTTCACCGTGGGCAAACGCAGCTGCGCGGTTTGCGCTACGTAATGCCGATCGTAGAGCAGGTAGGCGGCGTTTTCCTGAACGGACAGGGCAAAACCGACCGCTTTGATCGTTTCGTCGCCGCTGTATACCAGCGATCGATCGACGTTAAAAACGTCCGTTTGCGTATACGCTTCGCCTTTTTGTTTGGGCGCGGCGTATTTATAAAGGAACTGATCGGTAAGGGCGTATACATTGCCCCGATAATCGGTTGCCATTTTTTGCGTTTCGGCGGGGAGTTGAATAGAAAGGTTCTCCGCTGAAAGAGCGGTGGACGTAAATTGCGTTTCCGTATACATACGCACGCTTTCGCCGTATGCGACGTATAAAAATCCGTTTGCGTCGGCGGTGAGCATACGAGGGGAAGTTTGTTCCGTTTGCAGGGGATCGTCTGCGGCTTTATGCGCCGTCGTCCAGCCGTAGCCGCCCGTGTTTTCGTTGGGCGTCAACGCATAGAAATAATTTTTTTCGCTGACGAGGTAGTAATTGCCGTAAACGCTTGCAACGCCGACAAGCGAGCCTGAAAAATTGTTTTTTTCCGTCAGTTTCTTGCCGTAATTTTCTTCCGATAGATGAATGAGAGTCGCTTGTGAGTCGTTGGCAACCAGCAACGTATCGCCGTACGCCGCCAAATGATCGACGGAGTGGGATACGGAAATGGGCGTAAGGAAAGCGTTTGTCGCAGTGTCGTATACGGAAACCCGACGGTTGCCGTCGTCTGCGATAAACAGCGTTTCGTCGCAAAGATACAGGTCGGTTGCGCTGTTGAAACGGTGCGGGGCGGCGGACGCGCCGCTGATTTCACGGTCGGTAAACTCGTTTTCCTCAAACGAATATTGCTTTACGGCGTTGTCGCAAACGACGTAGAGGTGTTTTTCGTACAAAGAAAGCGAAGAAAAACCGTTTGCGTGATAGAGAGGCTCGACGTTTTTCGCGTTATCGGTGGCGGAAAGGTCGGGCAAGGCGTATACGTAAAAATCGCCGTCGTCGGTGACGCAAGCAAGTTTGTTGTCCGTAAGCGCCAAGGAAAGCAACACGGAAGGAAATTCTGCGATCAGCGTTTTGTCTTTGGTTTGCGGATCGAATCGATATAAAATTTTTCCGTGGGTGTAGTAGAGCTGGTTTTGATAAACGGCAAGCGAGGGGGCGAGGAACACGTCGTCGAACAGCGTTTCGGCGGTTTCTGCGCGAAGATCGGACAAAGGCGCGCGGAAAATTTGCGAAATGTTGGTGGACGTGGTGGAAGAATAGAGGTGTTTTTCGTGCAAAACGAAATTGTTGCACAAATACCCCGTTTCCGTCACCGTGGGAAATTCTTCCGCCAGCGTTGCCGGGTTGAGAATAAACAGCATTGTGGACGCATCAAGGAAATATAAATTTTCTTCGTCGTCAAATTGCAGTTTCGTCACCTTTTTGGGGTGCGTATATTGGCGATAGAGGTTTTGCTGACTGTCGTACACGTAAATAACGTTGTCGTCGGCAATTGCCGTGTAATGCGCGGACAAAGCCGTTGCCGTGGGCGAACGCAACGATAAGTATTGATCGTAGGTGAGCGGAGGCAATAAAGTTGTGCCGTCATTTGCCGTATTTGTTGCGTTTGCCGTCGCCGTTTCGTTTGTTGCCGCCGCGCGGAAAACATCCGTTTTTGACAGAGCAAAAGCGGTGCAAGCGCAAGAAAGTGCGCAAATAGATAAAATTGTCGCCGTAATTTTTCTCATACACTTTTATTATAGCACTTTGCCGCCGAAAAAGCAAGAGATTGACAGACTTTTCTCGTTTTTCCTTTTTTAAGAATCGAACGTAAATGCATTGAAGAAAAAAAGAGCGTTTTTATATAAAACAGGCGTATATATGTCAAGTTTAAAAAGGTGTTCGCCTTTTAAAACGAACAAATGTTCGTGTTTTAAAGTAAAAAATTGGCAGAAAGGGGTTGCAAAAATAAAAAAGAGTGACATAATAAAGCGCGTCATCGGTTGCGGGGACGGTTTTGTTCGGCGGTGAGCGATGAAAATTTTGAATCGTGTTTTTAAGAAAGTTTTTGATAAAGTGAGGTGAGTTTTTTGGAGAATTACGTAAAGGTGGTGCTGTGCGCGTATCCGTTGTTGAGGACGGTGGGACAGGATTATGCGGAACATATCCGCAATAAAGCCCTTCTGTCTTACGTCAGCGCACAATCGACAGAGCGATTGGCGGAATATTTGGCGGAGGAAATTCTTCGAAAACAAAAACTCGAACAATTGAAAGAATTGCTCGATCGGGTGTTGATGAAATTGTCGGAAGTGGAAAGGACGTTGATCGAGATTCGATATTTTGGGAAGAAGAGAGTGAAAGAATTGCTGAGGAGCAAAGGGGTGAAAAGTGAGGAGCGAGCGGCGTTGATCGGCAGTGAACGGAGTTATTTTCGGCAATTACGGAGGGTGGTGGCGAAAGTTGGCGGTATGCTTGCGAAAGAAGGGTTGACCAAAGAGGTGTATATGGCGGAATATGCGGATATCGATATTATTAGGAAGATACATATTTTTGTGGAGAAGCGGGACGGGGAGGTGTGAGAGAGGGGAGAAGTGGGGTGAAGTGGGGTGAAGTTTGCGTTGTGAATGAAGTTTGTCTGACGGCAAAGTTGTGGGAATATTAAGATGACGATATCGTTATTAATATCGATGATGAGGGATAGATAAGGCTTGATGCAACGGAACGTTGGTAACTGCTTCGCAGTAGGGCGCAACCTGT
>JAFTPQ010000072.1 GCA_017463205.1 Clostridia bacterium
ATATTTTGCGTTGGGCAAACCGCCGAACCGATATCTCTGCCGTCCAACACGCATGACATACTTTGCGCGATCTGGCGTTGCATTTCCACCATCTTCACTCGCACTGCGTGATGCGCGGAAATATCCGAAGCTGCCATTGAAACGGCGTTTTCACGAATCGCCAACGATACGTCGTCGCCATCCAACATCGTATGCTGTTTTCCATCGCGATATTCCACTTTCAAGTTTAAAGACGGCAACATTTTTTCTACCGCAACGCTATCCTTGGGATCAATACCCGATCGAAGTGCATTTAAAGCGCACGCGCGATACATAGCGCCCGTGTCCAGATATAATATATTATAGTCACGCGCGATAGCCTTTGCAACCGTACTTTTCCCGCTTCCGGCAGGTCCGTCGATCGCTATATTGTAAATTTCCGAAATATCTTTACGCAACACTTTTGCCCCCTTTTGATAGATATGTTTTGCCGTTTCATTTCCCGCCGTTCGATCGGTGAATATCATCACTCTGATACAACGGGGCAATCCGCCCTGTATGTCCGGTTCGATCGCTGCAAACAACGGTGCGTAATCGTAACCGCACTCTCTTGCAGCTTTAGCGGGGTGATACGCGTGGATATCGTTTGTTAAAGAAAATATAAACGCGCGGACCTCTTCTTTCGTGATTTGATTTTTTAAGATAATTTCATCCAACAACTCTTTTACGGATCGCCTGATCTCGTCTTGACTGTCCGTTTCGATTGTGGTTGCGCCGCGCAAAATCAGCATCGTTCACCTCAAATGTTTTATTGTCATTTTGCAATACTATATTATTATATCCCAAAAAAACTGTTTCGTCAAGCCTTTGCCAAAAGAAACATGTCATATAAAATTGTGACTTTTTTATAATTTTCTATATGTTTTTCCCTGCTGCGTAACCCGTAGCAAATGCGATCTGCAAGTTAAATCCGCCCGTGAATGCGTCCACATCCAACACTTCTCCGCAAAAGTACAAACCTTTACATTTTTTGCTTTCCATTGTTTTGGGATCGATTTCGGAAAGCGATACGCCGCCTGACGTAACGATCGATTCTTCTATCGAGCGCAAACTCTTTATTTTAAAAGGCAACGCTTTCAACGTTTTTACCAACCGTTGGCGCTCTTCTTTCGTCAAAACGTTGACGTTTTTCGTTGGATCGACGCCGCTTGCTTTTAATACCACCGCGATCAATTTTTGCGGCAATAATTCGATTAAAGCATTGCCGATTTGTTTATTCTTATATTTATCAAAATCCCGCAACAACCGTTTATCCAAAGCACTTTCATCTAACGCAGGTTTTAAATCTAGCGTTAAGGAAAGCGACTGCAAAGGCTGGCGATTGATTACCGACGACGCCGATAAAACGATCGGTCCTGAAATACCGAAATGCGTAAATAATAATTCTCCAAAATCACGGTAAAGCGTTTTCGAACCGTTCTTTATTGTCAATTCCACGTTCTTCAACGTTAAACCTTGCACGTTTTTAAACGAATCGCCGTCCAAATTCAAGCCGCAAAGCGCGCTTTTCAAATCGGTGACGCCAAGCCCGTTTTCTTTAGCGAATCGATACCCGTCCCCGGTAGAACCCGTGGAAGGATAGCTGATCCCCCCCGTCGCAACAATTACTCTGTCACAAGTATATTCACCCGTATCCGTCTTTATTTTCCAGCGATAGAGCAGCTCTGTTACGTCAGACATAACACTTATGTCTGGCATAATACTAACCGCCGTTTCGTTTAAACATATCTCTACCCCCACCGATCGGCAAGCCTTTTCCAACGTTTTCGTAATATCGCTGGCGTGATCGGACGACGGAAACGCCCGATTACCGCGCTCCACTTTTACAGACAATCCGTGTGTTTCAAAAAAATCGATCGTCTTTTGCGGTGGGAACGAATATAATGCGCCCGTTAAAAATTTTCCACCTCGAACAACGTTGGGCAAAAATTCATCCACGGGTACGTCGTTGGTGAAGTTGCACCTGCCCTTTCCCGTGATATAAATTTTTTTACCGAGTTTTTCATTTTTTTCTATCAGTACGACGCTGTGCCCATTTTTTGCCGCCGCATACGCCGCCATCAAACCTGCTGCACCGCCACCGATCACATATACTTGCTTCATTGCAGTTCCTCGTTTTTCATTATAAAGCGACGCAACCGACGGATTGTTTCCGCCGATTGCGCAATTTTTTTCGCTTTGAGTTTAAACGGGATATACGCCCGTTTTTGCCATATCTCTATCTACACCGTTCTTTTGCGCTTCTCTCCATTTAAAGAAGTTTTCAGCAACTTGTTCGAATACCGCATACGAAAGCACGTCTTCCTCTTTTTCATAATAACCGAGTTCGATCACTTTCTTTTTAATGTCTTCATATTCGGGTTTCAACAAATCAGCCGGACGGCAAGTGATACGTTCTGCGCCCGCCAAAACTTTGCTTGCGATTTCTTCATTTAAAGGCATCGGCAACGTACCGTATTTCCCTGCAAACAAATCTTTTGTTTCTTTCGTCACCATCTTATAACGTTCGCCCATTACGACATTGAGTACCGCTTGCGTACCGACGATCTGCGAAGAAGGCGTAACCAACGGCGGATAACCGCAATCTTTTCTTACGTTGGGAACTTCGGCAAGACATTCCATCAATTTATCGGCTTTGCCTGCCTTTTCCAATTGATTGATCAAGTTGGAAAGCATACCGCCGGGAACTTGATACAACAACGTATTAACGTCGATCCCCTTCGATTTTTCATTGAGGATCTTATCGTCTTTCAACCGTTTTTCAACCGTCTTGAAATGTTTTACGATGGGCAACAATTTATTGATGTCGATTCCCGTATCATAAGGCGTACCTTTCAACGTTGCAACCAACGGTTCGGTTGCAGGCTGCGACGTACCGTTACCAAGCGGCGACAACGCCGTATCTACGATATCAACGCCCGCCAAAATCGCCATCATATACATCATATCGCCCGTACCCGTCGTATTATGCGTATGCAAATGTAATTTCGTCGTAGGTTTTAACGCTTTTTTCAATGCACTGACAAGCGTATATGCACGGAAAGGCAACAACAAGTTTGCCATATCTTTCAAACAGATATTATCTGCGCCACATTCTTCCAATTGCTTTGCAAGATTTACAAAATACTCGTCCGTGAACACTTCTTGTCCGTCAACCACTGCGCTGGTATAACAGATCGTAGCTTCGCAAACACCGCCATACTTTTTGATCGCTTTCATGGAAACTTCCAAGTTTCGAGGATCGTTCAACGCATCGAATACACGAACGACGCCCACGCCGTTTTCAATCGATTTTGCTACGAATTTTTCAACAACGTCGTCGGCATAATGATGATAACCGAGCAAGTTTTGACCGCGAAGCAACATTTGAATAGGCGTTTTTAAATGCGCTTTTAACGTACGTAAACGTTCCCAAGGATCTTCGTTTAAGAAACGCAGACAGCTGTCAAACGTAGCGCCCCCCCACGCTTCGATCGAATAATAGCCGATTTCATCGAGCTGTTCGAGCACGGGCAACATTTCTTCGATGCGCATTCTGGTCGCCGCTTGAGATTGATGCGCGTCACGTAAAATCGTTTCTGTTAATAATACTTTTCTATTTTCAAAATTCAAGTCCATAATATTTCACCTCTTTATCAACCAATAATGGAAATTAAGAATCCGGCTGCAATCGCCGAACCGATAACGCCTGCGACGTTCGGTCCCATTGCGTGCATCAACAAGTGATTGCTGGGATCGCTTTCACGCCCGACATCTTCGGATATACGCGCCGCCATCGGCACCGCCGATACGCCTGCGCTGCCGATTAGCGGATTGATTTTGCCTTTTGACAATTTACACATAATTCTGCCCATCAGCAAACCACCAATCGTACCACAACTAAAAGCAACCAAACCAAGCAAAATAATACTGATCGTTCCCCATTGTAAAAACGTTCCGCCGTATGCTTTACAACCAACGGATACACCAAGGAAAATGGTGATCGTATTCATCAAACCGTTTTGCGCTTGCGAAGAAAGTCGATCAACCACACACGATTCTTTCAACAAATTACCCAACATCAACATACCAAGCAAAGGTACGGCGTCCGGCAACAAGAACCCAACGACCAACGTTACCAATACGGGGAACACAATTTTTTCCACTTTGCTTACCTTACGCCAAGGTTTCATTTTGATCGCGCGTTCGTTTTTCGGCACTAAAAGACGCATAATGGGCTTTTGGATAATGGGAATAAGCGCCATATATGAGTACGCCGCAACAGCAATAGCAGACAGCAGATCAACGCTTACCGCCTCTCCTCCGCCGATCGGACGTTGCATTGCGAATTTCGACAATACTTGGGTAACGTAAATTGCCGTAGGTCCGTCTGCGCCACCAATGATTGCGATGGACGCGGCTGCGGCAAGGTTGTACCCCAATAATGTTGCCGCGATCAACGTTAAAAAGATACCAAGTTGTGCCGCTGCACCGATCAACATGCTCTTGGGATTGGAAATAAGCGGGCCAAAATCGGTCATCGCGCCGATCCCAAGGAAGATGAGGGGCGGATAAATAACGTTCTGCACCCCGTAGAACAAATACCACAGTAAGCCTTTGTTTTCTACGTTTTCATAAGTATGAGGCAGTCCCTCTTTATACGTTCCCCAAACAATATCGTATGCGCCCGGAAGATTGATCAAGAACATACCGAATGCTATCGGCAACAAAAGCAGGGGTTCGAATTTTTTCACAATAGCGAGATACATCAAAACAAACGAAACGAGCAACATAACGTAATTTTGCCACGAGCCGCTTGCCAACCCTGACGTTTCCCATAAATTCACGAATACCTCACCGATATTCATAAGCAAATTATACTGCATAAAGGACTCCTTGAATTAGCCGATAACCGCCAAAACGGAATCGGATTCCACGTTTGCCCCTTTGGCAACTTGGAAACTGACCACCCCATCGCAAGGGGACGTGATATCGTTGTCCATCTTCATTGCTTCCAATACCAAAATAGGCTGATCTTTCTTTACCGTAGCACCTTCCGCCACCAAAAGATTTTTGATCAATCCGGGGAAAGGAGAAAGAACCTTTTCGCCGTTTGCCGCAACGGGTTTTACCATTGCTTGGGGTGCGGGCGCAGCTTTCTTTTCTTCTGCTTTAGGAGCGGCAACCACAGGAGCCGTGACCACGGGAGCCGCAACAACGGGAGCGGAAGCGCTTGCCCCTACTTCTTCTACACCAACTTCATAACTTTTACCATTTACTGTTATAACAAAATTACGCATTTTTCTTTTCTCCTTACATCATTCTAATTTTTTTGATTCTTTTTACTGTAAATTCGCATTTGGGATTATTTTTCTCGTAATACGCCATAATTGCAGCCATGATGACCGCAACGGTTTCTTCGGAAAGTTCTTCTTCGCCAATATCAGCGACCGCGATACTTTCGGAAACTGCGTCTTCGTGTTTTGTTTCTTCTTTCGTCGACGTTTTTACAGGAGCCTTTTCCTTTCCGCGCGACATAAATTTTCCTACAAGCCACACGACCAAGATCAAAAATGCGATCCCTGCAAATACGACTAAAAATCCAATAAGCGCGTATACGCTTACCTCACCGAAACCGGCAAAGCGTATTTGGTCGGCGCTTAATAAACCGTTCAACATAATTCCCTCCTTTTATCTTGCAAGCATTTGCAAAGATGCGATCAGGTATTGTTTTACAAACTGCGGTTCGATGATCGCATCAATGTATCCGTCTTTCGCTGCATGAACGGGATCGGAATTTTCATCTGCGTATCTTGCCGCCAACGCCGCTTTGTCCGCTTTTTCGTCCGATAATTCGATTTGCGCGCCTTGTACGCTGTCGAACAGCGCTATTTTTGCGTTTGCAAATGCGCACGTATAATCAAACCCTACCGATTTCGCCGCAAACAACGAATAACCAAGCCCGATCGCTTTTTTGTATACAACGGCAACTTTCGCCGTATCGATCGTATCCAACATATCCAAATATTCTGCCGCTTCTTTCATCACTCGACTGTTATTAGCGCACATACAAGGGCAAATGCCTTTTACATCGGTAAACGTAATAAACGGCAAACCGTAACAACAAGCAAATTCTGCAAACGTTTTGATCTTCGCAAGTTTTGCCGCCGTTAATGAAACGCCTTCTTCACCGCCGTCGAAAATAACCGCAGCCACTGCGATGCCACCGATACGTCCCAATACCGTTTTAACGTCCGTTTCGCAAAGCGCGCCCGTTTCCACGTACGATTCGAAAATCGTCATCAAATTTTCCGCATTGACCGCCTCGTTTAACACGGGAACGGAATCGTTCAATTCCGCGTCGATCATCGGAAGATCGATCAACTCGCTGATCTCGACGATTTTCGCCTTTGCATCTTCAATGTTTTGCACTTCAAATGCGGGAATCCCCGTTTTATTCAACGCTTTCGCCGCGCCAACTTCTTCTTTAGGTAAATTTTTCCCCGATACCGCTGACACAACAAACGGGCTGTTGACCGCCAAAACGCTCTTTTTTTCAATAAAGAAAGCAAAATCGGCAATAGCTGCAAGCATAGCAGCCGAACCGTATACTTCCCCGTCCACGATCACATATTGAGGAACGACGCCTTTCAATTGCGTACTGCGAAGCAACAGCTTACCCAAGCCTTCCAAAACCGTAACGCCTTCTCCCACTTGCACGCCGTGTGTATTCAAAATATAGATCACAGGCGTGTTGTTCTTCTCCGCCGCGTCCAAACATTTTGCAATTTTATCGCAATTTGCTTTTGATACGCCGCCTTCCAACACCTTAAAATTCTGTGCAATGATATAAAACGGATAATCGCTGAGCGTCGCAAATCCCGTTACGACTCCTTCGCCCGATACGTCTTCACCGTAAAATTCATTTTTCGAAAAGCTGAATGCGGAAAGCTCGACAAAACTGTTTTCGTCCACAAGCGCTTGAATGCGACTGCGGATCTCCTTGCTTGCCTCTGCAATTTTTGCTTTTCTTTCTTGCAGCAACTGAATTTTATCCATAAACATCCCTCCAAGAATTTCGGCTTTGAGTTTTTATCTGTTATACCTTTTTTTATTTTATAACAAACCTAATTTTGGCAATTTTGCCAACTCTCGACCAATTATCATTATACACCATATTTTTTCAAATTGCAAGCCTTATTTGTAAATTTTTTTCTTTTTTTCGAAAAAAATCGACAATGCCTATGTTTTTCAATAAAACGCATTTGCATTATCGATTTTTCTTTGTCTTTTATTTCGTTTTTCGTTTGTTTTTTTCATACCATCAGTATGTGATATTATGAAATTTTTATTTTTTCTTTTTACGAAAACATTGAAAACGTTTTGCCAGAAAATTTTGAATCTTATCCATATATTTATATATCAAAATAAACACTGTGACGATCGCCGCAAAAAAGAGCCCCCAAATTAAGATTCCCCACCATGTGTTAAAGGGAATAAAGTCCACCGAAAAGCACGTTCCCGCAACACCTAAAACCCTCGCGATGAGGATCATAATGACAAAATAACGGGTAGACATAGACGAAAGCCCTGCCAAAAAGCATAAAACGTCGTCGGGAAACAGCGGTAATATAAACATGATCGTCAAGATTAAATTATCTTTCCCTTTCAATTTTTTTTGCCATTTACGCAACGAATCCTCGCCGACCATCCACGCTACGGCTTTATATCCTATTTTTCGTCCGATGAAAAATGCCAACAACGAACCGATGACAATGCCGATCAAGCTGTATACGGTTGCGCGCAACGCGCCGAATAATGCAACGCCGACCACGGTGCTGACAACGCTTGGAATCGGTAAAACAACCACTTGCAAAAATTGCAATATCATATATACAACAGGCATCCAAGCGCCTGCATTTTCAAGATACGTCTGCAAACTTTCGGGATCGCTCACCACCGCAAAAAAGCCTGTTCTCTGTAAAATATAAATCAAAATGAGGCAAAACGTTAATAAAATATATCCGCTGAATAGCGTTTTGGTGAGCGTTTCTTTTTCGGTCAAAGCCCCCCACACGGAAAGCGCGCAAAGCGAACATATGATAATGCTGTAAACAATACTGCACGCCGTTTGGTATTTTTGGATAAAAGCATAGCGCATTTTTGAAAAACAGAGTATCCCAAACACGATACAAACGACGGATAATAGGAAAAATACAAGAATGAACAAACATTCTTGTTTACGAAAACTTCTGTTTTCATTCTTGTTTTTCGCTTTTTCCGATTTTTCCTTACGTTTCAACGCCGTGCCCCTTCTTTACAATATATATATTATACTTATATTATGAACGATCGTTTTAAATATATGTGCATATGCTCACAATGTTTTTTTATCAAATTTCACCTATGGGCTTATCCGCCGCCTCAACGTCTAATGGAAGTGTTTTTCGCAGTTCCACGATCGCTCCGCGCGCCAATTCGTCACAACGGTTGTTCAATTCGTTGTCGGCGTGACCTGCTACTTTATGAAACGTGACTTCGTGAACCTTCGTCAAGGCGTATAATTCTTTCCAAAGATCTACGTTTAACACCTCTTTCCCGTCTGCTTTTTTCCAGCCGTTTTTCTTCCATGCATAGATCCAACTGTTTAAAAATGCATTTACCGTATACGCTGAATCGCTGTAAATATCCACGATACAAGGATATTTCAACCGCCGTAATCCCTCAATAACGGCAAGCACTTCCATACGATTGTTCGTTGTTTGTTCGTCACCGCCGCTATATTCTCGCTTTACTTCGCCGTAAATAAGGATCCCGCCGTATCCTCCGATGCCGGGATTCCCCGAACAAGCGCCGTCGGTGTATAAAATTACTTTTTTCTTCATTGTTTTCTCTCTTATTGTTTATTATTTTTCTCTTTTTTTTGCAAAAAATCCATTTTCTATATGAAAAATAATTGACAAATATTTTTTTTTGTTATATAATAGGCTCGTTGCTTAGGGGAGTGGCTCAACGGTAGAGTAGCGGTCTCCAAAACCGTAGGTTGCGTGTTCGAATCGCGTCTCCCCTGCCAAATCCAATTGCTATATGCAGTTGGATTTTTTATTTGCTCAGCCCAACAGTAGAGTAGCGTTTCCCACCAAAACCGTAGATTGCGCATCTAAATCGCGTCTCCCCTGCCAAATCCAATTGCTATACGCAGTTGGATTTTTTATTTGCTCA
>JAFTPQ010000073.1 GCA_017463205.1 Clostridia bacterium
AGAGCGGTGTTTACACCGTAACCGATTTCCAACACGTAAAACCCGGTAAGGGCGCAGCGTTTGTAAGAACGACGTTGAAAAACGTTGTTACGGGACAAGTTTTGTCTATCGAAACGTTCAACCCCACGACGAAACTCGAAACGGCGCAAGTGGAAACGAAGAAGATGACGTATTCGTATTTCGACGGCGAATTCTACGTATTTATGGACGAAGAATATAACCAAGAAATGCTTACGTTCGATCAAGTGGAAGAAGCTTTGAAATATATCAAAGAAAACGATATGGTAACGGTGAAATTCCTTTACGGCAAAGCATTCTCGGTTGAACCCGAAAACTTTGTTGAGTTGAAAGTTATCGAAGCAGAACCGGGCGTAAAAGGCAACACCGCAACCAACGTTATGAAAAACGCGAAAGTGGAAACGGGCGCAACGATCCAAGTTCCTATGTTCGTAGAAGAAGGCGAAACGATTCGTATCGACACCAGAACAGGCGAATACATGAGCCGCGTTTAATTTCTTTCTTTCAACGGATAGGTAAAAAACGTTTTTAAATGAATCAACGATAAAAATGCAGGATATGGCTATCCTTCGTTTTGTCGTGCATAGAGGTTTGAATTAAAAAAATTTACAAGTGAGAGGTTTATAAAATGAAAGCAGTGGTGCAACGTGTGAAGCGTACAACGCTTTGTGTTGACGGAAAGTTGATATCGGAAATTCCGTTTGGATTAACGGTATTTTTAGGGGTAAAAACGGGGGATACGGAAAAAGAGGCGGCATATTTGGCGAAAAAAATCGCCGCGCTTCGCATTTTTGAAGATGAAAACGGGAAAATGAATTTATCAGTGAAAGACGTTGGCGGAGAAGTGTTGCTGGTGTCGCAGTTTACTTTATACGGCGACTCCTCGCATGGTAATCGCCCTTCGTTTACGCTTGCCGAACGTCCCGAACGGGCAGAACCTTTGTATGAATATGCCGTGGAGCAGTTGGCTTCTTACGGCGTAACGGTGAAAAAGGGCGTTTTTGGCGCAGATATGAAAATAGAACAATTAAACGACGGCCCTGTAACGATCTTATTGGAAATTTAACGTTGGCGGAAAAAAATAAGGGGAAATCGGGTTGAAAGCCTTAAAAATAAAGAACTCTACTCACAGTAGAGGCGCATTCTATTCTCGGTAGAATGGTGTTTGTCATAGGATAGAGTGACAAAATATTGCAGTAGAGCGAAATTATGGGAAATTGTATTGTCTTTTTTTGGAAAATGCAGTAAAATAAAAGCGTTGAGTTAAAAAAAGCCGACGACGGAAACTTCTCAATGTATAAATACAAAAATTGAAATCGAAAAAGGAGATTTTTATGGAAACAAAAAATGCAATTTTCAGAAAAGGTTGGAACGAAGCTGACGTAGAATTAAAAACGCCGTTAAAAGCAGATTGCGGCGCGTCGAAAGCGGAGGAAAATAAAAAAGGGATCAAAAGGGAAAAGAAAGGAACGATTCCGCTCTTTTTTGCGACGGACGATAATTATTTGCCCTTTTTATCGGTGGCGTTAGAATCCATTTGGGAAAATTCTTCGCGAGAATACGATTATGAAATGTACGTGCTTCATTCGGGCATTCGCGCCGAATACGAAGAAAAAATTTTGCGGTATAATGAAAAGGAAGGCTTTCACATTTCTTTTGTGGACGTCACCGAGCCTTTAAAAGCGATCGCAAAGCATTTGCATATGCGCGATTATTACACTTGCACCACCTATTTCCGCATTTTTATTGCGGGAATGTTCCCTCAATACGACAAAGCGCTTTATCTCGATTGCGACATTGTTGCGCTTGGGGATATAGCGACGTTATATCATTACGATCTTGGAAACAATTTACTTGGCGGCGCGCCTTGCGAGGGGGTAAACAGCTTTCAGGTGTATAAAGATTACGTTTCCAAAGTGGACGGATTAGATCCCGATTATTTCTTCAATGCAGGCGTGATCTTAATGAATTTAAAGGCGTTCCGCGAAGAAGGGTTCTACGAACAGTTTGCAGATTTGTTGCAAAAATATAAATTTACCGTCATTCAAGACGAGGATTATTTAAACGTCTTGTGTCAAGACAGAGTGTTACGTCTTCCGCGCGCGTGGAACAAAACGCCCGTCGCGCCCGACAAGTTGGCGAGGGAAGACTTGCGCATCGTGCATTATTTGATGACGTGGAAACCTTGGCGGTACAGCGATATTCCCTATCAAGAATATTTTTGGGAATATGCGGAGAAAACAGAATTTTATTCCTTGTTGAAAGAAATGCGAGATTCGGCAACGGACGAGGCGGTGGAAAAAGACAAACAATGCGAAGCCGGGTTGAAAGCGTTGGCGCAGAGCGAGATCGATCGCGCGGACGGATACTTTAAAACGTATGGAAAATTATACGGAAACGTCGATAAGAAAGACGCCTGATCGCCGTTTTTAATCGTTGTTGCGTTTGAGTTTTGCAACCAAATTTTTGCAGACAAAAAGGAACGAAGAAAGCAAAAGGAGCATACCATGGACGAGATGAAACTTTCTCCCGACAGAGTGGAGGTGTTGAAAAAAATAGCCGAATATGAAAAGGCGGGGCGGTTTGACGAGGACGTGGAAAACGATCCGCCCGCGCCCGAATTATTGCCGGAAAACGTAGACTACTTATGTAAAAAGTTTTCCAGTAAATTTTGGCGCAGGATAGCCAATTTTATTGCCGATCATTATTTTTTGCGTTTGATCAAAAAGGATATTTTGGTGGTGGACGGTATGACGGGGGAAGAAAACCTGAAGGCGCTTGAAAAGGGCGCGATCGTCACGTGTAACCATTTTCATGCGTTCGACAATTACGTGGTGTTCCATTGTATTCGTAAGGCGTTGCCGGAAAAGTATCTTTACAAGGTGATCCGCGAGGGGAATTACACCAATTTTCCCGGTTTATACGGGTTTATGTTTAAACATTGCAATACGTTGCCGCTTTCTTCCAACCGCCGTACGATGGTCAATTTTATGTCGGCGGTCAACACGTTGTTAAAACGCGGCGAAAGCATTTTGATCTATCCCGAACAGGGAATGTGGTGGAATTATAAAAAACCCCGGCCTTTCAAGATCGGCGGTTTTAAAATGGCATACCGCGCAGGCGTGCCGGTGGTGCCCACCTTTATCACGATGACGGACGATACGCGTTTGGACGGAACGGGTTATCCCATTCAACGTTTTACATTGCACGTTATGCCCCCCATCTATCCCGACGAAAGCCTCGGCGAAAAAGCAGGTGCGGAAAAAATGAAAGAACAAGCCTATGCGCTTTGTAAGGCAAAATACGAAGAAGTGTACGGCATTCCGCTTGTTTACGGCGAGCCCGAAATGCAGGAAAATGAAACGAACGCTACGGAAACGGCGCAGGAAACGGAAAAATAGAGCGAGGCGAAAGTCATATGAAATTGTATTTGACGATTATCGGTATTTGTTCTCTGTTGATATCCGCGGTTATTTATTTGGTGACGGAAGTTGATTTTTTCATCGTACTCGGCTGGACGGTTTTGGCGGTCGTTATCGAGATCCTCATCGACTCGCTGATCGCAACGCTCGCAAGATTATTGCCGAAAAAATGGGCGCGTCACGATGCGAAAGTGTTTACGGTTTCCGCCAAAGAAAAAAAGTTTTATGAAAAATTAAAGATTAGAAAATGGAAGGATAGCGTGCCTGAAATCGGGCATTTTACGGGCTTTCGTAAAAACAAGATCGTCGATCCGAAAAGCGTAGAATATCTCGATCGCTTTTTGTTGGAGGCGTGTTACGGGGAAATCGGGCATTTCTTCATTTTGTTTTTCGGGTTTGCCGTTTTGTTGTTGTATCCCATTTCCAAAGTTTGGATCGCAATATCCATTCCCGTTGCGATCGTCAATATTTTTCTCAATTTACCGTCGCTGTTCATTTTGCGGTATAATTCGTATAAGCTTGAAATATTGCGGAAAAATTTGATAAAAAAATCGGGCGAAAAAGAAAAAACAAGCAAAAACGTTTAAAGGATAAAAAAAGCGGTTATATATAAACGTTGGAAACAATATATTGTCAAACGGAGGGGGCAGGTACGCGTTGACTCCCTCTTTTTATGGCGTTTGGCAGGCGTTGAAAGGACAAGTTGAAATAATAAATTGATAAGGAGCAGAAGAAAAAAATGAAAGCAGACGTAGTGATCGTCGGGGCAGGCCCTGCGGGGATATTTACGGCGATCGAAATGATCAGAAAAGGCAGTAAGAAAAAAATCGTGATCGTAGAAAAAGGCAGGTCGGTGGAAAACCGTCGCTGTCCCAAGCATAAAACGCAAAAATGCGTCAATTGCAAACCTTATTGCCATATTACGACGGGTTTTTCCGGCGCGGGGGCGTTCTCGGACGGAAAATTGTCGTTAAGTAGCGAGGTGGGAGGTGATCTGCCTCGGTTGATCGGGGAAGATCTTGCGCAAGAAACCATCGATTATGCGGATAACATTTATTTGGAATTTGGCGCAGATCACCATGTGGAAGGTTTAAACGTCGGGGCAGAAGTGAAAGAAATACGCAAACGCGCGATCAAAGCAGGTTTAAAATTGGTGGACTGCCCCATACGGCATATGGGTACGGAAAAAGCGCACGATATTTATTTGGAGATCGAACGGTATCTGCAAAACAACGGCGTTGAAATTATGTTTGAGTACGAGTGTAACCGCCCGATCATCAAAGAAGGCGTTTGCAAGGGCGTAGAGATCGTAAAAGCAGACGGCAGCGATTCTTGCGAGATCTTTGCGGAGGAAACGGTGATCGCTACGGGTAGACGGGGTGCGGATTGGCTGGAAAAGATCTGCGAGGAATACGGCGTAGAACACGTTGCAAGCACGGTGGACATCGGCGTGCGTGTCGAGGTGCGCAACGAAGTGATGGAAACGGTGAATAAGGTGTTGTACGAATCGAAATTGATCGGTTATCCGTTGCCGTTTAAAAACAAAGTGCGTACGTTTTGTCAAAACCCCGGCGGATTTGTTTCGCAAGAAAATTACGACAACAATCTTGCCGTCGTCAACGGTCACAGTTTTAAAGACGTAAAAACGGAAAACACCAACGTTTCCATTTTATGCTCGCACAATTTTTCCCACCCGTTCAATCAACCTATTGCCTATGCGCAAAAGATCGGTGAATTGACCAATATGCTTGGCGAAGGTCGTATTTTGGTGCAACGTTTTGGGGATATTTTAGGCGGGAAGCGGACGTGGCAGGAAGAACTTACCCGTTCGAATATCCGTCCGACGCTGAAAGACGCAGTGGCGGGGGATATCACGGCGGCGATGCCCTATCGTACGATGGTGAATATCATCAATTTCATCAATGCGGTCGATTACGTCGTGCCCGGTTTTGCTGCGCCCGAAACGTTGTTGTACTCGCCCGAGCTGAAATTTTACAGCAACCGTATCAAAATGGACGCGGATTTCAACACCAACATCAAAGGACTGCATTGTTTGGGCGATTCGTCCGGTTGGACGCGCGGTTTGATGATGTCTTCCGTTATGGGGGTGTTGATGGGCAGAAAATTGGTGTGAAATAGCAAAACGTTTTAAGCAGAATATAAACACATAAACGAAATAAAACAAGTCCTTATCCGTTGCGGTAAGGGCTTGTTGCGGTTTACAAAAGGGAAACGGCAAGAAGTTTTGTGAAAATTCCGCAAAAAAAGAAAAAAACTTTTCATAAAAAAAGGGATTTGAAAAGTTTTGTCGAATATAATATATGATAAGTTAAAATAAGGAAGGGAAAATATGGGAGAACTCAAGGAAAAACAGTGCGTACGGGATATGATCCACGCCAACGAAGAAAAATTTTTATCCTCGTTTGCGTGCAAATCGTCACAGACAAAAGGCAGAGCCCGCGAGGAAAGAAGTTGCGATTTTCGCACGGAATTTCAACGGGATCGCGATCGGATCATTTACAGCAAAGCGTTTAAGCGCTTAAAAAACAAGACGCAGGTGTTCGTTGCGCCCGAAGGGGACCATTATATCACGCGTCTGACGCATACGCTGGACGTATCGCAGATCGCCCGTTCGATCACCCGTTCGCTGTCGCTGAACGAAGATTTGGCGGAAGCGATCGCACTTGGACACGATTTGGGGCATACGCCGTTTGGCCATGTGGGCGAATACGTGTTGGATAAACTGACGTCCAACGGGTTTGAACACAACGAACAATCGGTGCGCGTTGTAGACGTCATCGAAAAAAACGGCAGAGGTTTGAATTTGACGTCGGAAGTCCGCGACGGTATTTTAAATCACAAGAGTTCGGGAAAACCCTTTACGCTGGAGGGGGAAGCGGTTTCTCTTGCCGACCGTATTGCGTATATCAACCACGATATTGAAGATGCGATCCGCGCGGGGATTTTGCGTGATGAAGATCTGCCGCAAAACGCCGTAAAGGTGCTGGGCCGCGCGACCAAAGAACGTATCCATACGGCGATCGCCGATATTTACGAAAATTCGTACGGAAAAAATTACGTAAAGATGTCGGAGGAAGTGATGGCGGCAACGAACGAATTGCGCAGTTTTATGTTCAAACACGTATACCGTCCGACGAATAAGGTGATACAAGAACGCGCCGAACGGATGCTGTCGCAGATGTTTGCGTATTTTATGAACCACGTGGAAAAATTGCCGCAACAGTATTATCAATTATTAGAGCGGGACGAAAAGGAAAGGGTGGTGTGCGATTATTTGTCGGGAATGACGGACAGATACGCTATTTCGGTGTTTGAGGATTTGTTTATTCCCTCTACGTTTTCCATCAGCGGCGGCTTGTCGTGACGGCGAAAAGAGGGAAGAAAAATCAAGATCGATCATTTTGTAAAGGAGGTGGATTTTCGTGATAGACAAGCGAGCGAACGATCGGGAATTTCAAGAATTTCTGCGCGCTTTAAAACAAAGAAGCGACATTATAGAAGTGATCGGCAGTTACGTCGCATTAGATCGAAAGGGTGGAAATCATTGGGCGTGCTGTCCGTTCCATCATGAAAAAACGCCGTCGTTTGCAGTGAGCGAAGCCGATCAGTTTTATCATTGTTTCGGTTGCGGGGTTTCGGGGGACGTATTGGGGTTTGTCCGTGAAATCGAATCCACCGATTTTATGGGCGCGGTGCGGATCTTGGCGGCGCGCGCGAAGATGACCGTTCCCGAAAACAGCGGTTACGATACGGAAAAGGCGCAACAGATGAAAGAAAAACGCGAGCGTTTGGCTGCCATTATGCTCGATTCCGCGCGGTTTTATTTATCCAATCTTTACAGCGGAGATTCGCGCGCGGACGTGCATTTGCAATATATCACCAAGCGCGGACTTGCGCCGACAACGGTAAAAAAATTCGGGTTGGGCGCGTCCCTCGATTTCTATTCGTTGCCCGAATATTTGCAAGATAAAGGATATCACAGGCAAGACTTATTAGACAGCGGCGCTGTATCGGAGGCAAAAAACGGAAAGTTGGTAGACGGTTTGGCGAAGCGGCTGATCTTCCCCATCATCAATGCTTTCGATGAAGTGATCGCCTTCGGCGGGCGAAGATTGGAACAGTCGGATTTCGGAAAATATCTTAATACGCGGGACACGTTGCTGTTCAACAAGAAAAAGACGCTGTACAACATCAATCTTTTGAAAAAATTGAAACGAGAACAACCGATCAAAGAAGTGATCATCGTGGAAGGGTATATGGACACCATTTCCCTCTATCAAGCGGGGTTTAGAAACGTAGTGGCGTCTATGGGTACGTCGTTGACGAAAGAACAGGCGCGGTTGGTGAAGCGGTATTCGGACAACGTATTGATCAGTTACGACGGCGATTTCGCAGGACAAAAAGCCGATCTGCGCGGTTTGGAAATTTTAAACGAAGAATCGTTACGGGTGCACGTTGTGCCGATGCCGGAGGGGCTTGATCCCGACGACGTTGCAAGGCAGGGCAAAGCCGCTTATCAAAAATGCTTGGATGCGGCGATGTCGTTGGTCGATTATAAAATACACGCAACCGAACGGAAATACGAATTGAGCAATACGGCAGACAAGCGGCAGTTTATAAAAGAAGCGTTGCAGATCGTAGCGACGGCGGAAAGTGAAAGCGTCAAAGAGGAATTGCTGAAAAAATTACGCGATAAAACGGGCGTTTCTTATTCGGCGTTAGAACGGGACTTGCAACATCTGCCCAAAGAAACGTCCGCAAAGGAAGAATTTACGTTGCCGCAGGACAAGTTTGCGGAAACGGCGGCGGGAACGGACAAGCAGATGAAAGCAGTGCGATTTATTTTGGCTGCGAAGCTGTTTGGCGCTCCGTATGCGAAAAGTTTCGACGTTGGCGAATTGCCCCTGCATAACGAAACGCATATCATCGTGGCGCAGTATATCGTCGGGCAGGAAAAAGCGGGGCAACGGATCCGTCCCAGCGAATTGTTTGAAGTGTTGGACGAAAACTGTGAGGAATTGAACGAGATCCTCGATTTAAACTATGGAGAACGTTTGACGGGCGAGGTTGCCGAGCGGTTTTTCAACGACAGCGTAAAAACGTTGCGAGAGGATAAGTTAGAGCGTGAAATATCTTCGTACAGCGCAGAATACGCCGCGGCGACGGATGAGGAAGAACGAAAACAGATCGCGAAGAAATTAAGTGAATGTATTCAGCGCAAAAATGCGTTGAAGAAGGGATGACGAACCGCCAAAAGAAAACGGCATTGTCAAAAAAAATAAAAGAGAAAGGATAAACAGAAACACTGTTTCGGTATAAACGGAGGATAAAAAGGTGAATATATCCGATCAAAAACTTAACGAAATTTTAGCAGGCATCATCGGCAATTACGGCAAAAAAGGGAGTATTTCCACCAACGCGCTTTGCGATATTTTGGAAAAATACGACACCAACGCCAACCAGATCGATTACGTGTACAAATCGCTGGGAGAAGCCGGGATCCAGATCGTGGACGAGGATCAAAGGGATAGAGAATTGTTCGAGCAAGCGCTCTCGGATATCGGTTTGGACGATCCTGTTAAAATGTACCTCAAAGACATTGGGCGCGTGCCCCTGTTGTCGGCGGAGGAAGAAGTCGATCTTGCAAAACGTATGCAAGAAGACGACGAGGCTGCGAAAAAACGCTTGTCGGAAGCAAACTTGCGTTTGGTGGTTTCCATCGCCAAACGGTATGTGGGGCGCGGAATGCTCTTTCTCGATCTGATCCAAGAAGGAAACCTCGGCTTGATGAAAGCGGTGGAAAAATTCGATTATCAGAAAGGGTTTAAATTTTCGACGTATGCAACGTGGTGGATCCGTCAATCGATCACCCGCGCGATCGCCGATCAGGCGCGTACCATTCGTATTCCCGTGCATATGGTGGAAACGATCAATAAATTAACGCGCGTGCAGCGTTTGTTGTTGCAAGAACTCGGCAGAGAACCTTTGCCCGGCGAAATTGCGGAAAAGATGGGTGTGACGGAAGAAAGAGTGCGCGAAATACAAAAGATCGCGCAAGACCCCGTATCTTTGGAAACGCCGATCGGGGAAGAAGAAGACAGCCATTTGGGCGATTTTATCGAAGACGAAAAAACGACGACGCCCAGCGAATCGGTTGCGTTTACGATGTTGAAAGAGCAACTTTTGGGGGTGTTGGACACTTTAACTCCGCGCGAAGAAAAGGTGTTACGCCTTCGTTACGGCATTGACGACGGCAAACCCAGAACGCTGGAAGAAGTAGGCAAAGAATTTAACGTTACCCGTGAACGTATTCGTCAGATCGAAGCGAAAGCGTTGAGAAAACTTCGCCATCCTTCGCGCAGCAAAAAGCTGAAAGATTTTCTCGAATAATGGGATACAGTAAGCGTATCGATATGCTGTGTTCGTTGTTGACGGAGGCGGAAACGTTTGCCGACGTGGGATGCGATCACGGCTATTGTTCAGAATATATGCTGAAAAACGGGCTTTGTCGAAAGGCGATCTTGTCCGATATCAGCAAAGGCAGTTTGTCAAAAGCGGAAGTATTGCTTGCCGAATATATTGCGGACGGCAGAGCGGTTTCCGTGCTTGGCGACGGCTTTTTAGGTGTAGAGCGGGACGTGGATGAAGTGTTGATCGCCGGGATGGGAGGCAGTGAAATCGTTTCCATCTTGTCGGACGAAAAATACGGGTTTATTCCCAAGCGGTTTGTGTTTCAGCCGATGCACGACGCGGAAAAATTGCGGAGATATTTGTTGGAAAACGGCGCGTGTATTTTGCGTGATTTTACGTTTGAAGACGGGAAATATTACGACGTGATCGTAGGTGTCAACGAGGCGGAAAATGCAAAACGAGGGGGGCAGGTATGCGTTTACTCGTCTGCTGAGTGCGAATTTGGCAAAGAAAATTTACAAAATATGCCAAAGGCGTTTGTATCGAAAATACAAAAGCTTATCAAAAACACAGCGGCGTATTTAAGCAATCCCGATCTGCAAGAGGAAAGCAGGATCGCGCTGGAAAACAAGAAAAAACGTTTGGAAGGAGTGCTTTGCGGTGAAATTAAATGAAATTTATCAAATAGCGGATAAAATTGCGCCGAAAAAGCTCAGCGACGCATATTGCGCGGCGTACGGCGCGTACGATAACAGCGGCGTGCTGATCGATACGGGCGACGAAGTGACGGGCGTGTTGTTTTCGCTTGATCTGTCGTTTGCGGCGATCGATGCTGCGGAAAAAGCGGGGACAAACCTGATCATCACGCATCATCCGGCGATGTATGGGAAATTGAACCATGCGCGTGCGGAAGCGGACGATTTGGTGGAAAGAAAGTTGGTGAAATGCCTTCGCAAAGGGATATCCGTGCTGTCGATGCACCTCAATTTAGACACGGCGGAGGGCGGAATCGACGAAAGTTTGCAAATGGGCGTCTGCCTTGCCGCAAACGAAGATATGACGGAAAAAGAATGGGAAAAAACCTTGCAAGCTACGCAAAAAATGCACGTTTTCGACGGCGGCGCGTACGGCAGAGTTTACGACGTTTCCCAAACTTCTTTAAAAGCGTTGCAAACGGGGATAGAACGTCGCTTTTCCACGGCGAGAGCAGTGGTTTACGGGCAAGAAAGAAAGATTGGACGCGCGGCGAGTTTTTGCGGCGCAGGCGCGGACGACGAAGCTGTGCGATTTGCATTAAAATGCGGCGCGGACGTCATCATTTCGTCCGATTTCAAGCATCACGTATTGACGTATGCGGTGGAATCGGGGTTATCGGTGATCATTTTGACGCATTACGCGTCGGAAAATTACGGATTTAAAAAGTATTATGAAAAAATCCGTCGGCAAACGGAACTTCCTTGTGTGTATCACGAGGACGCCGATTTGCTTTGACGGGAGGGAGATATTATGTCAATAAAAGCTATTTTAAACTATCAGGAAATCGACACGAAGCTCTATAAAATAGAGCGCGAGTTGGCTGGGTGCGAGGAACGGAAAGAGTACGTAAAGATCAAGAAATTTTTAGAAACTGCGCCCGAGAAGTTGGATTCGTTGGAAGTGAAAGCGACGGCGTTGAAAGCAGAAGCGGCGGAGATCACGAAAAAATACGCGCAAGCCGAAGAAACCTTGAAAGATTTCGAGCATTTGGACGAATTGGTGAATGAAGGCGCAGACATTGCTTTTTATAAAAAGAAAGCGCAATCCATTTACGATCAGTTGAGAAAGTTGAAATCGGACCTCAACGCATTGACAGGAAACATCAAAGCGACGGATGAAGAATATCAAAAATTGAAAAAGCAGGTAATCGCGGCGCAAAAGCAATATCCCGCGGTGTCCGAAAAATACAAGGCAGTGAAAGCGACCAGCGAAGAACAACGCAAAACGATCGAAGCGGAGCTTGCAAAAGTGTCGAAAGAAGTGCCTGCGGAGCTGCTGGAAGTGTATCAAACAAAACGAAAGGAGCGGATATTCCCCGTCGTAGGCGAATTGACAGGCAATCGCTGTCCTTATTGCAGTATGGAACCGCCTCTTGCGGCGCGAAATAAATTGACGGGCGGCGGAACGATCGAATGTGACAACTGTCACCGCATTATTTTCAGCAATTAAACGTTTGGCAATTAAACGTTTTGACGGCACGTTTTTCAGCGAAAACACATAAAATGATAACGTGCAAAAAGTAACGGCGAATATTCATTTGGGAAACATACGGCGGAATGCGCAACGGTTTGTCTCTCTTACGGGGGAAGAGCTGTGTGCGGTGGTGAAGGCGAATGCGTACGGACACGGCGCGGAAGAAGTGGTAAACGCTTTGGAAGGCGTGGCGAGTTGTTTTGCCGTTGCGCTGATCGAGGAAGGTTTGGCGATCAGGACGGCGGCTTGCGGAAAAGATATTTTGGTGTTTTCACCGCCGATCTGCGAAGAAGAAGGTTTGGCGATCGCCGAAAACGGATTTATTGCAACCGTGCCCGATTTATGGACGGCGAAGTTGTTGGCGAAAATATGCGGACGGCGAGGCTTGCCGTTGCGGGTACATTTAAAAACGAATACGGGTATGAACCGATACGGTATGAACGGCTCTGCATTGGGTAAAGTATGCAAATATTTATCCGATAAACCGTACGTGCAGGTGGAGGGGATCTACACTCATTTGTATGGTGTGACGCGCGCGCAAGCGGAAGAACAACGGCGGCTGTTTTTAAAACATTTGGATATTTGTAAACGCTATTTTCCGTCGGTGAACGTACACATGGGTGGCACGTACGCGGCTTTGTTGGGTGAAGATTTCCGTTTTGGAATGACGCGCGTAGGGCTTGGATTGTACGGTTATCTGCCGACGGCAGAGGGCGTGACGGCAGAACTTTCCGATGCATTGGGCTTGGAAAAGGGTATGACGGTACAAACGAAAGTGGCGGCAAACAGATTGTATTCTTTTGGCGGAGTCGGGTACGGCAAAAATTTGTCGGCGGAGGAAAAATCGGGCGTAAAACGTTTGGCGGTTTGTCGCTTTGGATATGCAGACGGTTTTTTACGGAAACGGGAAAACGGCACTTGTCACAGCGAGGAAAACGCCAATACGCTGTGTATGGACGTTTGTATTCGCAAAAACGGAAAACGGCGCGGGCAGAGGATCGAAGTGATGTCGGACGCGGCGCAAACGGCGAATGCGACGGGAACGATCCCTTACGAAGTGTTATGCGCGGCAACGCGACGGGCGGAGTTTGTATATGATAACGACTAAATTGTGGTTTGTCGAACAGGAAAAGACGGAAAGGGCGGACGACCGTATCGAGCAGAAAAAACGTTTACGCGCTTATATGAAAGGAAAGCGCGGCGAAACGGAAAACCGAGACGTGAAAGAGAGAGCTTTAATCGAAAATTTTTGTGAAAATTTTTTGGGCGAAAATCATGAAACGACGGGGGCAGGTATGCGACGAACCTTTTTTGTATACCTGTCGCGCGCCTCGGAAGCTCCGACGGATAAACTGATCGAGCGGTTGTTGGAAAAGGGGCAAAAAGTATGTTGTCCACGGAAGATCGAAGGCAAAAAAGGCGAAATGGAAGCCGTTTTATACGGCGAAGATTTCACGTTGGACGAGTATGGGATTCGAGAACCCGTCGGACAAGCCTATCAAGGAGATATCGACGTGGCGGTAGTACCGCTGTTGGCGGTGGATCGGCAAGGCAATCGATTGGGATACGGCGGCGGATATTACGATCGTTTTTTAACGAAATATCCCACGGCGCAACGGGTGGCATACTGTTACGATTTTCAAATCGTCCGTGAAGTTCCTATAAACGACACGGATCAGCGTATGGACAAGATCGTAACGGAAAAACAGGTGCTTATCGTCGAAAACAAACGAACAATCGACGAAGACATATAAAAAGAAATTTACAATGTCTGTTGAGGGCGGAATCAGCGGACAAATAAGGATGAAGAGGGCAAAAAATGGCAAACATGAAAAAGAAACTGAAAAAAATCGGCAGATACGTATGGGAGATGATCAAAGGTTCGTTCCCCGCAGGATTGATGTATTGTATGGCAGGGGCGATTTTGCTGATGCTGACGATGAAAGGCGAAACGATCACGTGGAGCAGCTCAAAACTGACGTGGACGTTGGTTTGTATTCTCGGCGCAGGCGCGTATAATGCGCTGATCATGTGGGCAAACGGCGGACAGCATTACGAAATGTTGGTTTCGGGCAATATCAAACGTACGTCGTCGGAAATGTACGGTACGGAATACAAAATTTCTACGCACAAGGAAGCGAAAGAATACCGCGCGTGGAAAGGGTTTGTGTTCGGTGCATTCGTTGCGGTGTTGCCGCTGGTTGTCGGGATCATATTCGGCTGTAATCAAACTTTGATCGATAAAGGGGAGATGAACGGCGGCGCGTTGAGTATTTTCGTATTGGTGTCGTTTTTCCTTTCGGGTTGGTCGATTTTGCCTTTCTATTATTTAAACGTTTCCGGGACGATTCAGATCAGCTATTTCATTTCCTGTTTATTTGCGCTGATTCCCATTGCCGTTTCGGGCGCGTTCTATATCGCAGGTGCTTATGCGCGCAGGAATAAAGCGCTTCGTGCGCAGGAATTGGCGGATAAAGCGGCTGCCGCAGAAGCGCAAAAAGTGAAAAAGATCAATTACGGCGGGTTGCCCGGTACGAAGCCAAAAAAACGCAAATAAGGCAGGCATGTACGCGTTGAAATAAAAACAGCGCAATAATATGGCGAAAGTAACATTAAAAAATTCGTCGGAGAAATCGGAGAAAGAAAAATATGAGGATCATCGGCGGTAAATACAGAAGCAGGGTGTTGGCGGAATTTCCGGGCGAAGACGTGCGCCCCACGTCCGATCGGGTGAAAGAATCGTTGTTTAATATCCTTTCGTTAAAAATGTATGGGGCGCGTGTGCTCGATCTGTTTTCGGGTAGCGGCGCGTTGGGATTGGAGTGTTTGTCCCGAGGTGCGAAAGAAGTGACGTTTAACGATTTTTCCAAAGACAGCATCGCGATATTGAAAAAGAATTTAGCGACGTTAAAAATAGCGGTCAACGGGGAGGAAGCAAAGGTCTGTCAATACGATTTTGCCGCGTGTTTAGACGTTGCGCGAGGTGCTTTCGATATTATTTTTCTCGATCCGCCCTATCGTTTTGATTATGGTCGGAAAGCGTTGGAGAAGATTGCAAAACGCAACTTATTGACGGAAACGGGCATTGTCGTCTACGAGCGCGATCGCGCATTTGTTGGCGCAGTGGACGGTTTGGAACAATATGACGAACGAAAATACGGCAAAACCTATCTCACCTTTTTCCGCCGCGTGTCAAAGGCAGAAGAAAGCGAAAAAACAGATACGGAAAAGTGAGAGCATCAAGGAGAAGAAAATGGCAAAAGACGTAAAAAAATGTATTTTTGCGGGTACGTTCGATCCGCCCACCTTGGGGCATAAAGCAGTGATCGAACAGTGCCTTACGTTGTTTGACGAAGTGGTGGTGGCGTTGATGGTCAATCCGTCGAAAACACCGTGTTTTACGGTGGAACAACGCAAAGAAATGTTGGCGTTGACAGTGAACGATCCGCGCGTTTTTGTCGTGACGGCGGAAGGGACGGTGACAGATCTTGTCGTGCGCGAACAGGCTTGTTGCTACGTCCGCGGAATACGGAACGGAACCGATCTCGATTACGAAAACGCCAATTTTTACGCCAGCAAAAAGCTGTCGGAAGATCTGCTTGCCGTATATTTGCCTTGTCCGCAGCATCTGTTGCACGTCAGTTCGTCTATGGTGCGGAACAGCCTGAAATTCGGCACGCCTATCGACGAATACGTAACGAAAGAAGTGAAAGAATATATCGAAAAAGTATTAAAAAGCAAGTGAGGAGGGCGTATGTTAGAAAAACAGTATTTTATTCCCGAGCCCGAAGAATTTATTGCGGAATCGCCGATGACGGCGGAGATGAAAGAAATTAAAAAACAGCGTGATGCAGAGCTTCGCGACGTGATCGCAGGCAGAAGTGAAAAAATGCTGATCGTCGTCGGACCTTGTTCCGCGCACGAGCCTGCGCCGACGCTGGAATATATTTCCCGTTTGGGAAAATTGAGCGAAAAAGTGAAAGACAAGCTGGTGATCGTGCCGCGTATTTACACCAACAAACCGCGTACCAAGGGCGTGGGATATAAAGGAATGTTTTTGCAACCCGATCCCGAAGGTACGGCGGATATCGTAAGGGGGATACGCAGTATCCGCGCGATGCACCTTGCGGCGATGAACGAATCGGGGTTGACGGCGGCGGACGAAATGCTTTATCCCGAAAACACGCCGTACGTGGAAGATTTATTATCCTATCACGCAGTGGGGGCTCGAAGCGTGGAAGACCAGTTGCACCGTCAAGTGGCAAGCGGGATCGACGCGCCTGTTGGTTTGAAAAATCCGATGAGCGGCAATATTTTGGCGTTGATCAATTCGATTTTTGCCGCGCAAAGTCCGCAAATCTTTAAATACCGCAATTATCAGGTGAGTTCGGACGGAAACCCGTACGCGCACGCAATTTTGCGAGGGGGCGTGGACGGTTCGGGGGCGGATATCCCCAATTTCCATTATGAAACGGTGATGCAATTAGAACAAATGTATCGGGACAGTAAGTTGGAAAATCCTGCCATTGTAATCGATTGCAACCATTCCAATTCGGGAAAGCAATTTAAACAGCAGATCCGCATTGCGCAAGAGGTGATGCAAAACCGTCGTTTCGACGCCGATTTTAAACGCATCGTCAAAGGCTTTATGATCGAGAGCTTTTTGGTGGAAGGCTGTCAAAAACACGACGAAGTGTTTGGGCAATCGATCACCGATCCCTGTCTTGGGTGGGAGGATACGGAGAGGTTGATCTGCGATCTTGCCGCTCAAGTGTAAAACGGCGGATATGCGGCGAAATGCATCGTCAAGCTTGCGTTTTTTCTTGGTCACGTACGCTGCTGTACGCTCCCGACGAAAAAGCCGCGCTTTCCTTGTCTTTCTTGCATCTGCGCCGTTTTACTTCGGTTGGAATGGGTACGGTGAAAAATAGGCGGATATGCGGCGAAATGCGTCGTCAAGCTTACGTTTTTTCTTGGTCACGTACGCTACTGTACGCTCCCGACGAAAAAGCCGCGCTTTCCTTGTCTTTCTTGCATCTGCGCCGTTTTACTTCGGTTGGAATGGGTACGGTGAAAAATAGGCGGATATGCGGCGCATTTCGTCGTTGCAACTGTGTGCGCCTTGAACTGTGTGTTTTACTGTCGTCTGGAAAGGACATAGTGAAAGGAGGCATACGATAAATATAAGAAGAAAACCAAAAAAAAGAGGTTGTTATGAAAATAGCATTTTTAGGGCCGGAGGGCAGTTATTCGCACTTGGCGGCAAAAGAATTTTTAAAAGTGGAAGGTACGGGGCAAACCGCGGGGAATTGGGACGAATGTATTCCGTTTCGCAATTTTCCCGAGGTGTTAAACGCGGTGGCTTGCGGTAGGGCGGACGCGGCGGCGTTGCCCATCGAAAACAGTTTGCAAGGGGGAGTGTTGCAAAATCTCGATTTATTGCAAGCGTCTTCCGATCTGTATGCAATGCGCGAAGCGGTGATCCGTATCGACAATCGTTTGGTGTATAAACAGGGAATGAAATTTTCTCAAATCGGGCGAGTGTATTCCCATCGGCAGGCGTTGGATCAGTGCTTCGGATTTTTAAGCAAAGAAATGCCGTTTGCGTCTTTGCGCGAGGCGGAATCGACGGGTTTTGGCATCACCAAGGCAATGGAAGACGATACGGGAAAAAGCGCGGCGATCGCAGGCGCGCACGTGGAAAATCTTCGCGGCGGGTTTGTGATGAGTGAAGAATGTATTTCCGATGAAAAAAACAATTTTACGCACTTTCTGTTGGTGAAAAAGGGCGTGGAAACGTTGCCGAAAAACAGCGAGAAGATTTTTATAGCAACCGTATGTCCGCATCGTCCGGGCAGTCTTCTCGAACTGTTGCAAATTATTGCGACATACGGCGTTAATATGACGAAGATCGAAAGCCGTCCGGTGAAAAATTCGCCGGGGAATTATCGTTTTTTTATCGAAGCGGAATGCGATATTGCTTCGGAAAACGCGCAAAAAATGCTGTCGGCTGTCAAAGCAAACACATTAGAATGTAAATTGTTGGGGGCTTATAACTTACAAAAATAAAATTTATCGATAAGCCCGATGACACGTGAAACACCGATTACATACGATCAAAGAGGTGGAAACGTGAAAAAAGTAGAGAGGAAGAAAATGAAAAAATTAGGATTGGCATTGGGCGCAGGCGGAAGCCGCGGCGTGGCGCATATCGGATTTTTAAAAGCTTTGGAAGAAGAAGGGATAAAGCCTGCTCTCATCACGGGATCGTCGATGGGTTCTGTTGTGGGCGCGGGATATGCGGCGGGCGTATCGGTGGAGAAGATGTTTGAAGCCGTGCGCAATTTAAAACTGTTCGATCTGATCTCTCCCTCCACCAAAAAGGGAGGTTTGTTCGATACGAAAAAAATGCGAAACGTTTTGGCGAAATATATCGGGGATATCCAATTTTCCGATCTTCACTTGCCCTTCCATTGTATGGCGGTGGATATGATCTCGCAAAAAACCGTCGAGTTTTCGGAAGGCAGCGTTTTGGACGCCGTGGTGGCGTCTTCGTCGATCCCGTCTATTTTTCGTCCGACGGAAAAGGAAGGAATGCGGTTGATCGACGGCGGCATTTTAGACCGCGTACCCTATGCGGAAGCCAAGCGAATGGGCGCGGACGTTGTGGTTGCCGTAGACGTTTTGGGACAACGACAATGCTCGGAAAAAATGCCCGGGGCGATCGGCATCGTGTTGTCCACCGTAGATATTATGGACAATTACCGTACCAAAATGCTACGGGAACGGGATAAGGAAATGATCGATCTTTGGTTAGAACCCGACCTTGGAAATATGAGCCAATATTCGTTTAAGCAGTTCGATTTTGCACACCAGCGCGGGTACGAATTGGGGAAAGCGAACGTGGAAGAAATAAAAAAGATTTTGGAATGATCGAAAAGTATGGATTTATTTGATTTTAACAGAAATGAAGAAACGGCAAAGCCGCTTGCCGAGCGGATGCGCGCCAATTCGTTGGACGAGTTCATCGGTCAAAAACATATCGTTGCCGAGGGCTCGTTGCTTCGTCGCGCGATCGCGACGGACCGCCTCGGCAGTTGTATTTTTTGGGGGCCTCCCGGCTGCGGAAAAACGACGCTCGCCAATATCATTGCGCTTGGTACAAACGGCGAGTTTATCAAATTGAACGCCGTAAATGCGGGCGTGGCGGACGTAAAGAAAGCGGTGGAAACTGCGCGTGAGAATTTAAAATTATACAACAAGCGCACGTATTTGCTGTTAGACGAATGTCACCGTTTTAATAAAACGCAAAGCGATTCGCTGTTGCCTGCGATCGAGCAGGGGACGATTATTTTTATCGGTTCGACGACGGAAAATCCGTATGCGGCGATGACGCCCGCTATCGTGTCCCGCTGTCGGGTGTTTGAATTTAAGCATCTGACGACGGAAGATATCGAGGAGGCTCTGCGCAAGGCGTTAAAAAACAGGCATAAAGGGCTTGGGAAGCAAAAGATCGTTGCCGACGACGAGGCGATCGGACATATTGCGCGCACGGCGGGAGGGGATCTGCGAACGGCTTACAATGCGTTAGAACTTGCCGCGTTGACAAGCGACCCAGACGGGGAAGGCAACGTGCATATCACGCTTACGGACGCAGAGCAATCGATACAGAGAAAGGCGTTGTCGTATAATACCGATTCTTATTACGATTTTTTATCGGCGTTTTGCAAATCGCTTCGGGGGAGCGACGCCAATGCGGCGTTGTATTATGCGATGCGGTTGATCGAAGGCGGCTGCGATCCGATGTTGGTTGCGCGGCGTTTGGTGGTACATTCGGCGGAGGACGTGGGAATGGCAGATCCGCGCGCATTGCAAATTGCCACTTCGGCGATGTATGCATTGGAAAAGATCGGATATCCCGAAGCGCGTATTCCTTTGGCGGAAGCGATCATTTACGTGTGTGAGGCGGAAAAAAGCAATTCCGTAGTGGAGGCGATGTATGCGGCGATCGCGGACACAAAAGAGGTACGGGACGATAACGTACCGGCTTATTTAAAGGATAATTCGTTTGGGAGCAAGGAGGATAAAGCAAACAGCGGCGCGTATAAATATCCGCACAATTACGGCGGTTATGTTGAACAGCAGTATTTGCCCGATTCGTTGAAAGATAAAATTTACTACGTACCGGGGAAAAACGGATACGAAAACGAAGTGAAAGAAATTCGCGCCCGCAAGGGTAAGAAAAAATAAAAAAACGGGGGCAGGTATGAGACAAAACAGTTTTTGCGATTGGAAAAAGCATTTGGCGATAGGGCTTTCGCTTGTATTTGTCGCCGCAATTCCGTTGTCCTTTTCCGCGTGCGAAAAGGTGGAGGATTATATGCCCGAAGCGTACGGCGAATGGGAAGGCAATTACGTATATAAAGGCAACGGCAGAAGCAAAACGACGGGCGAAGAATATGAAAAACTCGTTGAAAGCGTCACCGTGGCAGACACGACGATGTACGCTGTCGATTGTATCGATTATGAAATCATCGGCGACGAAATATACATGGCGCTGTATTTGTCGGTGGGCGAATCGGCGCGGGATTCCTACATTGCAAACGCTTTGGTAAAATACGATGTAAAAGAAAAAACGCAAACGTTGATAAAGTATTTTTCACCCAGCAAATCGGGCGGGACGGAAAGCATGACACTGAACGAGCCTGTTGAGATCGATAAAATCGTTTGCGTGACGGATACGGAAATTATCGTATGTACGAGCAAGTGGAACAGTAGTTCTTATTCTTATAAACACGTGTACGTCGGCGTAAATTTCGACGGAAGCCTTTCCGAAAATATTTATTCGGATCTGTACGGGAAACCGTATTACGGCGATAAATATTTTATACAGGGGACGGGCGAGGAGATCCGTTACCGCACTTGGGAAAACGCGGAATACAAAACGGTGCTTACCGTGCCCGACGGCGCTTCGGTTACGTACCATTATTTGGAGAAGGGCGATCGGGAAGGGCTTTTGATCTACGCTTACCGCAAGCAATATTTTGAAACTAAGGGCGGTACGGCGTACGTTTACGACGGCGTTTGGTTTTACGATTTTGTCACGGGCGAAAGCTTCTCGCTTACGGACGGGATAGAAAGTATGGAAGCCGCGCGCGTGTGGGAGGGCGGCGATTATTTCATCGCTTACGAATATGATACCGTGACCTATTACGAACAAAAAGGCTGCATCTCTAAAGTAGAGAAAAGCGTATTCTCGCCCGTGCGTTGCGTGCTGTACGAAATTTCTTACGGCGAAACGGTGGCGGCGACGCCCGTGTGCGTTTTTGACGAACGGTTAAGCTTTACAAATAGCTTTACGGTAACGGCGGACAAAATTTATTTTTGCGCGGGCGGATTTGAATCGGCGAAATGGATTTTTAAATCGGGTGGATATAAGGATTATTATTACGTATTCGACAGAGAAACGAAAGTCCTTAAAAAATCCACGCCCGAAGCGTACGTATCGGCGGATAAAACGTCGGTGGAGGAGCTCGGCAAAATATACGCCGTTTCTTGCGGAGAATATTCTTATTATTTGAAAATCCATACGCTGCAACTTGGTATCTGGGCGGGCACGAAGCAAGTGCTTACGCTTATGCGCGTAAACCCCGACGGCACGGAAGAGGCGATACAGTTTGGCGAAAGCGGCAGCATACAGTTGGAAGGCGCGAAATATTGCCAAGATATGTGGGGGGATAACGCCCACAAGGAAGAATACCACGAAAATATTCGCGATTTTATCGTTCGGGCATATTGACGAAAATAACGATTTGTGGCATACCGTGTACGCATTGAAGGAGAAAAAGTAAAAAAAGGTAAATGATCGGTGAGTAAAATGAACGTTTCGTGTGTTATATAAGTGATAACTTTACGATCGGGAGGTCATGGAGATCATAATGAAGGCGGGGAAAAGAGTTTTAACGATTGTATCATCGATAGCGATTGCTTGTTTATGCTGTTTTACGGGTTGCGACAGTTTGTACGACGTTGCGCCCAAGGAGTACGGCGAATGGGACGGGAATTACATATACGCGGGAAACGTGCGTTGTAAAACGACGGGGGAAGACGACGAGTATTTGATTGAATCGTTGATGAAAGACGGCGAAAAATATACGGTTGTCGAAACGACCGATTATCAGTATGTCGGCGACGATATCTATTTGTGTTTGAGCGTGCAAGAACAAGAAACACAGGCGTCGAATTCTTGTTTTGTTTGTTATGATTTGAAAGAGAAGACGACGGATATCATTTATTGGGCGGAAGGGGATCTGCAAGCCCGTCAAATTTACAAATTGTCGGAAACGTTTGTCGTTTTGCAAATGACGGACTATTATAATAATCGTAGGTTGTTTAAAATTGATTACAGTGGAAACGTGTTGTCTGAAAATGAAAATTATTTGGAAGCTTTAATGCAGACGGGGGAGTATCTTGTCGGGTTTGACAATGAAAAGAAAGCGTTCTTTTATCGGGAATGGGAAGAAACGGAATATGCATATATGCCTGCGTTGACGCAGGATCTTCAATCGACGATGGCGGAATACGTGGAAAAAGACGGCAGACAGGGCTTTTTGTTGCAAACGATGACAGAAGATCGATGGAGAGGATTGTATTTTTACGAACTTGAGGGGGGACGTTGGTACGATCTATTGCGTTTGCCGAAGGGGAAAGAACTGATCGTAAAAAATGGGTATGCGGCGGAAGGAATGCCGATGGACGTGACGTATACAATGAAGTATTCGCTTCGAGGATCGAACGGCGGGATATTGTCTTTTCCGAAAGAAGAAATGGTAACTTTGAAACATTTTATGTATCAAAATTGCTGTTTTTATCAAATAGATTATAACGAAATGCAGTTGAAACGCATATACGATTTTTCGCAAAAATACGCCAAAAAAGATTTTACCGATTTCACGGTGTTAAGCGACGGGCAAATTTATTTTAATGCGCATGAAGTGGTGTTTGCAAGCGGTTGTCGAGGACAGGGAGATAAAGTGAAATACAGCGGTTATTTGCTGGATACTCAAACGGGGAAATTGGCAAAAGATTCGAAAGATGTGTATGGCGATTGGCTGAAAGAGCAAAAGGAAAAAGAGAAACTTGAAAATGCGCCGTCGTATGAAAATTATGCATATTATTTGACGACGGATCGTTACGGATTATATGGAACGCCTACGGTATACACGCTGTATCGCTACGATTGCGAAACGGGGAAAAATATCGCGATGCAGTTTTGGCAGGAATGGGACGGAGAAGAAAATTATGAAGTGGAAACGGACGAGGGCGTTGTTATTTTGCGGTATTCTTATAAATTGAAAACCTTTTTGGAAAGAGAAGGGAACAAGGACGTTTTAAAGGATGCAATTCTTGTTCGCAATTACTAAAACGGGCATACCGTGTACGCGTTGAATAAAAAATTCGGTGAAAATCGGGAGAGAAAAAATGAAGTGTTTGTATTGTGATTGTACGGAAAGCAAAGTGGTGGATTCCCGTTCGGCAGACGACGACAGAACGATACGTCGTCGCAGAGAATGTACGGGTTGCGGCAGACGTTTTACCACTTATGAAACGATAGAGGTGACGCCTGTGTTGGTGGTGAAAAACAACGGCACTCGGCAATCGTTCAATGCGGAAAAGATACGCAACGGGATCATCAAATCTTGCGAAAAACGTCCCGTTCCCATGTCGGTGATCGACGATATCGTATCGGATATTTCAAAACAGGTGTACAACAGTATGGAATACGAAATTACGACGAAAGAGATCGGAGAAATGGTGATGGAACGGCTGAAAAAGGTGGACGAAGTTTCTTACGTTCGTTACGCGTCGGTATACCGTTCTTTTAAAGACCTTTCCTCGTTTATGGCAGAACTGAAACAAATGATGAAAGCGGAAAAGGCGGAACGGAAAGCCGCAGAAAAGGTTTTGACGGACAAAGCGGAAAAAAATACGGAAGGATCGGACAAATGACAAAAGGACAAACGACGAAAAAGGTATGCGTCGGAAACGTGGCGCTTGGAGGCGGCGAGCCGATCAGGATACAGTCGATGACGACAACGAAAACGGCGGACGTGGAAAAGACGGTGGCGCAGATCGTTGCGTTGGAAAAAGCCGGGTGTGAGATTGTTCGCGTGGCGGTTTCGGACGAGGCGGACGCTTTGGCGATAAAAGAAGTGACGGCAAAAATCAAAACGCCGCTTGTCGCAGACATTCATTTTTCCCCAAAACTTGCCGTAATGGCGATCGAAAACGGGGCGGATAAGGTGCGGATCAATCCCGGTAACATCGGCGGAGAAACGGAAATACGCTACGTTGCCGATTGTATCAAAACGCATCATATCCCCGTGCGGGTCGGCGCAAACACGGGAAGCATCGAAAAGAATTTCCTTGAAAAATACGGCAGGAGCGCGGAAGCGTTGGTGGAAAGCGCGTTGTATAACGTAAGGTTATTGGAAAAATTCGGCGTGGAAGATATTGTCATTTCCGTAAAAGCGTCGGACGTGCCGCTGACGGTGCGTTCGTATGCCCTTTTGGCGCAAAAGACGCAATATCCGTTGCATTTGGGAGTGACGGAAGCGGGAACGACGGAAGCGGGCGTTGTCAAAAGCGCAGTGGGGATCGGCAGTTTGTTGTTAAGCGGCATCGGGGACACCATTCGAGTGTCGCTCACCGACGATCCCGTGCGGGAAGTGTATGCGGCGCAACATATTTTACGCGCTTGCGGTATGGAAGAAAATTACGTGGAAGTGGTGTCGTGTCCCACTTGCGGCAGGTGCGCGTGGGAGAGTATGTCGCTTGCCAACAAAGTGACGGAATTTGTGCGGCCGTATAAGAAAAAGGCGAAAATCGCCGTAATGGGTTGCGTAGTGAATGGGCCCGGCGAGGCGAAAGACGCCGATTTGGGCATTGCGGGCGGAAACGGGGTTTGTATGCTGTTTAAAAAGGGTGAAACTTATAAAAAAATAGCCGCTTGCGATGCGGAAGAAGAATTTTTAAAGGAAATAAGGTTGCTGTTAGATGGCGAATAGATTGCAAGAATATTTGGAAAAAATAAGAGAAAACGAGGGACTGAAAAACGCGATTTTGTGCGGTATCACCGTGACGAAACGGGACGGCGCAGCCGAGTTTTTTCTTGTAACGGATAAAACGTATACGGCTTTGGAAGAAAAGCGCGCGCAGGCTGTTGGGCAAGAATTTTTGCCCGACGGCTTTTTATCGCGTGTGCGGATCGTGAAACGAGTGCCTGACGCGGCGATCGTGCGGACGAAGATATACGAATACGTCCGTCGGGCGTTCCCTGCCGCCGCGGCGTTTTTGGAGGAAGAACATATTCAAGTGGAAATGTTGACGAGCGGCGCAAATTTTTGTTTTGATATTGCCTCGGGAGAGCAGTCGATGTTTTCGTCGGGGAAGATTTTAGACGACGTAAGCCGTTATTTATCGAGCGTATTTTGCGGCAGTTTTTACGGCAACGTGCGGATCGTGGAAAAAGAACGGGACGAAAGCGTGTTGGACGAGCTGCCCGAAGAAGATAATGAGGAAGTGATCCCCGTGGAGATCCGCCGTTTTGAAATATGCGGTCAGGAAAAGTTAGACGGTTGGGAAACGATGCCGACGACGGCGGTGTATATGGCGGATATGCAGATGATGGAAAGCACTTACGAAGTGTGCGGAACAGTGTCGTTTATCGAGGAGATCGCTTACGTTAAACATAACGAAAAAACGAACGAGGACGTGCAGAAAACTCGGTTTTCCATTGCATTGACGGACGGTTCGGCAACGATACGCACCACGTATTTCCCCAAAAAAGCGACGGTGGATAAAGTGCGGACGATCAAGATCGGGGATAAGATCATGATTTCGGGTGCGAATGAAGAATATAAAGGTTCGATATCGTTTAAGGCGGCGAAACTGAATTTCGGCGCTCCGCCCGAAGGGTTCGAACCGCAAGCCCGAAAAGGGAAACCTGTGCCGAAGTTTTATCACGCGGTGTTCCCCGAACCGTATGTGGATTATACGCAAGCGGGGTTGTTCGATAATTTAAACAAGCCCGACGAACTGAAGAAAAACGTTTTTGTCGTATTCGATTTGGAGACGACGGGATTAAACAACAACCCTGCGATGGGCAGAATGGATAAGATGATCGAGATCGGCGCGGTGAAACTGATCAACGGCGAGATCGTGGAAAAATTTTCCTCGTTTATCGCTTGCAAAGAGCGGCTTTCTCCCGAAATCGTCGAATTGACGGGAATCCACGACGAAGACTTGATCGGCGCGCCCGAAGTGGAAAAAGTGATTGCGGATTTTTACAAATTTACCGACGGGGCGTATTTGGTGGGGCATAACGTGGGGTTCGATTACCGTTTCGTGCATTATTACGGCGAACAAAACGGGTATATGTTCGAACAAAAGCAGTTTGATACGCTGACGTTGGCGCAAGAGGTGCTTCGCGGATTGTTGCCCAATTATAAATTGAACTCGGTGGCGGATCATTACGGTTTTACGTTCAATCACCACCGCGCGTTCGACGACGCGTGCGTAACGGCGAAAGTGTTTATCGAATTGGTGAAAGCGAAGGGCGGTTTATAAGCGTTTTCGTCCTTTACGTCAAGAGCGTTATTGAAAAATAAAAAAGGAAAAAAGAGTATGAAAGGCGAAAAAACGACGGCGTATTTAAAAAATTTATTGAGCGAAAAGCAAATTCCGTATTTGGACGTTCTTGTAAAAAAGGGGCATACGGAACTATTTCGTCGCTACGATTCGCTCGACGGAAAGGCGAACGGAAAAGAACAACTGTTTTTCTTTTCCTGTACAAAACCGCTTACCGTTGCTTGCGCGATGCGGTTGGTCGAGGAAGGGAAACTTTCGTTAGACGACGAGGTGGAAAATTATTTGCCTGCTTACGGCGACGTATTTTTGTATAACGGACAGGGTGAAAAAGTGCCGCCGAACACCAAAATGACGGTGCGGCATTTATTCACGATGTCGGCGGGGCTTACGTATGATATTTGGACGCCCGAAACGTTGGCGTTAAAAGCGCAAATGGAAGGAGCGGCGGACACGGTGGCGTACGCTTCGTGTTTTGCGAAACGACCTTTGTCTTTTCAACCCGGCGAACGGTTTCAATACAGCCTTTGTCACGACGTATTGGCTGCGGTGGTGGAAGCGGCAAGCGGAAAACGTTTTGCCGACTATATGCAAGAAGTTATTTTTGCGCCTTTGGGGATGAAAGATACGGGTTTTCATACGGAAAAGAAAGTGCAAATGGCCCCGTTGTACGTAGCGAAAGAGGATGGCAGTATTGTAGAAACGGAATGCGTCAACAACCTGGTTTTCGGGGATAATTACGATAGCGGCGGCGCAGGCGCGATCGGGACGGTGGAAGATTATGCGAAATTCGGTGAAACGTTGGCGTGCGGCGGCGTTGCGGAAAACGGATATCGAATGTTGAAAAAAGAAACGGTGCAAGAAATTCGGACGGAAACGTTTGCGTCGTTAAACGTAAACAATAGGTTTACGTGTGTGCAAGGAGCAGATTACGGCTATGGTTTGGGCGTAAGGACACGCGTTAAGCCCACGGAATGGGGCTTGCCAAACGGGGAATTCGGTTGGGACGGCGCGGCGGGGCTGTATCTGATGGTCGATCCCGTTCATGAAATTTCCGTAGTGATCGGTATGCACGTAATGGCGTGGCCCATCGTGTTTAGAAACGAACATTTGCGCTTGGTGCAGTGTGTTTATGAGGATATGCAGGCGGAAGGCTTATTGTAAGAAAGTTTTGCAGGGAATGTAAATTTGCCTATTGAGGAGGGTGATTATGAAAAAGCATTGGCTTGGGTTGGTTATAACCGTTTTTTTAATGATGGGAAGCGGAGGACTTGTTGCTTGCGGTGAATTTATGGGGGGAAATACCGCAGGGGAAAGTTTGTCGTCGGAAACCTTGTTTTCATCGGAAACGGTTGCCTCGTCAGAACTTTTGACGTCTTCGGAAACGTCAGAGACATCGTCGGAAGATTCGGCGGAAATACATACGCATCAATTTTCAATAAAATGGGAATATGACGTCAACAATCATTGGCGGGTATGTGTCTGTGGAGATACTTCGGAAATCGGTGTGCATATATGGGACGAAGGGGAAGTGACAAAAGAACCCACTTGTGCCGAGCAAGGCATGAAAATACATTTGTGTGATTGCGACGCGACGATCATAACGGCGATAGAAAGCAATAGTGATCATACGGAAGTGATAGACGAAGCTGTTGCGGCAACGTGTACGGGAACGGGATTGACGGAAGGAAAGCACTGTTCGGTTTGTAGCACGGTGCTGATTGCGCAAGAAGAAGTTGCGGCAACGGGACATACGGAAGTGATAGATGAAGCTGTTGCGGCAATGTGTACGGGAACGGGATTGACGGAAGGAAAGCACTGTTCGGTTTGTAACACGGTGCTGATTGCGCAAGAAGAAGTTGCGGCAACGGGACATACGGAAGAAAATATCCCTGCGGTTGAAGCTAAGTGTGCGCAAATAGGTTTAACGGAAGGCAAGAAGTGCGGCGTTTGCGGTGAAATTATGGTTGCGCAAACGGAAATTCCCGCAAAGGGACACCGTTATCAAGAAACAGTGGTTTTACCCACGCAAACGCAAGACGGTTATACGTTGCATACGTGTGAAAATTGCGGACAGTTTTATATGGACAATTATGTTGCGGCAACAGGCTCGGTCGGGTTGTCGTATATATGGGATAAAGAAAATAAAACGTACGGCGTAGCAGGTATGGGTTCTTGTAGCGACAGCAACGTGTATATTCCCAGCTACGTAGGGGAATATCCCGTGGTGGCAATTGCGAACGGCGCGTTTAAAAACCGCTCGGATTTAAACAGCGTGACTATTCCAAACAGCGTTAAGAGCATCGGTTCGTCCGCCTTTTGGGGCTGCGCGTATTTGACAAGCGTAAAGTTTGGAAACGGCGTTACAAAAATAGGAGCTTCGGCTTTTTATGGGTGTTATGGCTTGGAAAGTGTTGAACTTCCCGAAAGCGTTACGACAATTGAGGAGAGCGCATTTTTGGTATGCGGCAATTTGTCCGATATCAAAACGGGCAACGCGATAAAGACGATTGGGGCGAATGCGTTTTTGAATACGTCATATTATAACAATTCGCAAAATTGGGATAACGGTGTGCTGTATTTAAACAAATACGTCATTCGTGCAAACAGTGAACTGAGCGGCGCGCATACGTTAAAAGAGGGTACGCTTGCGATTGCCGACGGAGCGTTTCAAAAATGCGGCAATTTGACAAGCGTACAACTTCCCGATACGGTGATAACGGTGGGGAGTTTGGCGTTTTATAATTGTGGCAATTTGGCAAGCGTTTATATTTCCGAAAGCGTAACGGCGATCGGGGCGGACGCATTGGGATATTGTAAAAGTTTAACGTCGATTACGGTAAACGAATCAAACGCAATCTATCAATCGATCGACGGCAATTTATATACGAAAGACGGCAAAGAATTGGTGCAGTATGCGATAGGGAAGTCGAGCGCGTGGTTCTGTGTTCCAAGCGGCGTGGCGACTGTGGCGGCGTCTGCGTTTTGGGGGTACGCAAATTTAGTAAACATAGCAATCGACGGCAGTGTAACGGCAATCGGTGATTATGCGTTTAGGGGTTGTAATAATTTGGCAAACGTGTATTATAAAGGCGCGGCGGAAGATTGGGAACAAATTGCGATCGGATCTTCCGAAAACAGTTGTTTAACCAACGCAACACGGTATTATTACAGCGAAACGCAACCAGCGGAAAAAGGGAATTATTGGCATTATGTAAACGGGGAAATTTGTGTTTGGACGTTCGATTTGGCGTATACGGTAAATGAGGACGGGAAAACCTGTACGGTTACAGGTAGAGATGCTTGTGAAGATGCGGCTGTGGTTATTCCGCAAGTGATAAACGGTTACACGGTAACGGCAATCGGACAAAGCGCCTTTTTTGGAGATGTTAACTTGACGGAGATTGCGATTCCAAACAGCGTTTTATTGTTTGACAACGGTGCGTTTTGTGAAAATGTTAATTTAAAAACTATATATTATAAAGGCGATATTGCAGGTTGGTGTAATATTTCGTTTGATGTTGTGGGTTTGTTCGATTATGCGGAAAAACTGTATATAGGCGATACGCTGATCAGTGAATTGGTAATACCGAATACGGTGTCGGCTGTAAAACCGAGTGCATTTAGTTGTTATAAAGGTTTAACAAGCGTTGTTATTGAAAACGGGGTGACGGCGATCGGCGAAAGTGCGTTTTCTTGGTGTGAAAACTTGGAAAGAGTGTCGATCGGGGCGGATGTTGTTTCAATTGGAAACGGAAGTTTTATAAGTTGTTCTAAATTAAAGGATATTACGGTTGATAACGATAATAAGGCGTATATTGCTGTTGACGGAAATTTATATACAAAAGATAAAACAATTCTGATCCAATACGCGATTGGGAAAACGGCACAATCTTTTACTGTTCCCGAGGGTGTAACGACAATCGGCAATTCCGCCTTTAGGAATTGTACGAACTTGACGGATGTTACGATGTATGACAGTATAACGACAATTGAGAACAATGCATTTTTTGGATGTAAAAATTTGAGGTATATTACGATTTCCGAAAATGTAACTTCAATCGGTCATTCGACGTTTATGGGGTGTTCGCAGCTGATGAGTGTTGTTATTCCCAATAAGGCAACGTCGATTGATGGTATGGCGTTTTGCGGTTGTAAAAACTTGACAAGCATAGTTATACCTGACAGTGTAAAAAAAATTAGGAATATGGCATTCAGTGCCAGCGGTTTGACGGACATTTCTATTGGCGCAGGGGTCGAATTTATTGCAAATGATGCGTTTTCGAGTTGTGTTAATTTAAAAAATATTTCTGTGGCGGAAGAAAATACCACATATGCGTCTATTGATGGCAATTTGTATACGAAAGATAAAACGAAGTTGGTGCGATATGCGATCGGAAAAACAGCACAATCATTTACCGTTCCCTATGGGGTACAGTTTATCGGCGAGGCTGCATTCAAAAACAGTGAAAATTTGACGAGTGTTATTATTTCGGAACAAGTGATCGGTATTCGGAATTCTGCGTTTAGCGGTTGTAAAAATTTGATATCGATTTCCATTCCCGATAGTGTGGTATCCATTGGTAGATCGGCGTTTGAAAATTGCAAAGAATTGACGTCGATCGTGATTTCTGATGCAGTGACGACGATTGAATCGTATGCGTTTCAAGGTTGTAATAAGTTGGAAACAGTGATGATCCCTGTTTGTTTAACGCAAGTTAGAAATAGGGCATTTCTCAACTGCAACAGTTTGACGAAAATATATTATGGGGGAACAGTGGACGAATGGACAGAAATGGGCATTGAGGAAGGTAATGAACATCTTCAAACCGCCACTGTATATTATTACAGCGAAACGCAACCAGCGGAAAAAGGGAATTATTGGCATTATGTAAACGGGGAAATTTGTGTTTGGACGTTCGATTTGGCGTATACGCCGATTGACAACGGAGAAGCGTATGCGGTTACGGGGCTTGGAAATTGTCTTGACGCAGACGTTGTGATCCCGTCTACGTATAACGGTTTGCCTGTTCGGGAAATTAGCGCGAAGGCGTTTAGAAATGCGGCGATAAAAAGTATTATTATTCCCGATAGTGTTACGACAATAAAGAATGAGGCGTTTATGGGGTCTACCATTGAAAAAGTTGATATGTCTGACAGTGTATTGACTTTGGGGTGGAATGTGTTTAACAGTTGTTCGTCATTAAAAGAAGTTGTTTTATCAAACGGATTGACGGATATCGGTCGTGGCACTTTTGTGGCGTGTTATTCTTTGGAGAGTATTGAAGTTCCTCAAAAGGTAACGACGATTTTTGATTCTACGTTTTATAATTGCAGAAAATTGGTGAGCGTTAAGTTGCCGCAAGGGTTGAAAAGGATCGAAGGATATGCATTTTCGGGGTGTTCTCAGCTTTCCGAAATTAATTTCCCCGACAGTATAGTTGCAATCGATAAGGTTTCATTTCAAACTTGTATAGCATTGGCGAAGACAAGGGAGAACGGCGTTAGTTACATTGGTGACGAAAATAATCCCTATTACTGTTTATTAGAAACAAGCGATGACACGTTGACGAGTTATACAATTCATCCACAGACGAAAGTGGTTGCGGGACTTGCTTTTTCCGGTTGTAAAAATTTAATTTCGATCACGGTTCCCGATGGAGTTGTTGGGATTGGTAGCGGAGCATTTTGGAATTGTTCCGCATTAACGAATGTTTCGATACCAAACAGTGTATCTGATATCGGCGGACAGGTGTTTTGCTTGTGTACTGCGTTAAAAACCGTGAACTTGCCCGAAGGCATAACAAGGATTGAAGATAGTATGTTTAGTGGGTGTAGCAGTTTGGTCGATTTAAAAATTCCCGATACGGTTAGAACGATTGGATCTGAAGCTTTTGGCGGTTGCAGCAGTTTGAATATAAAAATTCCATATGGGATCACGCATATCGAATACGGGGCGTTTTCAGGTTGTATAAGTATGGTGATCGACAGATTGCCCGACAGTGTAGTTTGGTTTGATCCGAATGCGTTTGGTTGTCAAGTGAATTATACGAAATATAACGATGTGTCGTATATTGGAACGGAGAGTAATCCGTATTTTGCATTGATGTTTGGGCAAAACGGTGAAATTCATCCGCAGACGAAGTTGTTGTATTGTTTATACGAATTTGCCAATAATATGGGGACGGAAGTGGTGATTCCAGAAGGAGTGACGACGATTGCTTCGGGCGTATTTGTAAGGTGTATGGCGCAAAGTGTTGTTGTTCCGACAAGCGTAACGTGGATCGATGGAAGTACGAACTGTGTGTTTGGTGAGAATATAACTCAAATTATATATAAGGGAACGATGGCACAGTGGAATGCAATTAAAAAAGCGGGAACTTGGTTGCAAAATGCGTCTGTTACGAAAATTATTTGTACAGACGGGAAAGTTGCGGTTGAGGGATTATAATGGGTGGAGTTTGCTTTTTTGTAAGTGAAGTTTGCCTACGGCAAGTGAAGTTTGTCTGACGACAAAGTTGAGGGAATATGAAGACGGCGATACGGTTATTCATATCGACAACGAAAGATAGATAAGGCTTGATGCAACGGAACGTTGCTGCCTGACGGCAAAGTTGTGGCTGGGATTAAAAATGAGATACACTCCACTCGCTTCGCTCGGGACGCTCGCAGGCTTGCTATTCCGCACTTCGTTCCTTACGGTATGACGTTTTGGTAGATTGTGCTTCGCTCGGGACGCTCGCAGGCTCGCTATTCCGTCACTCCGCTCCTTACG
>JAFTPQ010000020.1 GCA_017463205.1 Clostridia bacterium
ACCTATATCGACAAGGCTATGACGGGTACAAACGACCAGCGAGCAGCGTTTCAACAAATGCTTGCAGACAGCGCAAAGCCCGTTCCGTGGGATATTGTACTTGTGTATGCAATAGACCGTTTCGGGCGAAATTCCATTGAAATTGACGTCAACAAGCAAAAATTGAAAAAGAACGGCAAAACGCTCATTTCCGCAACGCAAAGAACGTCCGAAAATATTGACGGCTCAAAGAACCTTGACGGGATTTTGCTTGAAAATATGTATATCGGGCTTGCGGAATACTACTCGGCAGAGCTTTCACAAAAGGTTTTACGTGGGTTGCACGAAAACCGCTTAAAGGGCTTGTATTCAGGCGGGCGCGTATGCTTCGGATATCGCGTAGAAAACAAAAAAGTCCTCATTCACGAGGACGAAGCAGAGGTTGTACGTTGGATTTTTCAACAATACGCCGAAGGAAAGCTCGCAAAAGACATTATCGCAGAGCTTGCCGCAAAGGGAATCCGCCATCGCGGAAAGGTTTTCCCGATGAACACGCTTTACGGTATGTTGCGTTTAGAAAAATATATCGGCATTACACGGCATAAAGACGGCGTTTACGATAATATTTACCCTGCAATCGTACCGAAATCGCTTTTCGATGAAGTGCAACGCATTTTGGAGCGAAATAAAATCGGCTCGCGGAGTAACGAAACCGAATATTACTTACGAAACAAGCTCTTTTGTGGGCATTGCGGAAAAAGTATGCAAGGCGAAAGCGGTACTTCCCACATGGGCGACGTAAAGCATTATTACAAGTGTATGGGTAGGAAGAAATATAAGATTTGCGAAAAGAAAACGCTACCGAAAGAGAAACTGGAAAACACGGTTATTGCGATAACGGATTTGATTTTCGGCAAGACGGAAACCGTGGAATGGCTTTCAGATAGGATAATGGAAGTACACGCAAAGCGTATGCACGATAAATCCCTGCTGAATATTCTACACGCCGATAGAGATAGAATAAAGCGTTCTCTTGACAACGTTATGAAAGCCATTGAAGAAGGGATTTTCACAGCGACCACGAAACAGCGTATGCAGGACTTGGAAAACGAGCTTGCATTACTCGACGAAAAAATCGTAATAGAAGAATACAAAGCACAAAATCAACTTACCCGTGAAGAAGTGTTCCAATTCCTGCTACATACGGCGAGAAAAGAGCCAAATTTGATGATACATTCGTTTGTTCAAAGGGTAATCCTTTTCGACGATAAAATCGAAATTTACTACAATTTCACAAACAAACAATTACCCGACGGCGCTCCTGACGAGTGCTGTCGGGTTTCTTCTAACGAGCTGAAAGCCTTTATTTATAAGGATTGTAAAGAAAAAAACGGTAACTCTCCGAAAGGTTCGGATAGTTACCGTCTGGTGCGGATGAAGGGATTTGAACCCATACGGAGTTACCCACAGGAACCTGAAACCTGCGCGTCTGCCAGTTTCGCCACATCCGCATTATTTCGTTCTTTTCATTTTTACACGGAGAGAACTTTAACTCCTGAGGTGGGCAATTAAGCTGATCCACGTCTATAAAAACAGATAAATCTGCTTTTAACTTGTTACAATTCGGCAATTTCCGTCTTGGTTACATCGCCGTCCTTACGTTCTATTTTCCACACTTTTCCGCCGCTTGTCACGCTCCCGACGATTTTTTCGTCCTCGATCACAAGCGCCGCGTTGTCTTCTATCCCGTAAGCACAATCGTAATTATAACACACAATTTTATCAAAGTCAAGCATTCTTGCGCCATAATGCGGAGAAATTATCCCATTTATCCAATTTAATCCTTTGAACATTGCGTATTTATCCCCTTCGCCAAGCGCCGCCGTCGAATCGGTGTATATATCCGAAAACCAACAAATTGCCCCTGCCGACAAGCCTGCAATCACCACTCCGCGGCGGTATGCGTCCTCGATCAACGGCAATAAACCCGACTTTTTCCAATGCTCCATCATAAACACCGTGTCGCCGCCACCGACGTAAATAACGTCCGCTTTTTCAAACTTGGTTTTTATCTTTTCCATATCCGCTTCTTTAAACACCGTCAGCGCAACGTCCGTTTTGATATTAAACACGCCTGTATACACCTTGTGAAACGTGTTGTAATAAGGCATATAATCGTGACTTGCCGTAGGGATAAACAACGCGTAAGGACGGTTTTCCCCCGCGTGTTCTTGCGCTAATTTTGCGATATATTCATCAATTTGCAACGTCGTTCTTTCACGGAGTTCCCCTCCGCCGATCGCTATGATTTTTCTCATGGTTTTCCTGCTTTTTAAACGTTTTTTATAAAATTTTGCCTAAACGGTCGCATTTTCAACGCGTACATGGTACGCTGTTTTTATTTTCATCTCGTACATGGGTATGCCAAATAAAACAACAGCCTAACACTCGGCAATTTCTATAAACGACCGTTCATTTGCTTATTTCGTGCCGAACAATCTGTCCCCTGCGTCACCCAAACCGGGTAAAATATAACAATTTTCATTCAGACAACGATCCACCGTCGCCACGTACAGATCAACGTCGGGATGATCGGCAAGGATACGCCTGATCCCTTCGGGCGCGGATACGATACAACAAAGCTTTATTTTCGTCACGCCACGTTTTTTGATCATTGCGATCGCGTCGGACGCGCTTCCGCCCGTCGCCAACATAGGATCTACCACGATCAACGTGCGGTTTTCCGCATCTTCGGGCAACTTACAATAATATTCGATCGGTTGATGCGTTTCGTGATCGCGATATAAACCGATATGCCCGACTTTTGCATTGGGGATCAATTTTTGCACGCCCGACACCATACCAAGCCCCGCGCGCAAAATCGGTACGATCCCAACGGCTCTGCCGGACACCATATAACACGTCGCTTTTTCCAACGGCGTTTCCACCGTCACTGCCTCCAAAGGCAGATCTTTCGTCGCCTCGTACGTTTCCAACATTGCAATCTCCTCAGCCAACTCGACAAACTGCTTGGTCGGGGTGTGGATATCGCGCAAAATCGCCAATTTATGTTCGATCAACGGATGACGTACGTGATGAAATTTCGGATTTTCGTAAAATTCAAGCTTTTCCATAGTCTTCTCCTTTTGCCCTTATTTGCAATATTTTTCTTCGATCGCTTTGATTTTTGCGATACGGCGATCGTGCCGTTCTCCCCCCTCGTATTCGCACGTTAAAAAGGCGTCCACGATTTCCTCCATCATCCCGGGTCCAATTACTTTTTCACCAAAAGCGATCATATTGGCGTCGTTATGATAGCGGGTATATTTCGCGCAATACACGTCGTGACAGTGCGCGCAACGGATTCCCGGCACTTTATTTGCCACGATCGAAACGCCGATCCCCGAAGAACAAACTACGATCCCGCGCTGACAATCGCCGCTTGCCACCGCTTCCGCCGCCTGTACCGCAAAATCGGGATAATCGCACGAATCAAACGCATCTGTGCCGAAATTGACCACTTCATGTCCCTTTTTCTTTAAATATGCGATCAATGCATTTTTCAAATTCAATCCGCCATGATCGCAAGCCACTGCAATTTTCATAATCATCTCTCCTGTTTTTTCTTTCATTTATTTCAACGGTCATCCGTTGTTATTTCAATTTTAACAGTCTTTTTTCGCGGACGTTTTCGTTGTTTCCGTCCTTTTTTTTCTGCCGCGTTTTTGCGGCGTTTTCACTAATGCCTGTAAACCCAATTTTTCGATCAACGCAGACATGCCTCCCACCAACAGTCCAAAAACGTACCGATAACATTCGATATCTTGTCCGTATGGGTCGATGACGTCGTATCCCGCCAATTCGTAAAAAGAATATACGTTGTTTTCAATTTCTTCCGCACCCGACTTACGCAAAGCGTTCCACCGCGCGTCCAATAAATATTCCCGCTGCCGTTCCGTCATACAAACGATAGCGTACGCGTCCCGTAACATTCGATCGTTGAGCTTCGTCACCTTAAAATCGGCAATTTCCAAGCCCTTTTCCGTCAAAACTTGCGCAGATTTAGGATTGATCGTATCCCCTTTTTTGGCGGATATCCCCGCAGACGAAACCGCAATTCCTTTCCAACCGCGCAGTTCCAATTCCTTTTTCAGCAAAATTTCTGCCATGGGAGAACGGCAGGTATTGCCCGTACAAACAAATATAATTTTTTTCTTTTTTTGATTCATCTCATACCTGCCTATGTCCTTTCATCATTAATGAAGGATATCCACCGATACGCAAGCCTTGCGCAAACGGTTTAAAACGCCCACCATTACCCCGTCTTTCTTTTGCGGTTCGATCGCGATCAGTGTGTCGCATATTCGTTCCGCTTCTCGCAATAAATCGTATAATCGGTTTGCCATCTCCGTTTCCGTATCCCCCAACGACAACACGGCAACGCCCGCTTTTGAAAACGCCTCTACGATCTTCTCCTCGCATAAAACGGCAACTTTCCCCTCGGCTTTTCTGCAAAATTCCAATGCTTCCGCCGTCCGTTCGCAAGCGTACAACACTGTTTTACATCGAGGAGAATAATGTTTATACAAAACTCCGGGGCTTTTCACCTTTTCCCCTTTCTTTAAATCGGGAACGTATTCTTCACAACTCCCCACTACCGCCGCGATCATCTCGCGTGTGATCAATCCCGGCCGCAACACCACCGGCACGTCGCCCGTTACGTCGCACACGGTGCTTTCAATGCCGCCAACACAAACGCCGCCGTCTAATATCAGCGGGATCTTCCCCGCAAAATCGTCGTATACGTGTTGCGCAGACGTGGGGCTGACGTGTTTAGACAAATTGGCGCTTGGCGCAACAATCGGAATATCTATTTCTTTTAAAAACGCCTGCGCGCCTGTATGGGAAGGTATCCGCACGGCAAGCGTATTCAAACCGCAAGAAACATACGGGCTGACTTTCCCCGTAGAAGGATAGACCAACGTCAACGGTCCGGGTAAAAAAGTCTCGCGCAGCTTTTGCGCATACGGCGGATCGCGATCGATGATCTTCGACAAATCGTAATCGGAATGAACGTGGGCAATCAACGGATTGTCGTTTGGACGTCCTTTCACTTCAAAAATACGCCGTACTGCCTCGTCATCGAACGCATTGCCTCCCAAACCGTACACCGTTTCCGTCGGGATCGCAACCACTCCACCCGTCAAAATAATATGTTTCGCCTCCGCCAACGTCTGCGGCGTAATCTGTTTTATTTCTGTTTGCATAACTCCACCGCTGTCCTTTTTTGCCTTTTCCCTTCGGTTAAACCTAAAATTTAAATTATCGCAAAACCTTAATCAAACGGAATTTCGTCATCGTCCATCGTTTTCAAATCCCCTTTCCGCATAGGCGGTTCGGGAGGCATATAATCGTCTTCCGGCGGAACAAATTCTTCATCGTCATCAAAATTAGGAGGAGCAGCTTGCGCATATTCAGGCGGTTCGTCGTCGCGGTTTTGTTCGTCCACGTCCACGAATTTGGTACATTCGCCGATGAATTTTAAGGAAACGCGCCCTTGTTCGCCCCCTCTGTGCTTGGCGAGAATCAATTCCGCCGCGCCTTTTACGATCTTGCCCGACGCAAGTTCTTCCGCCGTTGCGATCGCCTCGGGACGGCTGATAAACATAACTATATCGGCGTCTTGCTCGATCGCACCCGATTCACGAAGGTCGGAAAGTTGCGGTTCTTTCGATTGAATACGGCGCAACTGCGACAGCGCGATAACGGGGACCCCCAATTCTTTTGCCATAATTTTCAAATCACGCGTGATCGACGCGATCTCTTGTTGTCTGTTTTCGCTGCCCGACATAGACGAATCGCCGCTGGACATCAGCTGGATATAGTCGATCATGATCATATCCACGCCGCCCGTCGTCGTTTTCAAACGGCGACACTTGGACAAAATTTCCGCAGGCGTTACACGGGAAGAATCGTCAATGTAAATATTACTCTTTTTCAGTTGATCGCCCGCCAACATCAGCTTTTTCCATTCTTTCGCGGAAAGGCTGCCGTCCAACGCCCGTTGCATACTGACGTTTGCATACGAACAGATCAAACGTTGCACAATTTCACTGCGGGGCATTTCCAACGAAAATACCGCGCAAGTTTTATTGGCGCGAAGGGAGGCGTGTTCCACAAGGTTCATCGCAAGCGACGTCTTCCCCATACCGGGACGAGCCGCAAGCACGATCAACGCGCCCGGTTGCAAACCGTGCGTCATTTTATCCAACCGCTTATACCCCGTCGGGATCCCCTTGAACGAATTGGGGTCCGATTGCAACAACTCGAATTTATGCAACACTTCCCCGATCACGTCCCCGTCGTCCATGCCAAGCAACGCAGAACGTTCCGATTGTTTGGAAATGTCGTATACGGTTTTTTCCGCAAACGCCAACGAGGTTTTTTCATCTGCGCCCGAAGTGGACGTTTCGATGATCTTTCGCGCCGCGCGGATCAATTTGCGATTTGTGCTGTCGCGAGAAATGATTTCGTGATACGATTTATAATTTGCCGCCGACGGCGTAATTTGCGTCAATTCGGTTAAATAAACGATACCGCCCGCTTTATCCAAGCCGCCTTCGCTTTCCAACTGATCGGCAACGGTGACCAAATCGACCGGTTTCCGATCGTTAAACACCCGTTGCATTGCACGCAAAATGACTTTATGCGAGTCTTGATAAAAATCGTCTTCTCCCAATTTTTCCACAAGTTCCGCCGCAATCTCGTTGTCGATCAAAAGACAGCCGAGAAGCGCCATTTCCGCATCGCGATTATACGGCATCGTATTGATTGCTGTTGCCATAATTTCTTCTTCCTTTTTGTTATTCAACGCATACCTGGTATGCCCGTTTCGGATTTAATCCTTTATTTTCATCAAAGCAAACACTTAAATTCGTTCAACGTTTCTTCAAATTCTTTCATCGCCGCTTCAAAAGGAGCTTTGGTCGTTAAATCCACCCCTGCTTTTTTCAAAATCGATACGGGATCGGTACAACCGCCCGAAGACAAGAAGCCGAAATAATCTTTTACGGCAGGTTCGCCCTCCGTCAAAATACGTTTCACGATAGAAATGGCGGAGATGATCCCCGTTGCATATTTGTACACGTAAAATGCATTATAGAAATGAGGAATACGCGCCCATTCGTAAGCGATCTGCGGATCGTGAATGATGCCGTCGCCGTAATAATCTTTATTCAACTGATAATAAATATCGTTCAAGCTGTCTTTCGTCAACGCCTCGCCTGCTTCTGCGCGCGTGTGAGCGATCTGCTCAAATTCTGCAAACTGCGTTTGACGGAACAACGTCGCGCGAATCATATCCATATAATAATTCAGCAGATATTTTTTCAAATTTTTATCTTCCGACTTCTTATACAAGTGTTTCAACAGCAACACTTCGTTCACCGTACTTGCGATTTCCGCCAAGAAAATGGTGTAATCCGCTTTCTCATACGGCTGCGTTTCATTCGATTTATAGGTGTGCAACGCGTGCCCCATTTCATGCGCTATGGTGAAAATATCATTGGTCGTTTCCTGATAATTAAGAAGTACGTAAGGATGTACGCCGTAAACGCCCGTCGAATATGCACCCGAACGTTTCCCTTCGTTTTCGCAAACGTCGATCCAGCCTTCTTCTTTGCCCTTCCGCAACAGATTTTGATATCCTTCCCCAAGCGGCGCAAGACCTTCGATCACCAAATCGTACGCCTGTTCAAACGGCATTTTGATATCCGCATTTTCTACAAGCGGAACGTAAATATCATACATATGCTGTTCTTTCAAACCCGTCACGTCTTTGCGAATGGAAATATATTCGTGCATCGTGGGCAACGCCGAATGTACCGTTTCGATCAAATTTTGATACACCGACGGATCGACGTCTTCCCCGTCCATCGCACGCGCCATACAACTGTCATACTTGCGCACCGTGGTGTAGAAAACATCCTTTTTTACGTTGCTTACGTACGTTTGCGCGATCGCGTCGATCAAATTGATGTACGCGCCGTAATATTTTTCAAACCATTCTTTGCGTTCTTCCGCAGTACCGCTGCGCAACGCAACGCCGTACATACCGTGGCTCATCTGCATTTCTTCTCCGCCAAGCGTCGCTTTGGGCAAATTGAGGTTCGCATTGTTTAACATGGAAAATACGCTTTGGAAATCGCGCATAACGTCACCGCCCAACGTCAACAGTTTTTCTTCCGCTTCGCTTAATACGTGCGCCTTTCCCTCGGCAATCTTACGCAAACGGTATTCATAATCGAAGAAATCGGGATCGTCGATAAACGCTTGCAACGTAGCGTCGTCCAACGTCGTCAACTCCGGTTCGACAAAGGCAAGTTGCGCAAATATCTTCGAGATCATCGCGCCCATCATTGCGTTTGCAGACGTATATTTCGCCACACGCACGTCTTCATCGTGACGCATATGCGCATATAAATATAATTTTTCGATTCGTTGAGAAATGACGTCGCTTAAACGAAAACATTCCAACAACGTGCTCTTGTTTGCCAAATTACCTTTAAAAGCGGAAAAATCATAATTGGAATACGCCGTCTCCACCGCTTTATATTCCTGTTCCCAAGCCTCGTCGCTTTCAAACAGATCGCTCACCTTCCATTTTAAGTTTTGCGCTATTTCTTTTCTTTCCATATTTCTACCTTCCTTTACATTCAACGCGTACATGGTACGGTCGTTTTATTTATTTTTAATTTTTAAAACTGTGAATCGGCGCGGGAATATTGCCGCCGCGATTGATCAAACGGGACGAATCGCAATTATGCACAGCCATAATCGGCGCGCGTCCGAGCAGTCCGCCAAAACTCACCTGATCGCCAACCGTTTTTCCGGGCGCGGGAATGATACGCACCGCCGTCGTTTTGTTGTTGATCATACCGATCGCCGCTTCGTCCGCGATCATCGCCGCAATCGTAGTCGCAGGCGTATCGCCGGGGATTGCGATCATATCCAACCCTACGCTGCAAACGCAGGTCATCGCTTCCAATTTATCCAAAGTGATCGCGCCTTTTTCCGCCGCACGGATCATACCGATATCCTCCGACACGGGAATAAACGCGCCGGAAAGACCGCCCACGCGCGAAGACGCCATCACGCCGCCTTTTTTCACTGCGTCGTTTAACATCGCCAACGCCGCCGTCGTTCCGTGTCCGCCCACCGTTTCAACGCCCAATTCTTCCAAGATCTGCGCCACCGAATCCCCCATAGCAGGCGTCGGTGCAAGAGAAAGATCGACAATGCCGAACTGCGCGTTTAAGCGTTTTGCGGCTTCTTTTGCCACCAATTGCCCTGCACGGGTAATTTTAAATGCCGTGCGTTTGATCATTTCCGCCGCTTCCGTAAGATCGGCTTCGGGGATCTTTTCCAACGCGCTTTTTACAACGCCGGGGCCAGAAACCCCTACGTTGACAACGACGTCCGCCTCGCCAACGCCATGGAATGCGCCCGCCATAAACGGATTGTCTTCCACGGCGTTACAAAACGCCACCAACTTCGCCGCGCCGATACCGTCTGCGTCCTTCGTCAAAAAAGCCGCCTCTTTGAAAGCTTCGCCCATCAATTTTACAGCTTCCATATTGATACCCGATTTCGTCGAGCCGACGTTGACGGACGAACAAAGCCGTTTTGTAGACGCCAACACTTCGGGAATGGTGCGGATAAACACCCGCTCATAATCCGCCGTCGCTTTATGCACCAAAGCGGAATACCCGCCCAAAAAATCGATGCCGAGCGTCGCCGCCGCGTCGTCTAACGCTTTCCCGATCAGCGGAGCTTTTTCAGGAAACGCCGCGCAGAGCAAGCTGACGGGCGTTACGGAAACTCTTTTATTGACAATGGGAATACCGTATTCCCCTGAAAGATCTGCCGCCGTACGCACGATGTTTTCCGCTTTTTTACAAACCAGATCGTACACCCGTTGCGCCGTTTCTTCCGCGCTGTCGCGAATACAGCCGAGCAATGATATCCCCATTGTGATCGTTCGGATATCCAAATGTTCTTCTTGCACCATTGCAATCGTTTCCAAAACGTCGTTATTGCTGAACATACTTCTCCTCCGTTTTAAAACCTTGCCTTATACGTTGTGCATTGCATTGAAGATGTCTTCGTGCTGCATATAAATCGACATTCCGATCTGTTTTCCAAGATCGGCGCATTCTTGCGCCAATTCCGCCAATCCCATTTTCGCCTCACTCATATCCACAATCATGATCATGGCAAAATATTCACCTAAGATCGTTTGTGAAATATCCTCAATATTTGCGCCTTTTTCCGATAAAAACGCACTCACTTTTGCAATGATGCCTTTTTTGTCCTTTCCCGTTACGGTGACAACTGCCCTCATAAAACTTCTCCTTTCGTTTTTATCCTCTCATTTTCCGTTTTTTATCAAATTTCTTCGTCGCTTACTACGCCTTCCGCAGTTTCTGCGTTCTCGTCCGTTTCCACATCCAAAACGCCGTCCTCCGCATCTTCTTCGTATGCACTTTCGTCATAGTCTTCGTATTCGTCTTCGTCGCTCACTTCTTCAAATTCGTAAACGCCTTTCTCCAAAATACGATACTGCACAATAAAATTGCTTTGTACGATATACTGTACGTAATCGCCGCTACCAAGTTGCGGCAACGGTTTTTCCATGTCGAAATAGGCTTCGCGCTCCATCCATTCTTGTTTTTTCTTGTTCCAAGTTTCAAAAATGCAATAAGTGACGTCTACGTTGTCCTTTTGCAAATTGTGTTCTTCAAAACAGTAGAAATAATTCTTTTCCTCGTTTTTTCTACCCTCGGAAAAACCCGTCAACACTTTAAAATAACGGCGCAAACGGCTGAATTTTATCCCCATAAACGGATACAAAAACACTACGTACACCGCCGAAACGACGTATACGCAAGCCTTAGGCAACGTTTGCATCGGATCGTTATAGGGCAACGAAATATAATAAATGAGCCAAGCGATACAAAACGTTAAATACACCAACGTCACCGCCAAAAAAATATGCAATATCTTTTGTTTTTGTTTATACACCGCCAAATAATCGGCGTCATTATAAACGGAAGTCATCATTCTTTTTTTCTCCAAAAATCCATTTAAAATTCATTTCAACGCATACCTGCTCCATTCCTTTTATAGAAATCTATAAAAAACGGAGCGCGCCGTATTCATCCGCTTATTCGCAAATAAACAATACGCCCAAAGTATTTCTGCCGCAATGGCTGGTGACGATCGATCCTGCTACTGTTTCCACCACTTCGTCAAAATCGAACAATTCCGCCACTTTTTCTTTTGCTGCCGCCACCAAATCGGCATCAGCGCAAGAATGCGTAACAAAACAACGCGTTCTGTCATACTTGGGATACATTTCTTTCAAATCTTCCACGTATTGCTTGATCAGCATCGACATTTTTCCCTTGTATTTTTTGCCCGGCACCAACTGCCCGTGATCCATCATAATCAGCGGATGGATCTTAAACATACTCGCCACCGTTTTTACCATACCCGAAACTCTGCCGCCCTTATGCAAATAATCAAGACTGTCGGGCACAAAAGACGTATTCACCTTTTCACGCAACACCAAAATCGCATCCTCGATCTCGTCGATCGTTTTGCCTGCATCGCGCATATCCGCCGCTTTGACCACCAGCAAACCTTGTCCCGACGACAACGCCATCGAATCGATGACGTGTACTTTTCCGCCGAAACTTTCCGCCGCCTGCACCGCCATATTGTGCGAACCGGAACTCTTTGCCGAAATATTAAAATGTAACACTTCGTCTGCTTCTTTCAGTTGTGCAGTGAAAAATTCTTCATAATCTCCAATGCTGGGCGCGCTGGTTTTGGGCAGTTCGCCTGTTTTCGCCACGTAATCGAAAATGTCTTGCGGCTGAATATCCACGCCATCGTGAAACGAATTTGCCCCAAGATTTACTTGCAAAGGCAAAATACCGATGTTGCGTTCCGCCACCAAATGTCCTAAATCGCAAGTGCTGTCCGATGTGATTTTGATTGCCATAAAAAAGGTCTCCTTCCTTGCCGCCGATCGGCGGCGTTTTTATATTTTTCTTTTTTAATATATTTTTTATATTTTTTCGTTTTCTTCAATCGATAAAACGTGATCAAAAGAAAATTTTCGACAAGATTTTTTGATGTTTCAACGCCCATTTCGGCACGACGCCATACACATCCGTCGCCTTGTACAAATCGGCAAGATGCGATCCGTTCGGTTGATTATAACGGCTGTCACAACTGTTGTTGCGATTATCCCCCAAGAAAAACACTTCTCCCTCGCCTACGATGTATTCTTCAAAATCGTACGCAGAAGCATTGACATAATAAGCGTACGGCTCGTTTAAAAGCTGATATTCCGTTTCCCCTGCGTAACAAATTTCAATTTGTCCGTCCGTGCATCTCACTTTATCCCCTTCCACTGCAATCAAGCGTTTGATCAAATAATCGCTGGAAACGGTTGCACATTCTTCATAACCACTGACGTCCACCACGATGATATCGCCGCGTTCCAATTTCGTTTCTTCATCGGTATATTTCATCAACAATTTTTCCCCGTCGTACAGCGTTTGATCCATCGAATGTCCCGACACCACAACGCCGCCGTACGTTTCTCGCCAATAGTTTCGAAACACCAATACACCTACAAACATCAACACAATGCAAACGTAAAATATGATCGAACCGAGTTTGCTTTCACTTTTCGCCATTTTTTCTTTCTCCTTTCTCCGTTTCCGTATTTTTTACCCGTTTTTGCAGATCGTCACGCATTAAATTGACGTATTTTCTACACGTACAACACCGCAATTTGACGTCTGCGCCCAAGCGAACCACTTGCCATTTGACGCCGCCGCAAGGATGTGGCTTTTTCAGAATCAGAATATCGTTCAACTCGTACATGGTATACCCCTTTTCAAACCTTTCCAATCTGTTTACAGCCATAAAATATTGGTGATCGCAAATTCGTATTCTTCGCTTTCACCGCTGTCGAAAAACAACGCTCTGCCTTTATGGAAATTTTCCAATGCCAATCCGCCGCTTTCGCTTTTAAATTCGGCTGCTCGCAACACGATACGCTTCCATTTGCCGCCGCCGCACACGTCCACAGCGCATGAATACCGTTCCGATTCCATATCCACGTCGGCAATATCCACCGAAATTTTTAAACAGCCGTCTTCTTTTGCGTACACGTCGAATTTCAATAATGCGTTTTCATCGGGGACGTACATCGGCGAACTGATCTTATACGTCTTAATACCGCCAACGGAGTATGCGCCCTTGATCCCGCCGTAACCTTCCGAATATTTCGGCACGGCTTCCCGTTCGAGGAATATCCCCCCGATCGAACAATCGCCGTATTCCGCAACGCTGAAACAATCCATTTCTTTTCCCGAAAACAACATACGGCTTTTCACGGCGTTTTCGTTGTGGTTTGCCAAACGCTTGGATACGATTTTCGACATCACGCGGAAACCGTTGATATATTTCGCGTACGCATATACGAACACCGCAGTTGCACCCTCAAACGGCTTGATCACATGAACAAATTCGCCGTTTTTCACCGTTCTGCCGTCCGTTTTATTCACACGCCGCCAATCGCGATAGGTCGATTTCGTCCGCACGTCCGCTTCCGCGTAAAAAATCCCCGCTTCTTCCAATATCCCCTCTTTATCGCATTCCACACGCACTTCCAACCCCTCGCCCGTTTCCTGCAACGTGACGTTGAGCGTATCGGGAATGTAAATTTCTCTGCCTTTTAAATTCTTTTCCAAAAACAGATCCATATCCACCAAAGCGTTCGGACCGATACACGCGCCGCTGTCCGGCGAATACACCAAAGCGTTTCCGTCTTCGTTGCCGATACGGGAATAGGTGTCGTAAGCGCGGTCGCAATCAAAACTCTCGTCGCGCAACGCGCACAGCATCAATACGGGACGCTTGACGGACGGCGCGTACGATTGCGCTTCGATCGCCGCTATATATGCATGCGTTTCATCGCTTAAATTGTGCGCGATGTTGTCCCCGAACTTCGCCAAATGGGAGAAGGAATGCCAACCCACCGCATTGATCGGCACGCCGCACTGCACGTGCGGAGAAAGCATCGTTTGCCATGCGATATCGCCGCCCTTTCTGATCCCCACGACGCCAATATTGCCAACATCCTCTCTGTTTTTTAAATATTCCACCGCAAACAGCGCAACGTACGTCCATTCGAACCACGTCGATTGATCGGGTTCTAACCCTTTCAAATCGTACAAACCGCGCGCCTTGGCATAATTTCCGTAAGCCAACGACGTGGGGTACACCGTACGCATCACGTCCTCTCCGTCCTGTTCCATCCGCCCGGAATAATCGGGCATCAGCACGGCATAACCCTTTTCGATAAAATATGCCATCAATTCTTTATCCGGCGCGTTACCCGCGTCAGGCAAAAGCAAGATCGTCGGCTTTTTATCCGATCCGACAGGGCGGCCGAACATTGCGTAAATACGCACGTTTCCGTCCGAAACCGTATGTCCCGAAAAGGATACGTGACTCCAACGGACGTCCGACCGTTCGACGATCCCCCATTCGCTTGCTCCCAGCGGCGTAGTAAGATTAAATTTTTTCCATAAAGATACTGCGCTTACAATCATAATTTCTCGTTTCTGTTTTTTCCTTACTTTGTTTTTTGTTCCTGTTTTTCTCGTCTGTTGTCTGTTATAAAACCCTTATTGTCAAAACCTGTCTGTTTTTCTCAATCAAAAATGCTCTAAACGAACTTGCGAACCGTGCCGTTCGTTTGCGCCCGTCACCAAAATTTTGTTGTCGATGCGGTGTTTCAACGCCTCCACGTGAGAAATCAAGCCCACAGCAAAATTTTTACTCAATTTTCCCAATACGTCCATTACCGTATCCACCAACTTTCCGTCCAACGTACCGAATCCTTCGTCGAGGAAGAAAAATTCGATCGGGCGCATCGATTTGCTGCAAATCGCTTCGCTCAGCGATAACGCCAACGACAACGACACAAGGAACGTTTCCCCGCCCGACAGCGTTTTCACCGCACGCAAATTTCCGCCGTCCAAATTATCGCCAACCTTAAATTCTTTGTCATACCGTAAAAAATATCTGCCGCCCGTTAAAGAAAGCAACCGTTTCCCTGCCGAAATGCTGATTTCTTGCAAATATTCGGATGCGATGAATTCTAAAAAACGATTATTGCGCAACAGAGTACGCAATTCGTCGCACAGATTTTTTTGTTTTTCTTTCTCTGCCAACGTTTTTTCAAAGGCGCGGTATTTTTCCCGCAACTCCTCCAACCGTTTCAATTCGTTTTCGCTTGCCGCAATTTTGCGGTTGCAGCCGTCTTTTTGCAATTGTGCCTCGGTTTTTTCTCGCCGCGCCGACTCCAAACGAGCCTCGTCGCAACCGATAAATCGGCGTTCGTCTATTTCAGCACGTTTGCTTTTATTCAACTCGTACTTCTCGAAAAATTGTTTACATTCCGCATTTACGCGATCTTCATCGCCCAAACGCGACAGCAACGCCTGCGCTTCTTCCACCGACAAAAATCCGCTTTCTTGCAACGCCTGTTGCAAACCTTCCGCCAACGCCGCTTGCATTTGACTGCATTTTTCAAACAACGCCGTCTGTTTTTCCATTTCCACGTGGTATGTCTGCGCTTTTTCCTGCGCCGTTTCCACGCCTTTTTCCGCCCGAAGTTTTTCCTCCCGCGCGACCGCAAGTTTCTTTTCCAATACGTTCAAAGGCCCGATATCTTGCACGAACGCGATTTTTTCCACAGCCAACTCGTACGTTTGTCGGAAAATTTTTCCTTGTTCCGTCAACAACTTTTTCTGCGTTTCATTGGCGTCGAACTCGCGCTTGCGTTTTTCCAAATTTTCCAATTCCGCTTTTAAAACTTTGCGTCGCTGCTCCGTTTGTTTAAACGCCAAATGCAACTGCGCCATATCCAAATTGCCGTCGCCTTTTTCCAACGTATACTTTTGCAACAAAACCGCCACGTCCGCCCGCGTCTGCGGATATTTTTGCGACAAACCTTCCAAATCGAGCCGCACGGCTTCGTACGTTTCCCCAAGCAACTCCGCTTTACAATGATGCTTGATGTAATCGAGCAAATTATCGTCTTCCCCCAACTCGCTCAACGATGTTTCAAGCGCCGCGCGCTTTCCGTCAAAATCTTCTGCCACACAAGCCTTTTGCAACTGCTTAAATTGCGCGATACAATCGTCCAACCGTTTTTTTGCCAACGCCGCGTCGTCGATATCTTTTTGCGCGCCTCGCACTTTGTCTGCTTGCACCGATAATTGTACGATCCGCTCGTCAAAATTCCCGTCTTCCAACAGCTTTTTCGCCGTTTGCCATTCTTCTTTCGCGCGGTCGCGGCTTGCCTTGGCTTCTGCCGCGCGCGCCTTTGCCGTTTCTTGTTCTCGGCTGTTTTTTGCCTGTTCTTCCGCCTTTTCCGCCACTCGTTTTGCCAACGGCAACCGCTCTGCGTTTCGACGTTTTTCCTCCATCATCGGCAACGCTAATTGCATTTGCTCCAACGTTTTACAAATTTCATCAAACCGCAATTTTTCCTTAAACAAAGCCGCCAACGTTTCATATTCCGTTTCCGCTTTTCTCAACCGTTCTTCCGCAAGGTCAAGCGCTTGTTTTTCCGCCGCGATCTCCGCGCGTTTCTCGTCAATGATCTCATCCCTGCCCCCTTCGTTTTGCCCCATTTCGGCTTTGATGAGGTTGACTTCCTGTTCCGCGTGATAATATTTTGCGTTTACCGAATCCCACAGCTTTACGCCGTATTTATCCAAATCGAACAAACGGGAAACCAGCTTTACGCGCTCCGCAGTGGCGGCCTTTACCAAAGCGGCAAAATCCCCTTGCGGCAACGCAATACACATTTTAAAATCGTTAAACGCAAGCCCGATAATCTCCTCCACGGCTTTATCCACGTCCCGCGTTCCCTCGGCAATCGCCAACAAACCGCCGTCGGGCGTATATTGATATAAAAAGGCTTTCGTCACGCCGTTTTTCCGTTTCCTCTCCCGACGTACGCGATATGCGCGGCGTTCTCCGTTTTCCGTCAACTCGAAATCGAAAATTACGTACGCGCTGTCCGCATTGTAATGAATACAATCGTTCATCGATTTCGACGCCCGTTCCACCACCCCGTAAAGAGCAAGATGGATGCAATCGAGAATGGTGCTTTTCCCGCTGCCCGTATCCCCGAAAATACCGAACAAACCGCCTGCAAGAAGAGAACGGAAATCGATTTGCGCTTTTTCCGAAAAGCTGTTGATACCACAAAATTCCAAATAGATCGGTTTCATTTTTCTCCTCCTTTTTGCTGATTTTCGGTATTTTCAAGTTTGGCTTGTCTTACGCCGACTCTACACCTATTCGTTGATGTCGTTCAACGCTTCCAAAAACAACGTTTTTAATTCCTCTTTCGGCTCTGCGCCATAACTTGTGCGATAAAAGGTGGCAAACAATTCTTCATCCGACATACCCTTTCGCGATCGTATCGCCATTTCTTCTTCCGTCCGTATCTCCGATACCAACGAAACCAAATTGACTTTTGCCGCCAACGCCTGCGCATCCGCCGCAATCAACGGTTCGGTTAAAATGAGTTTCATTTCCACCAAATTATCGGGATATTCGTCCAAAAGTTCTAACGCCGCTTGCACGTTTTCCGCCTGCAAACGCACCAACCTTTTCCCCGATTTTAACGGCACGTCTTTTAAATTTTGCACGCCGTCCGCCGTCAGATCGAACACTTTTACGCCCTTATCCGCGCTTTCGTCGAAAGAATATTGCAAAGGCGAGCCGCTGTAATAACAATGCCCCTTTCCCATATGCTGCTTCTTATGTAAATGTCCCAAAGCGATATAATCGCTGGAGGGCAAAACGTCGAGAGGGATCGCCCGCGCGCCGCCCAGATCGATTTCACGTTCGCTTTCGCTGACCGCGCCGCCCGCAACAAACAGGTGCGCCATAAACACCGACGGTAATTTTTCCCCGTTTCCGCTTTCCCCTTCCTCGATCCATTTTTTCATTTGTTCTACGTAGGGCAATTCCGATCGTTCTTCTTTAAACCGAGCCTCGTTGGGATATGGCAAAGTGGAAACAAACGCCTTGTCGCCTTTCGCATTTTCAAACACGGCAAATCCCTTTCCCGACAAAACGGGGCGAGTACGTCCGATCTGTCCTTCGCATATCCGCAAGGGTTTACGAGAATTTCCGACGATGTATATCCCCTGTTCTTCGGAAAGCGGCGACACAGCCGAAAGCCGTACGCCGTCGTCGTGATTGCCGCTGATGATCAACACCGCGCGGTTTTTCCCCGCCACTTGTTTGATCTTGGCAAAAAACAGATCTTCCGCTTCCGCGCCCGGCGTATACGTATCGAAAATATCCCCGGCGATCAAAACCAACTCCACTTCTTCCTCATCGCAAATACGGATAATCTCGTCCAAAACGTCGGCTTGCTCGTCCAAGCGTTCGCGGTTTTTCAAGCGTTTTCCGATATGCCAATCGGACGTATGCAAAATTTTCAATGCCGTTCAGCCTCCTTGCCCGTTTTTGCGTTCGGTCTTTTTCACCGCCCCCTCTTTGGCATAACAAATTTTTTATTTGAAAAAAGTTTGTCTGTTAAACTTGGATAAAAAGTCTTGCATTTCTATCCAAAAAAGGGTATAATAGACATACGCCTTACGGAAGGCATACGATATCTATTCTATTTTATTATACACTATTTCTTCAAAGAAAGCAAGAAAAGAAGAAAGAAAGAATAAAAATTTTCCTAAATTCCCCCTATTACAAAGGCAGTTTTCACACAACTTTCACCCTAAAAGGGTGAGATGGAAAATTTTGCTTTTTGTTATCACGTTAAAAAACGCTGTTCAACAGAATTTTACATACATCACGAGGCGCACTATGGCATTTTGTTCTTTTTCAAAAGACACCGACAATACGTATACGATCGTCGAAAACAAATTCATTACAAAATATCTGCCCGAAGCAGACGGATTTGCCGTAAAAGTGTATCTTTACGGCTTGTATTTGTGTAAAAATACCGATTCCGATTTCAGCATCGCTTCTATGGCGGAAGTTTTAAAAACAAACGAAGAAGACATCGCCCGCGCGTTTGCTTTTTGGCAGGATTACGATTTGGTGGAAATTCTTTCGCAAGATCCGTTCACCGTCCAATATTTGCCTGTGAAAGCCGCTGTCGGAAAGCCCAAAAAAGTGCGTTATGAACAATACACCGATTTCAACAAAGAACTGCAGCGAAAAATGCAAAAAGTGGGGAAATTCGTGTCTTCGGGCGATTATCTCAAATATATGCACTTTTTGGAAGAAAACAACTTGCAACCCCAAGCTTTGCTGTTGATCGCGGAATATTGCATCAACAAACAGGGCGAAGCGGTTTCCCCTTCCTATATCTTCAACAAAGCCAAAAAATTGATCCGCGGCGGTTTGACTACCTACGAACAGGTAGAAAAAGAATTGTCCAGCTATAACGCGCACGAAGGCGATCTGTTGGCTGTGTTCGCAGCCCTCTCTCTGTTTCAGCGCACTCCCGACGAAAACGATTACGCTTTGTATGCAAAATGGACCGAACGCCTTGGGTTTTCCCGTGAAGCAATCGTTGCGGCGGCAAAAAAATTAAAGCGCGGCAACGTAAATTCGTTGGATCTGACTTTAGACGAATTGGCAGAAAAAGGCAAAACCGACGCGAAAGAAATCGAAGTCTATCTCACCGAACGGGAAACGTTGGCCAATCTCACTTTCCGCATCGGCAGAAAATTGGGCGTCAAGATCGCCAACCCTGCGCCGTATATCGACGAATACGTGGAAAAATGGTATGATTACGGTTTTGAGGAAAGTTCGTTGTTAGATCTTGCGCTGTTTTGTATGAAAACGGCGCGCGGCGATTTCGATTCGATGAACGCGTTGGTGCAAAAACTGTTTGGCGAAGGGATCCTTTCCAAAGAAGCAGTGAAAGCCTTTTTGAAAGAGCAAAACGACGATTTGAAATTGTTTGGCAAAGTGCAAGAAATTTGCGGAGCTTTACGCAAAAACAGCGCCAATTTATCCCTGATCAAAACTTGGCGCGATTGGAAATTTAACGACGCGATGATATTGGAAGCAGCAAAACGGAGCACTGCCAGCAGCGCGCCTCTGCCTTATATGAATAAAATACTCTCCGATTGGAAACAGGCAGGCGTGTACGCGTTGAACGATATCCCCGAAAACAAAATGACGGGGGCAGGTATGAGTTCACCGCAAATTTCGCGTAATTTTTCCACCGGTTTTGTCAACCCGGCGATCCAAGATATCAACGCCAAATCCGACCGTGAACGGTATTATGCGTTGCTTCGAGAAAAGGCGCAAACGCGTGCCGAACGGTTTTTGGCAAAAGCCAACGGAAACGAGCGGTTTAAAGAAATCGTCGCCGAATTGAAAAAAATGGAATTGGCGTTGGCAAAAGCCGAAGTTTTCGAGCCAACAAAACTGCCCGCTTTGCAACAAGAAAAAGCGGCGTTGATCGCCGAACGAAAAGCCTTATTGGGAACGATGGGCATTGAGGAAACGCAGTTGTTGCCGCAATTTGCCTGCGCGCGTTGTTCGGACACGGGATTTTTACCCAGCGGCGTTGCCTGCGATTGTTATAACACAGCAAATTAAATATCACACATAAAAGCACAGGACGGAATTTCTTCCGTCCTGTGCTTTTATTCGATTTTTACACTGTCACCGCCCCATCCAAACACTTCGAAGAGCTTTTCTTATTGATTTATACCTGTATACCCCCAGATAACCGTACAATACCCTCCGCTCATACATTTCCAATCGGAAGGCCACTCACCGGGCTGATTCTTCGCTCTACAATAAATCGTCAACAAATCACACTCATCAAACACCCAATACCCCATTTCCGTCACACTCTCGGGAATCAATATTTTCTTTAATGCAATACATTTGGAAAAAGCGCAAGCTCCCAGTGTTGTCAAATTATTTGACATGATTACGTTCCCCAATGAATTACATCGTTCAAATGCGTTTTTTTCAATTATCCTTACGCTATTTGGAATCTCCACAAATTTTAATAGCGTGCAATCGGTACACGCCCCCTTTGCGATTGTTGTTACACCATACGGGATGCTAAAACTTCCCTCCGATTTGGCTTGCGGATACTTTATTAGCGTCATCCCGTCTTTCGTATATAACGCGCCGTCTATCGATTGATATGTACTATTGCCTTTACTCACCTCGATATTTTCCAGCATTTTACAATTATAAAACGCCGTCTTATCAATTATCGTAACGCTATCAGGCAAACTGAATGTTTTTTCCTTCTTGCCCTCTGCATATCTTATTAATCTCGTTCCGTCTTTACTGTATAAATTTCCGTCGATCGATCGGTAATGGTTATTCTTTATATCTACCGTAATATTTGATAATGCGCAACACCCAGACAAGGCATATTCGGCAATTGTAGTTACCGCACTCCCAATCTCCACACATTCCAATGTCGTGCTACCCCTAAAAATACAATCCTCAAGCTTTGTTATCCCCGCAGGAATAACCACTTTTCTCATCAATTGATCGTTTAAGTATAACTCCGCACGGTTATCAGTAAGCTCTTTCACTCCTTTAACATTGCACCATGCCTTGATATCCGTGATATAAACGGCTTTTAAATGATTGCAAATAGAAAATGCAAACTCATCAACAGTAAGTTCGCCTGACCCCATTTTTATGCTTTCCAACGAGGCGCAGTAAGAAAAGGCTCGTTTTCCTATTTCTTTTAAAGTGTCGGGAAAAACCAATTTTTTTAATAGGGCGCATTTAAAAAACGCCTCATCCTCTATACAGGATAATCCATAAGGAAATTCTACGTTGGTAATATGTTTTTCTTTAAAAGCTTTTTGCTCTATCAGCCATACGCCATAAGGAATTTTTACAATTGCGCTTTCACCTATATAGCTCTGTAGCCTACCATTTTTTATTTTAAAATTACGGGCGTTTTCTCTTTGCTCATGCGTTACATACGCCCACACAACGGGGCGTTTGTCGGGATTGAAATCCCCGCCGAGCAATCCTCCCCAGCCAAACGGTTTCTTTTCCGCCTCTGCATATATTTTTACGTTGCGACAAAACCGAAATGCGTCTACGCCTATTTTTTTCAATTTCAAAGGCAGAATGATCCATTCTAACCGTTCGCAATACGCAAACGCTTTTTTCCCCGCTTGCACAACGTTTTTAGGTAATATCAAACATTTTAATCCGCCGCATCCGAAAAACGCCTCGTCGCCGATCTTTTCCAGTGTTTCAGGCAAATATACGTTTTTTATATCGCCGTTTTCATAAAACGCTTTCGGCGCAATTTCTTTTACGCCATACGGAATTTCTACCTCGGCGGATTTGCCGTGATATCCCTTTAAAACCCCGTTTTCAATATCAAAATTCCCCCGCTGTATTTCCTGTTCGTTCGTTGATTCCCATTGTATAGGGCGATGTTGAACATTCCATTGATTTATCGGCAATTTTTGCAAGGAAACGTGTGCCGTAATTTTTACTTGAGAACAATGAAAAAACGCCGCCTCGCCAATACTGCCAACACTTTTGGGCAGATGAATTTTTTGCAAAGAATCGCACCACCAAAACGCAACGTAGCCGATTGTTTGCAAGCCGTTCGGAATGTTAATTTGTTTTAATTTTTGACAATCAGCAAATGCTTTTCCTTCGATATGTTTCAATCCGTCAGGCAGCGTTACCGTTTCCACTTCTGCGCAACCTTCAAACGCACCTTCGCCAATAACGGTTACGCCGTTGGGAACAGCCACTTTACTGTCTTTCCCCGTATATTTCTTTAACACCCCATTCTCTATCTCGAACATTTTATCCCTTGCCTTTAATTTCCATAAATTTTATTTTATTATAATATACTCACCTTTTTTTGTCAACGAAAAATCACTTCGACTTTAACACTTCAAATCAAACCTATGGACGAATTTAAGCGAAAAGAAGCCTTAAAATTTAATATCTTTCCCACGTTCTAAAAATCGTGTGTCGCAAAAAAAAGGCATAAAAAAGGATTTCAGCCAATCGCTGAAACCTTTTTGCGTTGGCGCAGAGAGAGGATTCGAACCTAAAAACGCATTCCAAAACTTCTTTATTTTAAAGGCTTTCAGCGTTTATTCGCCAATCTTTCGCCGATTCATTGTGGCATCAATCTAAGCTTTATACCTTCCAATTTCATATACATTAAGGCTATTTTTTAATATTTTCAAGTAAAAAATAGCTTTTTTATTTATTTTACCCAATTCTATTATTTATTCCGTTCTTTAAACTAAATCATGTGTATGGATAACAGCCAGTTGTCTGAAATTCTCAAAATTGCTACAACTCTTTATTTATAAGGGATTCAGCGTTTTGTAAAATTTAAAGTTACCATTTAGTTGCCACTTTCTCAACCTTCTTTCACGAAAATTAACACATGGAATTACCTTTACAATATCGCGACTTGTCCAACGAATACCTCTTGCGTGAAGAAAAAAATTAAACGCTTGGGAATAATTTTATTCGCCAATTAAAATCACGTTATTACGACTGTTATATCATCCAAATAGGCAATATTAATGCTGTCTATCTATTGCGGAAAGCTCTTCACGCAAACACGCAATCGTTCCCGTTCCTCTTGGGATAGATGCTTTGACAGGAACTTAAAACACCGCCCAAAAAGTTAGACAAACTTTTGGAGCGGCATATCATTTGAATCCAATTTTTTATATAGTAAACTTGTTAATCAATCTTCTGGAATCCAATTTGGATTAGGATAATGTGTTATTTTTAATTCATCCATAAATTATTCCCCATAACTCTCACAAGGAGTACTCATACTTTCTCTTCTTGATTACAACACGAATAAAGCTTAACCCCATTTTTATAAATATCTTCGCTTAATTCTTGAATCAAGGTTAATACTTCATTGTGTAAATCCAAACAAAAATCAGCACTGTTAAACTCACTTTGCTCCGCTAATCGTATATGAACCCTATTTCTCAATTCTATAATTTCTTTTATACGCATCATTTTTTCTTGATTGTAAGAGATAATCCCCAAATCGTTCATGCGAACAAGTGCGGCATACGAATTATTTCGCGCCCCTTTGGAAAAATGAACTTCGCAAGCAGCTACCTTTTGACATTCACCAGGACATTCGCAAATATTATTCGCACACTCAAGAATCAATGCTTCAAAAATGGAAACCAAATTAATAATAGCATTCTTATAAAATATAATAACAACTGATCCCCAAAGATTAAACCTATTAAATAAATAATTATAGAAATCCGAAAGCTGAAAAGAATAGGAGATATTCGCCTTCACTTGCCATTTTTTTACGATATCATCCAAATGGTATTTCTCATAAAAATATGTCGTGTTACGAATATATCCGCTTGGTATTTTTATTTTATACCAGTCCCCTACCACAAAATTTTCATTAGGCAAATCGAAGCCTTCTCCTCGCAACAAGTCCTCATTTTCGCGCAATAATTCTGAAATCTTCTCATTGTTCTTAATAATTTTTTCTTTTGTCTCTTCCAAACTCATTGTATCACCTATATTAAAACTCTACACAATGTAATCAGTTAATTAAGAATAATGTTCTCTTCTTGATTGGGCTTAAAAAACATAACGTAGTAAATAGGCAAATATACAGTGCCATTTTCTTCAACCTTAACTTCACGTGTATTGGATAACACAATCCCCTTTTTTACATTATAAGTTTCATTCGCAAGGAATGTATTAATTGCCTTATGAATCGCATAGTTCTTCCCCGACTTCACTTCAATCGGTAATGCAGAAAGCGCATCGTAATCGTCAATTACAAAATCCACCTCCCCTTTGCTTCTTACGTCATAATAAAATAAATCAAAACCATGTGCTTTCAATTCCGTCGCCACCACATTTTCATAAACCGTTCCAAGGTTAATACTGCTTTTATCATCAAGGATTGCCGTAGGATTATTCTTATATAGAATAGCTGTAAGAATACCAACATCATTCATATACAATTTCAAAAGATTCTTTTTACTCGACTGTATAACGGGGAATTTTGGCTCTGTAATTGCGTTTACGGAAAGAGCAATCCCTGCACTCGTCAAATACTCAAACTCATCCTGATAATGCTCATATAATCCTTTGTTCTTGTTTTCAATGTCTTTGAAGACGATTCGTTTCTTTTTATTCTCAAGATTGGAAGGAATCATATCGTAAATCTTACGAATTACAAGTTTTTTCTCTTTATCGTATTTAGTAGCATCTGCCGCATAATACTGGTGTACTTCTTCTTGAATCGCACGAATTTTTGTGATATTTTTTGTTTCTATATAAGCATTAACAGCATCAGGAAGTCCACCTACAAGAAGATATTTCTTAAATAAATCCAACAGTCGATTGTGCGTCGCCTCATCTAAAGATTTTTTCTCTAAATAATATTGTTTCAGCGCATTGATTGCAAAGTCGTTGAATCCATTGGCTTTGATAAATTCTTCAAAATCAAGCGGATACATTCTTATAACATGAATACTTCCCATTGGAATAGAAGATGTTAAGGAAAGAGTAACCCCAAGCAACGAACCGCTAGCAATATACGTAAATTTGTCGTCTTGCCTTAAAAATTTAAGCATAGTGATTAACTCAGGATACGTTTGAATTTCATCCAAAAAAATTAACGTATTCCGTTTAGTACCCATTAAATCCCCATACTTTGTGCTTAACTTAAAGTAAAAATCATTTACTGAAGTAATATTCGCGAATAATTGCTCACGCTTAAAATCTTCCACAAGATTAATCTCGATATAGTTTTTGTACAACGACTTACCAACATAACGGATAATATATGTTTTGCCGACTTGCCGAGCACCATCGATAAGCATAATCTTACTCGAATTAGATGTTAAATGCTTTCGAATAGTCGTTTCCATCTTTCTAAACAACATACTTTACCCCCCTCTAATAATACTATTTCATAATAATTATAACACATTAAAAAAAGTTTTTCAAGCTTTTTTACGTAAATAATCAGACCTTTTCAAATTATTTCCTATGTTATACATAAACCTTTTCATCTTGTTATAGCGTCAAATTCCTATAATTAAAAACGAGCGGACTTTAGCGATTTACACACTAACACTGCTCGTTTTTACGTTTTTATATTTAACTTAATATGTAAAGATTAATAGGCTTGTAACCCCTATTAAAAAGTGCTAAATCCCTTTATTTAGAAGGGATTTCTCAATCGATAAAATTTTTTAATCTAATTGTCTACAATTTTATCAATACGCTAATCCTTAATTCTTCTTACTACCGTATTCAAATAAATCAGCAGCACAGTAAGCAATACCACCGCAATAACGGATACCACTTGCTGCGCATATACGTTTAATCCTAAAAACGTGTTTCCATTCTTTTGAATATACGACACCAATGGACTAACCAAAAGTGTTGTAAAAAAGCCTGCAAATCCAGCCAACGTACTCTTTAACGCCAACGCGCCTATACGTTTTTCCTTATCCACGTAATCGTAAATAAGATTGATGACGGCACTATTTATACCAGCCATTGCAATCGCATTTAACATATAATACGCGGTATAAAACACCTTGCCGTTTTCGGGAACGGTGAATATATTTATACCAAAACCTACGAGCATTATAATAAAGCAAATATTCAACATCTTCGCAAACGAATATTTATCTGCAAACTTTCCCATAGGCTTGGAAAATATCGTGCGAACAATCGCATACGCCGCAGACAAAATAGAAACAAATGTCATCGTAAAACCAAGCTCTTTGATTTGATACGAGCCGTAGAAAGGCGTAGCCGAATAATTGACAACATTCCAAAGCACAGAAACCAAAATGACCTTAAAAAGATTTTTATCACGTATTAGCTCACCCAACAACTGTTTGCTGGGAATTTTCTCTTGTGCTTCGCTTTCCTTTTCTTTGGAAAAAATCAAAGTTGCGCTATGCAATAACATCAATACAAACACGCTTAAACCGCAGACGATAAACGCGCCGTTGAGATCGCCTATCGCTTCGAAATGGTCTATTACCGCGCCCATAACAAAGGAAAACACCATTCCGCCGATTAAAGACACCATCTCTTTACTTGCCGTAAAGCTACCCCGTTTTTTATCATCCACAAGCGACATAAACCAGTTGATTTTCGGGGAATTTACCACGTTATTGATAATATGTCCAAGCAACAGGAAAACGATAAATATAACTGTTTTTTGTGTTTGTGTCATCTCGATAAACGGCACGAGATAAATCAATGCAAAAAATAATTGATTTAGGCTATGCAACACTGTCACCCAACGTTTTACAGGTCTTTTATTGGCAAGAAAAATCGCTATGATCTGAAATCCGCAACCGAGGGATACGAACGAAGTCAAAATCCCCGTCGCCGTGTCCGACATACCGATTGCAGAAGTTATTTTCGCTAAATATGCGCCCGTTACAAGCAATGAAATAAAATATTCAAACGTCGC
>JAFTPQ010000015.1 GCA_017463205.1 Clostridia bacterium
CAAGGGCTTCCGCCCCTGCACCCTGACAAGAAACTGAGTTTCTTGACTTCCTATCGGGCAACGACAAGGTTATTAATATCAATAAAGAAAGATAGAAAGATATAATCCAACGGAACGTTGGTGACTGCTTCGCAGTAGTGGCGCAACCTATCGGTTGCTTAACTTGGGGCTACTCTTTTCGTGGGCTCTGCCCACACCCGCAAGAAACTGAGTTTCTTGACTTCCGTTGGGTAACAATATGGTTACAAGTTCCGATAACGAAAGATAGAAAGTCAAGGTCAAGCGGAACGCTTGCCGCCCCTGCACCCTGACAAGAAACTGAGTTTCTTGACTTCCTGTTGGGGAACGATACGGTTACAAGTCCCAGCAACGAAAGATAGAAAGTTAAGGTCAAGCGGAACGCTTGCGGAACGTTTGCAATCGAAAAAATTAATACAAACAAAACTTTTTTTAAAAATTTCGATAATTTTTTTTAAAAACGTATGCTTTCGGGTTGCATTATTTCTAAAAAAAAGGTACAATAATAAGCGAAAAAATTTTAACCTACGGAGCAAGTACAGATGAAGAACAGAATAGCATCCAAAATATCGGCGATTTCTCCGTCGCTAACGTTGGCGATTTCGGCAAAAGCTAAAGCTATGAAACAAGCGGGGGAAAACGTTGTTTCGTTCGGCGTTGGCGAACCCGATTTCAACACTCCTCAACACATCATCGACGCGGCGAAAGCGGCGTTGGACAACGGGTATACGAAATATACGCCGTCGGCGGGCTTGTTGTCCTTGCGCAAAGCGATTTGCGATAAATTCAAAAAAGACAACGGGCTGGATTACGAACCTTCGCAAATCATCGTATCCAACGGCGCAAAACATTCCATTTTCAACGCTTGTTATGCGGTGCTGGACGACGGCGACGAAGTGATCATTCCTCAACCCTATTGGTTGACCTATCCCGAAGTGGTGAAAGTGTGCAGCGGCGTTCCCAAATATTTACCTTGCAAAAAAGAAAACAAATATAAATTTTCCGCGGCGGAATTGAAAGCGGCGATCACGCCCAAAACGAAAATGTTGATTTTCAATTCCCCTTCCAACCCGACGGGCGCGGTGTACAATGAAGCGGAAGTTCGGGCGATCGCGGCAGTGTGCGAAGAAGCGGGTATTTTCGTGCTTGCGGACGAAATTTACGAAAAATTATGTTATAACGGCGTAAAGCCTTTCTCCATTGCGAAATGCAGTGAAAAAATGAAAGATTTAACGATTACCGTCAACGGCGTATCGAAAACGTATGCAATGACGGGCTGGCGAATCGGATATCTTGCCGCTCCTGCGGACGTAGCGAAGGCGATCGATTCTTTCCAAAGCCATGCGACCAGCAACGCGAGTTCCATTTCGCAATACGCGACGATCGAGGCGTTGGCTGCGCCCGAAGCGGAAGTGCAAGCGATGGTTTCGGTGTTTGACGGACGCCGTAAAAAATTGTTGTCCTTGATCGAGGAGATCGACGGGGTGCGCGCGATCGAGCCGGACGGCGCATTTTACGTGATGTTGGCGGTGAACGATCTGTACGGCAAGCAATATCGCGGCAAGACGATCGATAATTCGGTTGCGTTTGCGGACGTATTGTTGGAAGCGGAAAAGGTGGCGACGGTGCCGGGGGTATCTTTCGGCGCGGACGATTGCGTGCGTTTGTCGTATGCGTTGAGCGAGGAAGATATGACGGAAGGTTTGGCGCGGATTAAACGGTTTGTCGGCGAATTGAAATGAGCGGTGACAAGATCCGTATAAAAAGCGCGTATAGATCGCGCAAGACGGAAAAAATTGAAAAATACGTAAAAAACAGGCGAAAAAAAACGCCTGTTTTATGCTTTTTTTAAAAAATATAAAAAAAATTTAAAAAAATACGGAAAAATTTTCAAAAAAGTCTTGAAATTCCGCGCAAAATCTGCTAAACTATAATAAACCGAGGAAAGTACAATTTCTTCTTCGGAGTAAGAGTAAAAAAATCTGGGAGGATTTTAATTATGATCAAAGTTATTTATGGCGCAAAAGGGACGGGTAAAACCAAGATGATGATAGATGCGGCGAACGAAGCCGTGCAAGTTGCTAAGGGGCATCTGATCTTTCTCACGGATACGAAACGTTATATGTACGATTTAGAACGCGAAGTGCGTTTCATCGACGTAAGCGAATATAATATCGCAGGCGAAGCTGCGTTGTGCGGTTTTGTAAAGGGCGTTATTGCAGGCAACCACGATAACGAGTACATTTATATCGACGGCATTGCACGTATTGCAGGCAAGTCGGTTCAGGAGATGGCAGAATTCTTCTATATGTTAGAAAAGGTGGCGACGGCGAACAATCTTGTTGTGACGGTTTCCGTTTCGGCGGCGAAGGAAGAACTTCCCGATTTCGTAACGAAATATCTTTAATTACCAGATTGACGATCGGCGTATCCGACGGGTGGCTTTGGCTGTTATACAATGATATGTTATGCGGCAAAAGCAAGTTGGTTGGATGACGAGAGAAGAAAACGTTTGGAGGGATAGCCGAGCGGTCTTTCCGTTCGGCTTTCTGTTTTAAGTAGGGGGAGAAATTTGCGCTGCAAGTGAAGTTTGTCTGATGACAAGTGAAGTTCGCTTCGCGAGTGAAGTTTTACCTTGTGGCAAAGTTGTGGCTGGGATTTAAAATGGGCAACGACACGCGTTGCCCCGACTGCTACGCAGTAGAGCGCAAGCAAAGCTTGCTTAATGGGGGCTTTACTTTGCAAGGGCTTCCGCCCCTGCACCCTGACAAGAAACTGAGTTTCTTGACTTCCTATCGGGCAACGACAAGGTTATTAATATCAATAAAGAAAGATAGAAAGATATAATCCAACGGAACGTTGGCTGCCCACACCCGTAAGGGACAATGCCCCTTAACCCCTTATTGGGTAGCGATACGGTCACAAGTTTCAGTAACGAGGGATAGAAAGACATGATCCAACGGAACGTTGGCGGAACGTTGGGGGGAAAAGTTCATAAATTCATAGGTAGGTAGAAAATATGTATTTTATCAGCACAAGAGGCGGAGAAAAGGTGACGGGCGCGCAAGCGATCGTGCAAGGGTTGGCAAAAAACGGCGGTTTGTACGTGCCGGAAACCTTCCCCACCGTAACGGCGGAAGAAATGACCGCGATGATGGAAATGAATTATCCCGAACGCGCGGCGTTGGTGTTAGGGAAATATCTTGCCGACGATTTGGGGGCGGATTTTTTGAAAGAAGTCTGCGAAAAAGCGTACGCTACGTTTGAAGGGGACGACCCCGTGCCGCTTGTGAAGATCGACGGAGAACTCTACGTTTTAGAGCTGTTCCACGGTCCTACGTGTGCATTTAAAGACGTTGCGCTGACGGTGTTGCCCTATCTGTTGAAAAAGAGTTGTGAAGTGACGGGGATCAAAGAGGAAATTATGATCTTGACGGCAACGAGCGGCGACACGGGCAAGGCGGCGTTGGAAGGATTCCGCGACGTACCCGGCGTAAAAGTGGCGGTGTTTTATCCCGACGAAGGAGTTGCAAAAATGCAACGCTTGCAAATGTGTATCCAAGACGGAAACAACGTATTTGTTTCGGCGGTAAAAGGGAATTTCGACGATTGCCAACGCGCCGTTAAAAAATTGTTCTCCTCCGAAGAATTTAACGCTGATCTTGCAAAAAAGAACATTCGGCTTTCCAGTGCAAACTCGATCAATTTCGGACGCTTAGCGCCGCAGATCGCCTATTATTTTTCGGCGTATCTCGATTTGGTTTCTTCCGAGCAGATCGAAATGGGGGACGAGATCGATTTCGTTGTTCCCACGGGGAACTTCGGGGACATTTTGGCAGGTTGGTACGCGAAGCAAATGGGGTTGCCTGTACGGAAGCTTGTTTGCGCGTCGAACCGTAACAAAGTGCTTGCCGATTTCTTTGCGAAAGGGGAATACGACGTAAAGCGGAACTTTTTCCGTACGATGTCGCCGTCTATGGACATTTTGGTTTCGTCCAATTTAGAGCGGTTGTTGTTTGAGGTAAGCGGCAGAAATGCGGAATTGACGGCAAGCCGTATGAAACAACTTGCCGAACAGAAATATTACGCGATCACGACGGAAGAAAAGGCGAAGATCGACCGTGATTTTGTGGGCGGTTTTGCCAGTGAAGACGACACGGTGGAAGCGATGTACGGCGTATTTGACGAATACGGTTATGCGATGGATACGCATACGGGGGTTGCGTTGGCGGTGTACGATTCGTATAAATTGGCGATCGACACGGAGGATCATCCCGACAAAACGCCGATCGTGGTGCTTTCTACGGCAAACCCGTATAAATTTCCGCAGGACGTGTTGTACGCATTATCGGGGAACGACGTAAAGGACAGCTTTAAAGGCATCAAACGCTTGAATTTGCTTACGGCGATGAAACCGCCGAAGTGCTTGTTAGAATTGCGTTATCGCCCGTTGCGTTTTAAAACGGTGGTCGCAAACGATTTGCAAAAAATGGCGGCGGAAGTGATGAAGTTTGCCGATGGGGAGATCATTCCCGTTCCGGACGAAAAATAGCGGTTCGCTTTTAGGGAACGTCAAAAGAGAATGAGGAAATGAATATTGAATATTATCACGAAAGTGGGTTTGATCGTTTTTTTAATCGCATGAAAGATAAAACGGTGACGGTGATCTACGACGTAAACACCAAGCCGTATGCGGAATGGATAAAGGAAAAACTTTCTTGTTTTGCAAAAGAAGTTTTGTCTGTGGAATATCCCGACGAAGAATTGATGCCGTCCGAGGATAAATGCGAACAAGCCTATGAAACGGCGAAAAAGAGCGAATACGTGTTGGCGGTGGGAAGCGGTACGTTAAATGATATGGCGAAATCCGTTTCCACACGGTTGGGTATCGAATGCGGCGTATTGGCAACGGCGGCGAGTATGGACGGATATTGTTCTAAGGGCGCGGCGTTGATGCGCGGAGGCTTGAAAGTGACGGACGAAGTGCATACGCCGTCGGACGTTTTGATAGATTTGGAAATTGTCCGCAAAGCGCCCCATGAAATGACGGCGGCGGGCTTTGGCGATATCATCGGTAAATATACCTGCCTCACCGATTGGAAAATGGCGCATATCGTAAAAGGAGAGCCTATCCATGAGGAAGCGTTTGCGTTGATGGAAAAAGCGCGTACGGCTGTTGTGGATTCGTTTGAAAGCTTGACGAGATACGAAGCGAAAGCGGTGGAAAATTTGATGAACGCGTTAATTGTTGCGGGAACGTCTATGGCGATCTGCGGCAATTCCCGTCCGGCAAGCGGCAGCGAACATCATCAATCGCATTTTTTGGAAATGGATTTTGTTCGTCGTGGGGAAAAAATTCCTTTACACGGTGTGAAAGTCGCCATCGGTACGTTGGTTTCGATTACGCTTTATAATTATTTGAAAACGCAAAAAATACAGTTTGAAGGCGCGGAAGAAGTGTATAAACTTGCCGAAGAATTGCCGAGCGAAGAAACTGTAAGAAATATGTTGCAACAACTTGGGTGTCCCGTTCGGTTCTCCCAAATCGGCGTACGCAAGGAAACGATGGAAGAAATGATAGAAAAAGCATACACCGTTCGCGATCGTTACACTGTTTTGACGCTGATCCACGATTTGGGGTTGACAGAGCAAGTGAAACCGATATTAATGGAGAAGTTTTATTAATAAAAGCAGCTTGAAAAAGCCGAATATCTTCGTAAAAAGTACGGTTATACGCAATACAAAGGGGAGTCGGTGGAATTTCACGCAACGGGAATGGTGACGTTTCCGTTGTTGGGAACAAAAGCGGACGCTGCGGATAAGATCGCATTGGATCCCACGCGGGAAAAGCGTAAAGTGTTGTATCCCGAAGTGTTGCAATTATTTCCCGATTACACGGTGTATATTGGCGGTTCGTCTTCGTTTGATTTTACGGAAAAAGCGTATAATAAATATGACTCGATTATGGCGTATGCCAAAGAAAACGGGTATCGAAAAGAAGAAATATTATACGTGGGCGACGTTTTGGCGATGGCGGCGGAGACAGCATATCCGCCTTGGCGATATGGATCGCGTGGAAATCACCGATCATAGAACTGTAAGAACGCAGGTTTACGATTATTTAAGCAAACTCGGGAAGACGTTTGACGAAAAATAATCGTTTGCCACGCGGTATCGGTTTTATAAGCGTTGTTTGTTAAATAGGTGATAAATTCCGTCATTTCTTGTGAACAGCATAAAGGGTCGGAATTTTGCATTTGCGTTTTTGATAAGAGTGTGGTATAATGAAATCAAACTCGATCGGTTGAAATTGCGGAAGGAGAACTATGTTCGGATACGTGCGCGTGGATACGCCTTATCTATTTATAAAAGATCAAACGCTGTATCAAGCGATGTATTGCGGCGTTTGCAAAGGGATCGCGGAGGTGTGCGGTCAGGCGGCGCGGATGGGGTTGACGTACGACGTCACCTTTCTCTCCGTCATTTTACACAATATTGCAGGCAAAGACGTTGTAATCGAAAAACAGCATTGTCTTACGCACTGTATCCGCTCGAAACAAATGGCGAACGTAGACGAGCTGACGAGGCAATTGGGCGCGTTAAACACGCTGATGGTGTATTATAAATATACCGACGACGTGCAAGACGGGGACGGCGGAAAAGGGAAACGTTGGTGGTTTAAAAAAGGCTTTCAAAAATCGCGCCGTAAATACCCCGAAATCGAGCGCATCGTACGGGATAGTATGATCGAGCAAGGAAAGGTGGAACGTGCAAAAACGGACAGTTTAGACCGCTCTGCGGACCCATCGGCGACACTGTTGGCAGATTTTTCCGATTATGTGTTGGGAGAGAAGGCGACGGCGCATACGCGCGGCTTGTTTTATGCCGTGGGGAAATGGGTGTATTTGATCGACGCATTGGATGATTATGACAAAGATCGGAAAAAGGGCGCGTATAATCCGTTTGCGCTTGCGTATAAAGCGGAGTGCCGCGCCGACCTGTTAAAAGGGAAAAGCGGGGAAGAAGTGCGATATGCTTTTCACGCATTGTTTTTTGACATTCGCGAGCATTTGTCGCAAATCGATTTTAAATTTAACCGCGATCTTTCCGACAATATTTTATTGAGGGGACTGCCGATGATGACAAAGCGGATCATGGACGGGCGCGGATGTGATTGCAAGCGGGATAAAACGCCGCAAATCACCGATAATAAATAAGGAAAAACAACGACGAGGTCGTTTTGGATTTTGGAGTGGCTATGAACGAATATTACGAATTTCTCGGTTTGGACGAAACAGCGACGGACGAAGAAATTACCAACCGTTATGAAGATTTGAAGGCTGAATACAGCGAAGACAGGTGGTTGGACGGCGAAGAAGGGAACGAAGCGGCGAAAAATTTGACGAAGCTGGAAACGGCGTACCGTGAAGTGATGATGTCGCGTATGGAACACGGCGAAAATACGGACGGAGACGATGCGTACGAGGCGATCGCCGCACTTTTGAAGCAAGATAAAGTGGCGGAAGCGCAGACGAAATTGGACGAATTTAACGAACGCGGCGCGGAATGGCATTATTTACAAGCAGTTGTATTCTATAAGAAAAATTGGAGTAGCGACAGCAAAAAACAGCTGGAAATCGCAATGCAAATGGATCCCGATAACCGTAAATACAAAGAAGCGTACGGGAAATTGAATGCGAAAAACGAATATCGCCAACAATCGGCGCATCAGCAACAAACGCAAAATCCCTATACCAATACCGATCCCGTAGATCACGGGCAAATGGGCGGAAATGCGTGTACCGATTGTATGACGTGCTGTTACGCCAATTTGTGTATCAACTGCTTATTCAATCTTTGTTGCGGTTGCCGATAACGGTTGGAAACGATGAAACGGGTATCGGCATATGAAATTGCGCTTTCTGCGCTGGCTTGCGCGTTGGCGACTATTTTCCTTACCGTAGGCGTATATTCTGAAATTTTGCTGTTTACGGGCTATATGATGGCGTGTATCGCCTTGATGTTGCCGTTGGCGAAAAAAAGTGTGCGCGGATACGTATTTGCGTACGTGGCGACGTGCATTTTAAGCTTGATTTTCGGCGCGGCGCGGTTTTTCGATCTGTTGCCGTTTATCGTGTTTTTCGGGCTGCATCCGTTGGTGAACGAATTGCAGTTGAAAACGAAGATCCCGACGACGATGGCGTGCGTCGGCAAAGCATTGTGGTTTGACGTGGCGATGTATTTGGTTTGGCGGTTTGTATTTGCCGCTACCACGACGATCCCGTTTGTCGATCGGTATATTATCCCCGTTTTGTTGATTTTCGGATCGTTATTTTTCGTGTTTTACGATTACGTTATGTTTCGGATGCGAACGGCGATCAACGCTTTTGTATCGCGGATAAAACGAAAATGAAGGGGGCAGGGTTGCGTTGACGTATCATTAAAGAGCGTTGGCGTACAAAAAAATTGCCAAAAAGGAAAGGATAAACCAAAACCTCAACCGTTTGGTTCGGAAGAATAAAAAAGGGAGGGAAGCGGATTTATGATAGAAAAAAACGATAGTATTTGCACCGTGACTGATGCGATTGGCTCGAACGGTGAAGGCATCATCAGGCACGAAGGGATCACCTTTTTCGTGCCTGCTTGTTTACCGGGCGAAAAAGTTCGGTTTAAAGTGCTGAAAGTGAAAGGAAATATCGGGTACGGCAAGGTGGAAGAAGTGTTGACGCCTGCCGAAGAACGGGTGCGTGAAAAGTGCCCGGTGTTTTTGCGTTGCGGCGGATGTTGCTTGCAACATTTGGATTATCCGATGCAGCTTTTACATAAAAGCGGCGTGGTGAAAGACGCTCTGCGTAAAATTGCGGGGTTGAATATCGAAGTGCCGCTTACGGTGAAAAGCGATCAGCCGTATGGATATCGAAACAAATTGCAGATCCCCGTGGGCGTGGATAAGGACGGGGGGACGGTGATCGGGTTTTATGCGGAACACAGTCATCGGATCGTGCCTGTCAACGCTTGCGCAATTCACCCGCAATGGGCGGAAAAATTAATTGCCATCGTCAAGCGGTATATGACGGAATGCGCGGTGAAAGGGTATGACGAGGCGAATAAAACGGGTTCGGTACGGCATATCGTAGCGCGTGAGATCGGCGGAAATTACATTGTGACGTTGGTGACGGCGAAGAAAAATTTGCCCAATTTATCCTATTTGATCGAGATGCTTAAAGAAGCGTTTTCGGAAGTTACGTTATATTTGAATTTTAACAATTCGGATACCAACGTAATTTTCGGAAAAGAATTTCAACTCGTACATGGTAGCGGCTTTTTTGAGGCTCAGGAGCATGGGATACGGTATGAGGCAGGGCCGGTGACCTTTTTGCAGGTGAATGAAAACGTGCGGTCGAAGCTGTATAAAGACGCGTTAAAGACGGTGTGTGAAGACGGCGACGAAGTGGTGATCGACGCATATTCGGGGGGCGGCTTGTTGACGGCGATGATCGCAAAGAAAGTGAAGCGAGTGTATGGGATCGAGTTGGAAGAAGAAGCGTCCCGTTGCGCCGAATCGTTGCGCGTAAAAAACAAGTTGGCGAATATGACGAATATTTGCGGATACGTAGAGGAAAAATTGCCGGCGGTGTTAAAAAAGGAAAAAGGGGAGAAATTGCGTTTGATCCTTGATCCGCCGCGGGCAGGTATTGCTCGAAGCGTATTGAAAGCATTGTTGGAGAGTAAAATACCGCAGTTGACGATCATCAGTTGCAACCCCGCAACGTTGGCGCGGGATTTGGGAATTTTGACGGGGCGATTGATCGAAAAAGACGGTGAATTGGTGAAAAATCCCGCTTACGCAGACGTAGCGGAAGGGGAAACGTTGAAGGGATATTATGAAGTGACGAAGATCCAGCCGTATGATATGTTCCCCCAAACCAAACACGTGGAGACGATCGTTTGCCTTGCGCGCAAGGCATAAAAAAAAGGAAATACTCTTTGTACCGTGCTTGCACGGATGCAAAGAGGCGTTTCTTTTTTATTGGTTGAAGAACAACGGAAACGGGTGTGTCTACGTGTTTGAGTTCGCCGTCGGCGCGAGACGAACTTACATTTCGTTGAAAACGGAATATATGTCCCCAAACCAAACAGTCGAGTCTGTCGTTGTCTGTCCCAAAAATAAGCGATTTTGCCCCTAAAATGGGCTTTTTCAGCCTTTTTGAGTAAGATTTTCAAAAAACGGTGTTCGAAATCGAAAAATGCTCAAAAATCCCTTTGGGACAAATGTGAGTTTTGAGCAAAACTCGAAAATATAATTTACAGCTGTTTAGTATAACATATCGAAAGGAGTAAGGCAATGAATGACAACGAAAAACTGTATAAAGTATATCATCGAAATTACAAAAGCATCGAAGAATTATACGATGATTTAAGCGATGCTGTTCTGAATATCAGTTTAGAAAACAATAAAATCATTATCCATTACAATTCCGATACGCTTGAGATTAAACCCTGCCATTGGGGGTACCACACATATCTAAATGGAAAAAGAGAAGCGGGCGAGTGGGAAGATCAGGATATATATTTCTATGCTTTGGAGTTTGTACATGAACAGCAAAAAGGGTTAACCGAGCTTGAAATGAATGATACAAGCATTATTCAAATCACTAACGAAGGTATTACTTATGCCGACGAATTTGACAGAAAGCATTTCATTAGTTTTGAGGATTGCGCAATGAATGGTCCTACCGCATCTTGCGTAGCAGAACGAGATGTAACAAAATGGTATTTCAAATTTTATTCCTCAAGCATTTCGATTAAGTTTGTGTTCAGAAGTCTTTTTGTTTTCAAAAAAAGAAAACGCTTTGAAGCATTAAGGCAAGCCATTATCGATAGTGGATATACGTCTTATGACCTCTCTTAAATTTGAGACTTTTTGGAGTTACAACCCCTATTTTGGGCAGGTTTTGAGACCTTTTGGAGTCTTGACCCACGTTGAAAGTTTAGTTTGTCTTACAAAAAACAAAATATAGAGGAAGTTTGTTATGAAAATTTTATCAATTGGGAACAGCTTTTCGCAAGATGCGCAAAGATATTTACACCGCCTTGCGAAGCAAGACGGTACGGAATTGAAAACCGTCAATCTCTATATCGGCGGCTGCCCCTTG
>JAFTPQ010000016.1 GCA_017463205.1 Clostridia bacterium
TGCGGACGAACAAGAATTTTGCGACGTTTGCGTAAAAGAACTGAGCGGTGAAAAAACATTTACCGACGGTTTTGAAGCTGAGGAAAATGCAGAAGAAATGGAACTTTGCCCCATTTGCGGCGAAAATTATATGATCTACGGCGAAAAGATGTGCGAAGATTGCAAGAAAAAGAGCGCATACGAAGACGAGGAAACGGAGGAAGACGAAGATAAAGAAGACGCATCGTGGAGAAGTTATCTCGACGATGAGGAAGAAGAATTGGATATCGATATTCCCGATTCCGAATTTGAAGATGAAGAAGACGAGGAAAACGAGGAAGAGGAGATCGAAGAAGAAAAAGACGACTTCGAATACGTTTCCGCAGACGATTATTACGATTATGATGATGAAGACGATGACGATGACGACGATTTCGACGACTTTGATGACGACGATGCGCCGACGCCGAAATCCGGGAAGAAAAAGAAAAAAGACGACGATTTTTAATAGGGTAAGTTAAATCAAAAATGTAATAATCATCCACCCGAATATCGGGTGGTTTTTATTTTCGGGCATAGCCCTTGTTCACTAGCGTAGCACAAATGTGTTCTTTGTTGTTCTAGTCATGCACGTGTTACTTGCTATCCGTCAACGGGCTTTCTCATTACAAAACAGCCTTGTCATACCGAGCGGAGCAACTCGCTTCGCACGGTCGGTATGACATTTCGGCTTATCGGTAAACTTCTACCGAACCACGCGACTATCGCATGGTTTTTCTTTATAGCAAAAAGAAAAGGAAGCATAGGAGCTTCCTTTTTTTGATGGCGCGATCCGTTTTAACGGGAACCTTGTAGAAAAATTTTTAAAGGTCGTCCGCATCTTGAACGGGTGTTTCGCGCTTGTTTTTCGGCTTTCCCGTATAACTGCCGTTTACGTCGGTTTTCGACGGATCATCAAACACGTCTAAAGCGCGTTTGGTGGGGGCAGGTATGCGTTGAGCGCTCTTTTTTCCCTTAGTCATTATTGCCGCCGTTTTGATAGCTGTGGCTGTTTTCCGTGTTTTTGCCGCAGTTTTTATTGCCGCAATTTTTGTTTCCGCAGTTCTTGTTTTTACCGTTTTGATTGTTGTTTTGATTACCTTTCATTTTTTTTACTCCTTATCAAAAAATGGGAAGACAGTGCGTTTAAAAAATTTAGTTTTCTATTTGTTTTTGATTATTCTCGTACGCCTTCAAAAGGCAAGTGCAAATCGACGTAACCCTGTTCCGCCTTACAGAGCGGACAAATTTTCCATGCTTCGGTGGCTACGTGCATATAACCGCATTCGCTGCAAATCCATAAGATAGGGCTTTCGCTTTTATACAGCGTGCCGTTTCTTACGCCGTCGTGAAGATATTGGAAAACGATTTTGTGCTGTCCTTCCACTTCCGCGATCATCTTATAAAGAGCGGCAACGTCTTCAAAGCCTTCTTTTTTTGCTGTTACGGCAAACGAGGGATAGATATCTTCCATCTCGTTTTTTTCGTCCATAGCGGCAAATTTCAAGCCTTCCTCCAACGTTCCCGCGTGGAAAGGATATCCTGCTTCAAACGATACGTTATCGCGACTGCCCGTTTTTTCGATCATTTTGTTGAAAAATTGCGTAGCGTGCAACGTTTCGTTTTTCGCAATCGTGCGGATCGCGTCCGCAAGCGTTTTCATTCCTTCTTTCATGGCAAGCTTTGCGATCATCTGATAGCGCATACCCGCTTGACATTCCCCCGCAAAACTGCGGGCTAAGTTTTTAAAAGTTTCCGTTTTTTCAAATTCTATCATATAAACTCCATTTTTAAAAGGCATTGCCTTCTTAACGTCAGTATGACGCATTTTTCACCGTTTATGCAAGCAAAAACAAAAGAATAGGCGGTCGATCGTTGACAAAAAATAGGCAAATTTAAGAAAAACAAGGGAAATCGCTTGCTAAATTTTGCGCATAGGAGTACAATGGACGTATTATAATAAGTAAAAAATAAAAAGAGGAAGAAGTATGTTTCATATTGTTTTGGTCGAGCCGGAAATTCCGCAAAACGCGGGGAATATTGCGCGGACGTGCGCGGCGACGGGAACGCATTTGCATATGATCCGTCCGCTTGGGTTTGAGGTGACGGACAAATATTTAAAACGGGCGGGGTTGGATTATTGGCATTTGGTTGACGTGTCCTATTACGACAGCTTTGACGAATTGCAAGCCAAATATCCCGATTCGCGATTTTTCTATTTTACGACGAAAGGGCGTCACCGTCACAGCGACGTGACGTTCCGTGACGGCGATTTTTTGGTGTTCGGCAAGGAAACCAAGGGGCTGCCCGAAGAATTACTGATGAAACACGAGGGAGAATGTTTGCGTATCCCTATGTTTTCGGAGGCGCGTTCGTTGAATTTGGGAAATTCCGCGGCGATCGCTTTGTACGAGGCGTTGCGGCAAACCGATTATGCGGGTTTGTTGGAAGAAGGGGAATTGCACCATCATAAATGGAGCGACGTGGAATAAATGCGCGCAATAAAATTTGTGAAATTAGCCGTATAAAAAAATAAATTATTGTCAATAACTTCCGTGTAAAAAAACGGAGGTTATTTTTTTATGAAAAACGTTTGCATAATTTTTTTATTGTCAATCATAATAAGTTTAACGGCGTTTGGCGTTTGGGGAACTTTGGGTTCGACGGGCGCATCGAACGCATCGGGCGTGACAAGCGCATTGGGCGGCGAGGAATATTTGCGTATCCATATCCGCGCCGATTCCAACGAAGGAGAAGCGCAGGCGGTGAAATATTACGTGCGGGACGCGATCGTGGAATATTTAACGCCGTTGGTGGCAGGATATCAAACGCAGGCGCAAGCAGTGGAAGGCGTGCGGGAGCATTTATCTAAGATCGCGGTGGTGGCGACGCAAGCGTTGTTGCAACGGGGATACGGTTACGGAGCGACGGCGGAATTGAAAAGGGAAACGTTCCCTACGCGCGTTTACGACGGGTATACTTTGCCGTCGGGCGAATATACGGCGCTGATCGTCAATTTGGGCAGCGGAAAAGGGGATAATTGGTGGTGCGTGGTGTATCCGCCGTTGTGCTTTGTTGCGCCCGTAGGCGAAAACGTTGTGTATAAAAGCAAAATAAAAGAGATCATAATGGAATGGAAAGCCCGTTAAAGTCAAAAAACCGTTAAAAAGTTTTCGGCGGAGAGGTACATAGGAGGAATGAGCATGAAGAAAGCTATTAGAAAAAATATTCTTGCGGCGTTGGTAACGGGCGTAATGCTGTTGCCGACGGTCGGGGTTGGGGTGTATAAAGCCACCGCTTCGCGCGCGCCGCAAACGGAATATGCGGAAATATGGATGACGGCTGCCGTATTGCGGCAGGGAACGAAAGGCGGCGAAGTGAAAGAGGTGCAACGCCGCTTGAAGTTGTGGGGATATTACAACGGCAGTGTGGACGGCGTGTTTGGCGCGGGAACGAAATCTGCCGTTATTGCGTTTCAGAAAAAGAACGGTTTAACTGCCGACGGCGTTGTGGGCGCAGCCACGTATAAGGCGCTTGGAATGACGAATTCTTACGAGATTTTGAGCAATCAAGCCGGCTCGAACGCATCGGCTGTCAACGGGTTTTCCAGCGCGGACGTGTATTTATTGGCGCGGACGATCTACGCAGAGGGGCGCGGTGAACCGTATACTGGGCAAGTTGCGATCGGCGCGGTGGTGTTAAACCGTGTTCGGCACCCGTCTTTCCCGAACACCGTATCGGGTGTTGTGTATCAAAAGCATGCGTTTACGGCGGTGTCGGACGGGCAGATCAATTTGACGCCCAACGAAACGGCGATGAAGGCGGCAAGGGACGCGATCAACGGTTGGGATCCCACAGGCGGAGCGATCTATTATTATAATCCCGCAGTGGCAACCAGCGCATGGATCTTCGATCGGCAGACGGTGACGGTGATCGGTAAACACGTTTTTGCCATTTAAAAAGGAAACGTAAGAGTTTGTTAAGGGAGGAATTATGAAAAAGACACAGGAAATAGCAACAAATTCGTCCGCAGGTGCGGAAAAAGTGGAAACGATCGCGCAAGAAAAATCAGTAAAGAAATCCGACGGGAAAACCAAGACGGTGAAAACGAGCGTGAAAGAAACCAGCGCAAAAGGGGACGCGGCATTGGGGGATTCGACGAAAGCCGCTAAAAAATTGGCGGCGGAGAAATCGGAAAAGATCGACGTGAAAAAAATGAACGCAGAAACGGGAAACGGCGCGGCGGAAAAGGAAAGCGAGGCGGCGAAAGCACGTGTGGAAGCGGCGTTGAAACGTAAAGAGGAACAGGCAAAACGGAAAGAAGAACGCCTTGCCGCGCAAAAGAAAAAATCGGAAGCGCGCGCAAAGAAGAAAGCCGAACGCCGCGCCGCAATCGAAAAACGAAAGGCGGAAAAGAAAGCGTTGATCGAAAAGCGCGCCGCTGAAAAGAAAGCTCTGGCAGAAAAACGGGCGGCGGAAAAAGAGGCTCGGCTGACGGAACGCGCGCACGCGAAGGCAAATAAAAACCAAGCGCAATCGAAGAAAAAGACGCAAAAAGCGCAACGCAAAACAGAAAAAAAAGATAAGCGCGAACGTCATCACGAACACGCGAAAGGGTATGGCGGTTGGCTTGCGGCAGTCGTTTCGTTGGGCGTTGTTACGTTGGCTTTGACGACGGCGGTGACGGTGGGCGCGATCGACATGCGCAACACAAAAAACGGTATGATGGCGGCGCACAAGGGTACCATGTACGAGTTGACGGGCATTATGGAGCACGTAGACGACGATTTGGACAGAGTGCGTATTTCCGCTTCGCCTGCGCAACAAAGCCGTATTTTAACCGATTTGTTGGTGCAAGCGCGCCTTGCGGAATTGGATTTGGAAAAATTGCCGATTTCGGCGGAAGCAGACCGCAATATCACCGAATTTATCAACCGTACGGCGGCGGAATGCGAGCGTATGTTGGCAAAATTGCGCAACGGCGGCGAATTAAGTGAGGAAGATAAGCAACGTTTGGAAGGATTGTATAAGATCAATCATTCGATCCGTATGGAATTGGACGGCATGATGGAAAAACTTACCGATAAGGATCTGCGCGGATATTTGAAAGACGGCGCGGGTATGGTAGGGGACGCTTTGGGGCGTTTAGAAAATCTGACGTTGGAAGAAAACCGCGCGATGATGGAAGATATAAAAGATAAAATGACGGGGGCAGGTATGCGTTCAATGCCAAAAGAAGGAGCAAGCGGCATGACGGGCGCGGACGGACAAGAGGGGGCGGAAGCCAAACTCGATCCTGCGCGCGCAGAGGAACTTTGTAACGGTTATTTTTCCGATTACGGCATTAAAGAATTTCAATGCGTTGGGGAAACGGTGAACGGAAAGCAAAAAGCGTATAACGTGCAGGGATATGATGAAAAAGGCACGTTATTGTTTGCGGAAGTCGATCAGCAAAACGGCGCGTTGATACGGTTCGATTATTATGAAGATTGCAATACGGAAAATTTCGATTTGAAAAACGCCGAACGCATCGCCGAGCAATTTTTGGAAAAATTGGGATATGACGATTTGGAGATCGTACGGTTTCGGGAAAGCGGCACGACGACGGATTTTACGTTTGTCTACGAGGACGATGACGTAGTGTATTATCCTGACGAGGTGCGTGTGAAGGTGTGTCGTACGCGCGGCGTGGTGACGGCGATGGACGCGTCGAAATATTTGCGGCATCATAAAGAACGGAAAGATCCTGTCGTACTTGTTACGTTGGCGGAAGCGTATGATAAATTGTACGACGGTTTGGAAGTGGAAGCTTCGCGATTGGCGGTGGTGAAAACCGCGCGCGGTGAAAAAACGGCATACGAATTTCTTTGTTCGTACGGGGAAGAACAGTATTTTGTGTATCTTTCCGCAGAAACGGGAGAAGAAATTTCCATTGTAAACGCAAAAAGTATTTCTTAAGCGTAAAAAGAAAACCGACCTGCACGGAACAAAATCCGTCGGGGAGGTTTTTTTGTTTTGGTGAAGTTTGTCTGACGGCAAAGTTGTGGGAATATGAAGACGGCGATACGGTTATTAATATCGACAACGAAAGATAGAAAGATATGATCCAACGGAACGTTGGTTGACTTCCTGTTGGGGAACGATAAAGTTATTAATATCGATAACGAGAGATAGAAAGTCAAGGTCAAGCGGAACGCTTGGACTCGTATGACAGAGGGGAATCAATAATCAAAAGATCGAATTTTATCATAAAAAACGTATTTTTGTTGACTTTATTGAGAAAATAGCGTATAATAAATATGCTACAGACCTTTTTAGCCTTTTTTGAAAAGGCAAATCTTTTTTTCAATATTTTAATAGTTTCAACAATGGATATAATCTTGGTAGGATTATATCTTTTATCGTTTTTCAAAATCCGTTGTTGAAATGTGTATTGAAAAAAGGTCGTAGCAGCTTTACGAGAAAGGTATGTTCTACAGTGCTGTGTATCGTAAGGTATACGGCACTTTTTTGTTTTACAGAGGGGGAATGGTAATTTTATTGAAAAAACGTATTTTTGTTGACTTTATTGAGAAAATAGCATATAATAAATATGCTAAACTCAAAAACCTCGGAAACGGGGAGTTCACATAATAAAATAGTTACAAGTGGATATAATCTTGGTAGGATTATATCTCTTATCGTGTTTACAACAATCCGCTTGTGACTATGTGAACGAGTTTAGCAGCTTTACGAGAAAGGTATATTCTACAGTGCTGTGTATCGTAAGGTATGCGGCACTTTTTTGTTTTACAGAGGGATTTATGAAAACTTGTAGTTTTTTCGGGCATCGAAACATACGGGGATCGCCCGAACTGTGCGAAACGATAAGGCAAACGGTTGTGCGCCTAATGCAAGAAAACGGGGTGAAAATTTTTCTGTTCGGCAGTGCAAGCCGTTTTGACGAATTGTGCCTGAAAATCGTGACGGAAATAAAAGCCGAATATCCCGAAATTCAGCGCGTTTACGTGCGTTCGCAGTATCCTTACCTTGAAAAAGATTATAAAGAGTATCTTTTGGAAAGTTATGACGACACATATATGCCAAACAGAATTGAAAATGCGGGAAAAGCCAGCTATGTAGAACGCAATCAAGAGATGATCGACGCAAGCGATTTTTGCGTGTTCTACTGCGACGAGGCGTATAAGCCGCCTTTAAGGAAGCAATCGCGGCGGTCGTTGACAAGTTATCAGCCCAAAAGCGGAACGGCACTTGCGTATCAATATGCAAAACAAAAGAAAAAGGAAATAATCAATTTATACAAATGAAACATATAAAATTAATAGAAAAAATCAAAGAGAAAAGGAAAGAAAAAGCCAAAGCGAAACACGTAAAACAGCTTTGGAAAAGCTATTGTCATGAAGATTACAGACCAAAAATGTTTCAGTTGGTGTACAGTTATTTGCGGTTACATAAAGAATTGTTGGAAGACAGCATTTATCAAGAGATGTACGATTATCACCGAGAAACGATGATCGCATATGCAACGAAATGGTTTAAGGATACGTTTATTGTGCAAGAAGGAAGGTGCGGTAGATGGGTTGATAAATGGGCGGATTCGTATAAGGAGGATCGTGAGGATGTCGAGGAAGTTAAGCCGTTGGTTGAATTGTTGTATAAGACGTGGGAAAAAGACGGTCCGAGAGAGATTCGGATTTAAGAAATTTCAAAAATTTCAAAACGAAAAATCCACCTGCATTTCTATATGCGAGTGGATTTTTATAGAAGAATTATCGAGAAAAAAACTGTTTAAATGACGACGATATCCATGGCTTTGAATTGTTCTTTTAAAGCGTCGGGGAAGTTGTTATCGGTGATCAAAACGTTGATGTCTTCTGCGTGCGCAAAGGTGTACGGCTTGATTTTGCCGATTTTCGAGCTGTCTAGCATCATATACATAAATTTTGCTTTTTTGCAAATTACGCGAAGGAGTTCCGCCTCCACTTGCGAACTGCAAGAAAATCCGTTTTCGGGGGTGAACGCCGCCGGGGAGATGATTGCCAATTCAAAATTGGTGTCGGTGAAATACATCGAAGAAAACGCCGACGCCGTGGCAAGGTTTTCTTTGATCAGTTGCCCGCCCAGCAGATTGACGACAACGTTTTTCTTTTTGGCAAGTTCGGTGGCAACAGCCAAACCGTTTGTAAACACGTTGTACAATTTATCGGGCATCTCTTTTGCAAGATACAACGCCGTTGTGCCGCCGTCGATGAAAATGGACGCGCCTTCGTCGATAAGCCCCGCCGCTTTTTGCGCGATCACAATTTTTTCATCCGTATGAATGGTCGTTTTTTTAGTGTACGGTTCGCCCGAAGTTTTTTGCACTTCGCGCACCGACATAGCTCCACCGCGGACGCGAATGATTTTTCCTTCTTCTTCCAATTGGAAAAGATCCCGCCGCAACGTCATTTGCGAAACGTTGGGGAACTGTTTTTCCAATTGCTCTAACGTCAGTTTGCCACGCTTATCGAGAAGCTCTGCTATTTCCGTGATACGTTCTCTTTTCATCACGTTTCCTCCCGTGTGTTTATTTTATAAACAAAATTGTTTACACCAACAAATTTATCATAAATTTGATAAAAATGCAACTAAAATGTAAGGGAAATTTTCATTTTTTTATAAATTTTCACATTTTTTGTGAAAAGGATACAAGAATATCGATAAAAAAATTATCATTCACAAAATTATTTTCACAAAAAAATAGAATGGGGGCACCAGGTATGCGATGAAATGTGAAAATAATGTTAAAAATTGTGAAAAGTAGAAAAGAAGGCGGGTTTTCGCCGTGAAGAAAGGGAAAACGGTTGCAATTTGACACGGATTGTGTTATAATGAAAAAAATCAGGGGAGCGTCAAACAAAGATGTACGATTTTATTGCCGATTTAGACGAATATTTTTGCAAAAAGTATGCAAATTATGATAAATTGTGTGTTTTGTCGGGGTATAAGATGCCCACGATGCAAGCGACGGAAGAACGGGAGGATGGCAGGACGTATGCTTATACCCTTCCGCCCGAAACGATGAGTTTGGCAAATCAGGAAAACAAAACCGAACTGTTGGCGGCATTAAAAGCGCAATTGGTGGACAAAACCTTTTCGTTTTCCTTTATTCCTTACGGATTTTTTACGTGGGTGAAAAATAAATTTTCCAAATATGCGTTTTATAAGAGTTTGCATTTGGCGTTTCAAAAATACAGCGTTACGAAAGAAGCCGCTTTGGAAAATTTGAACATAGAAAAAGAAGTGTGGGACGGCATTTGCAACGGGAAATTTCAACCGACGAAAAATTTGTTGTTTTCGTTTGCGTTGACGGCGCAAGTCTCGTTTGAAGACACCGAAAAGTTGCTGGGGCTTTGCGGATACGAATTCGATTATACGTTTGAAAAAGACGTAGTGGTGGCGTATTTATTGACGCACAACGTGTTCAATCGCGGTATGATCGACGCCGCTTTATCCGAATATAAAATCGATAATCTGTTTATATAAGACTAAACCGTTCGTCTTTTATAAAATTGCGGATAATATCGCGTGAAAAAGTTGCATTTTTCGTTTGCGTATGCTATAATTGGGGTATAAATATTTTGAACAACAGAATATCCGAGCAAAAAAAGAGTAACTTTTTTTCTTCGCGATCAACAGAGAGCCGCGCCGTGGGCTGAAAGCGCGAACTGCGAATGAGAAAAGCGAAGGTGCGTTTTTGCGTAAACAGGACAGATTAATCCTCTGCGGTTGCCTCCGTTATCGGGCAAATGAGGAAGATCGGCTTGATCGGCGTATACGGCGCGTAAGGGCGCGTTTGCGGCGTAGTGAGCGGGATCTTTGAAGTAAAGTGGAACAGCGTGTAACGCCGCCTTTATATTATATAGTGTGTCTATATAACGTAAAGGCGTTTATTTTTTTAAAAGGGGAAACCGATATGTGGTTTAAAAGTTTACGGGAAGATATCAAAGCAGCGAAAATGAACGATCCCGCAGCGCGAAATTCGTTTGAGATATGGTTGACGTATTCGGGGGTGCATGCTTTGTCATGGCACCGCGTGGCGTATTTTTTCCATAAGATCAAATTGAAATTATTGGCGCGGATCGTCAGTCAGTTGGCGCGGTTTTTTACGGGGATCGAGATACACCCTGCCGCAAAGATCGACGCGGGCGTGTTTATCGATCACGGTTCGGGCGTTGTCATCGGGGAAACGGCGGAAGTGCATAAAGGCACGGTGATCTATCAAGGAGTGACGCTTGGCGGAACGGGCAAAGAGCACGGAAAACGGCATCCGACGATTATGGAGAACGTAACTCTTTCGACGGGCGCGAAGGTGTTGGGTGGATTTACGGTCGGCAAAGGGGCGAAGATCGGCGCGGGCGCGGTGGTATTGAAAGAAGTGCCTCCATATGCAACGGTGGTGGGTGTTCCGGGGCGGATCGTACGGATTCGTGTTCCGGAAGACGAGGATAAAGTGCATGCGGGCATTATTGCCGTAAAAGCGTTGAATACGGAGATCGATCTGGAGGCGGAAGAGCGCGCGAAAGAGGCTGCAAAAGAGGCGGAAGAATTACGCAGCGGAAAATCGACCGACAAAGAAACGGAAAGTGCGGACGAAACGGAAACGTCGCAGACGGCGGAAGAAATAAAAGGAGCGGAGGAGAACGGGCATGAAAATTTATAACACGTTGACGAAAAGAAAAGAAGAATTTATTCCTTTGGAAGATGGGAAAGTGAAAATGTACGCTTGCGGGATCACGGTGTCGGGCGAAGCGCACATCGGGCACGGATATCAGGCGTTGATCTATGATATCATGCGGAAATATTTAAAGAGTTTGGGTTATGACGTTACGTACGCGCGGAATTATACGGACGTGGACGATAAGATCATTGCGAAATCGCACGAAACGGGGATTCCTGCCGACGTGTATGCGGCGAATATGATCGAAAACATCAATAAGATCATGGAAAAATTCCACGTGGATGATCCCGACGTGTGGCTGAAAGCGACGGAAAATATCGATAACATTATCGAGTTTGTTTCCAAATTGATCGAAAAAGGACACGCATATCCAACGAAGAACGGGGACGTATATTTTGACGTGGAATCTTTCCCCGGATACGGAAAATTGTCCAACCGTAACATTGAAGACGCATTGGACGGGGTGCGTGTAGACAACGACGACGAAAAGAAGAACGCGTACGATTTTGCTTTGTGGAAGAGCGCAAAACCGGGTGAAATTTATTGGGAATCCCCTTGGGGGCAAGGTCGGCCGGGGTGGCATATCGAATGTTCGGCAATGAATAGAGAAGCGTTTGGCGAGCAGATCGATATTCACGGTGGCGGCAGAGATCTTATTTTCCCGCACCACGAAAACGAGATCGCGCAGACGGAGGCGTTGACGGGCAAACAGTTTGTGAAATATTGGACGCACAACGGTTTGATCAAAGTGAACGGACAAAAAATGAGCAAATCGCTCGGAAACAGTTTGTTGCTTGCCGATCTGTTGGAAAAATATTCGGATGAAGCGATCAAATTTGCTTTGTTGCAAACGAATTATCGCAACGACATCAATATCACCGACGATCTGTTCCCCGAAGCGGAAAAGCATTTGTACGATTTTTATTCGACGCTTTTCACCATCGATAAGGTGATGGATAAATTGCGCGGTATGGAATTGACGTTCGATTTGGACGGCTCGCCCTCCGCAGGTGTGATCGGCGGGCCTGAGATCGTGGAAAAAGTGGAAAAAGAATTTAAAGAATGTATGGACGACGATTTTAACACGGCGTTGGCGATTTCCAATTTGTTTGGGTATTTTAAAGACATTAAGAAATGCCTGAACACGAGAAAATCGGAGGGATTGCTGGCGGCGCTTGCGTATGCGGCGCAGATCAGAAAGAGCTATTCGCTTTTGGGCTTGTTTACGAAAGGCGCGAAAGAATACGTGGAATGGTATGATAACATGCACGCGCAAAGCGTTCCTGCGGAGGTGCAGGCGATTGCGGAGGAGAGATGGGCGGCTCGTCAAAATAAAGATTGGGCGAAGAGTGACGAACTCCGCGCAAAGCTTTCGGAAATGGGCTATACGGTGAAAGATAGCAAGGCGGGGTATGAATTGACGAAAAATTAAAATCTCCTCGAGGCGTTGAGATGTATTCGTTGCTCTTGGGGATCGTTATACTAAACAGTAGGGGGCGTTTCTTGTTGAAACACTTGTTTTAGGTAAGATAAAAAAAGTTTTTGAATGTTTGGCATAAATTGGGGATCATCATAAAAAACGAACGTGTTACGCCGATAATTTCCGAAAGGTTTTAAGAGGGTGTTTTCGGAAAAAGAACCTTGCCAGCTGACGGCGGGTATGAATGCCAAGCCTAATTTTTCGTCTACGTATTTTCGTACGTAAAAGGGATCGTCGCTTTGGATGGCAATTTTAGGTGCGAAGTTTTCGCATGTACTGATTTCCATTAGAACGGAGTGCAAACTGTTTCCCGCGGACATAGAAATAAAATCTTCGTTGCGAAGATCGTTTGCAGTAATGGAGAGGACGTTTGCCAGCTTGTGTTTTTTATGGCACGCTAACATGATGCTTTCAGACAAAAGCAGACTTTTATGCGATAACCGAGAAGAGAAAGGACGGTCGCTGATGATAAAATCGTAGTCGCCGCCCGTACCGTCTTTGGTGTGATGGATGATGAAATTAACGTTGGGAAAATCGATTTTAAAATTCTCTATCGTTTGCGTTACGATACGCCGACAGGTATGGACAAGGATTTTAATATTACCCGTGTTATCGTTACGAGTGTTTTCCACTACCCGTTTTCCTTCCTCTAATAATGCGAAAGCGCGAGAAACGTTGGCATAAAACGCTCGACCTAAAGCGTTGAGCTTGATTTTGTTTGCCTCACGATGAAAAAGCCGAGTACCCAACTCCTTTTCTAAGCGTTTGATCGTTTGTGAGATGTTTGAAACCGGAACAAAAAAATGTTCGGCTGTTTTAGAAAAATTTTCTGTTTTTGCCGCATGGCAAAAATAAGTGAGCTGTAAAAGATCCATAATTTTTATACTCCATTTCCTACTAATACAAGAAATTAGCGATTATGTAAGCAATCGCGGTAAAACGACGGTAAAAGATTTGCTCTAGAGCAAAGATATAAACTTTGTACTTTTTATATTATAACATGATTTACTTTAACTTTCAAGTTATAGTAGCCTATACGACTTGATTATCTGGAAAAATTGACAAATTTTTCGAAAAGTATTATAGTAGAATCAATTTTAAATATAAAGAGGTAATATTATGAAAATTTTTAAAAATATTTCATACAATGATTTTTGTCAATTAGACATTTATGCGCCTGAGAAAGAAGATTTTGAAACGATCGTATATTTTCACGGCGGTGGTTTAAGCGGTGGAGATAAAGAATTTTTTGCTGTTGCCGAACAGTTTGTGGAATTTGGATACGGGGTTGTTTCAGCCAATTATCGTATGTATAGTGACGGGGTAAAATTTCCTGTATTTTTGTTTGATGCAGCGGATGCCGTTGCCTATGTTAAAAAACATATAGGTGAATATGGGGGAAATGGCAATTTGTATATTGACGGAGGTTCGGCGGGCGCTTGGTTGACGGTGATGCTTTGCGTAGATCCTTCCTATTTGCGAAATGTTGGTGTGGATACCGCAGAAATAAAGGGTTGGATCAGCGACAGTGCGCAAATGACTTCCCATTTCAATGCGCAACATTTGGAGTATGGCAGAGCGCAATGGGTGCAACGCATAGACGAGCTTGCGCCTTTATATTATGTCGACGAAAAAACACATTTTTCAAAAATGTTGTTGATATTTTACGAACACGACCTGCCTTGTCGTCCCGAGCAGAATATGCTTTTTTATAAAGCGGTATTGCATTTTAATCCGCAAGCGGATATTTGTTATCGATCGTTGAAAGGAGGGCACTGCGTAGGGCTTTTTGAAAAAGATGAGGATGGGCTGTTTCCGCACGTAAAAGAAACGATAGCGTGGTTAAAAAAGGAGTAAATAAATGTCCGCGTTTATTACTATGTTAAAAAACGTGTCGGTGTTTGTGCTGTTGGCTGTGCCGGGTTGGTTACTTGTAAAAACGAAATTTTTGAAAGCCGAACAATCGGATGCTTTATCTAAAATTTTGCAATACGTGGGGTTGCCCTTTTTGGTGTTAAACAGCCTTTTGGGTGTTTCGTTTGATAAAGAATTATTACAAGTGATAGGAATTCCGCGTTGATAGGGGTTTTCTATACAATGTTTTTGTTTTTTTTCCTATCCCTTAACGAGAAGAGAGAAAGAAAAAAAGCGCGTGGAATGATGCAATTTTGTAGTATTTGCACAAACAACGGCTTTTTGGGGCTTCCTTTGGTGGTGGCGGTATTTCCTACACAACCTCTCGTCATCACCTCGTTGGTAATTTTAAATATCATCTCGCTTATATTTTTTAATACATTCGGTATTTATCTCGTTTCGGGGGATAAATCTGAAATTCAAATAAAAAAAGCTTTTGTGAACCCGGTGCTGATTGCTTCTGTGCTTGGCATCCTACTCAATTTGTTGGGGGTAAATGCGATTTTGCCTGAAATTACTAACTATGTAGGTTATCTGGGTGGGCTTGTTACGCCGCTTTGTATGATTATTTTAGGTATGAAGCTGGGTAATGTTTCATTTCGTTTCATTTTTAAATCGCGGAAAATTTATTATGTTGCACTGATAAAACTTGTTTTAGTACCGATGCTTATTATGGGGGGCACCCTCATATTGTATTATGCCTTTTCAATGCCCAAAGAAATTGTTTTTGGCGCTTTTATCGCATTTGCTTTACCGACGGCAACGCTGGGGATTGTATTTGCAGATAATTACGATGGCGATACGGAAAACGGCGTAGCGTATACGCTGAGTAACACCGTGCTTTCTATTATTACGATTCCCGTTTTATACGGTTTACTTGTGATGTTGCTTTGACGACAGGTTTTACAATTTGTGTGCAAACGCTTGACAAAAAACGAGTGCAGTTATATAATGTAAAAGGAAAAATTTAAAATAAAGCAGGTAAGAAAAAATATGAAAACGTATACAGGACAATCTTTACGTGAAATGTATCTTGGATTTTTTAAAGATCGCGGGCATAAGGTGATCCCTTCCGCGTCTTTGATCCCTGAAAACGATCCCACCGTGTTGTTTACGACGGCTGGGATGCACCCCCTTGTGCCCTATTTGCTTGGGGAAAAGCACCCTGCGGGCAAACGGTTGACCGACGTGCAAAAATGCGTGCGTACGGGGGATATCGACGACGTGGGCGACGAACGGCATTGTACCTTTTTCGAAATGCTGGGTAACTGGTCGTTGGGGGATTATTTTAAGGAAGAAATGATTCCTTGGAGTTATGAATTTTTGACGGGTGAAAATTATTTGGGAATTCCGTCGGACAAGATCGCCGTGACGGTGTTTGGCGGCGACGAAACGTTGCCTTGCGACGACGAGGCGGCGGCGCTATGGGAAAAGGCGGGGATCAAGAAAGAAAATATTTATTTTATGCCTCGTGAAAATAACTGGTGGGGGCCTGCAGGCTTGACGGGACCTTGCGGTACGGACACCGAAATGTTTGTGATCCGTAAACCCAAATGTTCGCCTGCGTGTAATCCCGATTGCAACTGCGGCGCATTTTTGGAAATTTGGAACGACGTATTTATGCGTTTTAACAAGCAGGCGGACGGCAGCTATGTCGAATTGTCGCAAAAGAACGTGGATACGGGTATGGGGTTAGAGCGCGCGCTTTGCGTATTGAACGGCAAATCCAGCGTATACGAAACGGATATTTTTGAAGGAGCGATCAAGGCGATTTCCGATTTGACGGGAAAAACGTATGGCGAAGACGAAGAAACGACCAAATCTTTCCGTGTGTTGCTCGATCATACGCGTACGGCAACGTTTATGTTGGGCGACGAAAAGGGAATCGTGCCGTCTAACACCGATCAAGGGTATATTTTGCGTCGAATCATTCGTCGTGCGGTGCGTTACGGAAGAAAGATCGATTTGCCCGAAGGCAGCCTTGCAAAGATATCGCAATCGTTTATCGCTTATTACGAAAACGTATATCCCGAATTGAAGATCAACGCAGACAAGATTGCGGAAGAATTGAACAAGGAAGAAGCGAAGTTCACCAAAACGTTGCAACAAGGTTTGAAAGAATTTGAAAAATGTATCAACGGTATCGAGCGTAAAAATGCGTTTATGGCGCAAAAAGATCCTGCTTACGTACCTGAAAAAGTGATCGGCGGAAAGCAGGCGTTCCATTTGTACGACACCTACGGCTTCCCTGTGGAGATCACGGACGAAATGGCGAAAGAACGCGGTTTTGCGGTGGATATCGAGGGGTATAAAGCGGCGTTTGAAGAACATCAAAACAAGAGCCGTGCGGGTAGCGAACAGAAATTTGAATGCGGACTTGCCGATCATAAAGAGGCGACGACGGCTTTGCATACGGCGACGCATTTGTTGCACGCGGCGCTGAAAAAGGTGTGCTCGCCTGACGTAAATCAAAAGGGATCGAACATCACGGAGGAAAGATTGCGTTTCGATTTCAATCTTCCGCAACCGATGACGCCCGAACAGATAAAAGCCGTGGAAGATTTGGTAAACGAAGTGATCGAAAAAGATTTGCCTGTTGTGATGAAAGAAATTTCGTTGGAAGAAGCGAAAGCGGAAGGCTTTACGGGCTTGTTCGAAAGCAAATACGGCGAAGTGGTAAAAACGTACACCATTGGCGATTTTTCCAAAGAAATTTGCGGTGGTCCGCACGTGGAATCGACAGGAAAATTAGGCAAATTCAAGATTCAAAAAGAACAAAGTTGCGGCAGTGGTCTTCGTCGTATCAAAGCCGTGTTGCAGTAATCGGCTGACGAAAAACAGAAAATGAGCCACCCAGGTGTGAGATGAACGAGCAATTAGCCAACGAAACCATTCGAAAACTGACCGCGCCCATTTTGGAAAAGGGATTTACGTTTGAATACCTGTACCAAAAAGGGGGCGACAGCAGTTGCGTATATATTTGCCGATATAAAAAAGGGAAAGATTTTTTCGATTGGCGGGAAGTGTCCGGCGGCGACGAGATTAATTTTGTTACGTTTGTCAACGGGACGTACGGTTTTCCCAACATGAAAGCGCGTTTTCCCAAACAGCACCGAGCATTTGCCTTAAAACATCTGTTTAAAAAGGCAACGATGGATGAAAAACGAGCGTTTTACGCGGGATTATTCTGCGAGGCGATCAACAGTGGAAAATCCGATTTTTTCGGGATTCCTTTATAATGTAGGTTGTTTAAAACGCAAGGGGCAGGTATGCAACGAATATAAAAAAATGGAAAATGAAGCACCCGTGTACGAGGTTATTTGTATCCGTACATGGGTGCTTTGTTTGTTATATAAATGGGGGGAGAGGGTGAAGTTTGCCTACGGTAAGTTAAGTTTGTCTGGCGACAAATGAAGTTCGCCTACTGCGAGTGAAGTTTTGCCTGACGGCAAAGTTGTGGCTGGGATTTATAACAGGCAACGACAAGCGTTGCCATAACTGCTACGCAGTAAAGGGCGCAAGCAAAGCTTGCTTAATGGGGGCTTAACTTTCGTGGGCTCTGCCCACACCCGCAAGAAACTGAGTTTCTTGACTTCCTATCGGGCAACGACAAGGTTATTAATATCAATAAAGAAAGATAGAAAGTATAATCCAACGGAACGTTGGGGAACGTTGGGTGGTTATTTCAATTCTAACGTGCGTTGGTATGCGGCGAGGACGGCTTCCATAGTTGCGCCGCGGAAACCTGCTTTTTCCAAAGCGTGTATCCCTGCAATCGTCGTGCCGCCGGGCGAACACACCGCATCTTTCAAATCGGCAGGATGACCGTATTGCAACAACATTTCTGCCGCTCCCAACAACGTTTGCGCGGCATACAAAGCCGCCTTGTCGCGCGGAACACCGCATTCCACACCGCCGTCTGCCAAAGCTTCGGCAAAGGCATAGACAAACGCAGGTCCGCAACCGGACAGCGCGCTTCCACCGTCCATTTTATTTTCGGGAAGTTTATCAAAAACGCCCGCTTGAGCAAAACAACGCAAAAATTCTGTTTCCGTTTGCGCGTCCATGCCGTCCGTCGAGTATAAAACCATACCTTTTCCAACTGCCACAGGGGTGTTGGGCATAATACGAATGACGGGCAATTTTGCACCGATGAACGTTTGGATCGAATCCATAGAAAGTCCTGCCGCCATTGTAACGACAACAACGTTTTCGCGGTGTTTTAAAATATCCGAAAGCGGTTCGATCGCTTGTTTCATTACTTGCGGCTTCACTCCAAAAATGACGAATTTTGCTTCTTTCGCCACTGTTTCGGCGTCTGCAACGGTTAAGCCGTATTGTTGCGCATAGACGTTTGTTTTTGCTTTGTTATGATCGCAAATTACGATATTTTTCGCTGATATCGCGCGGGTTGCAGCGGTGATCAATGCGCCGCCCATGTTTCCGCAACCGATAAATCCAAGTGTGTATTTCATAATTAACCTCGTACCTGCCCTTGTCCTTTAATGATATATTTATAAGAACACAATTCTTCCAAACCCATCGGTCCACGCGCGTGGAGTTTTTGGGTGGAGATCCCGATTTCGCAACCTTTGCCAAACTCACCGCCGTCGGTAAAACGCGTCGAGGCGTTGATATACACTGCCGCGCTGTCTGTGCGTAAGGCAAACCGATTGCAAACTTCCGCATTTTCGCTGACAATACAATCGCTGTGTTTGGTTGAATGTGCGCCGATATGCGCAATCGCTTCTTCCGCCGTTTGCACAATTTTAACGGCGAGGATATAATCTAAAAATTCCGTATCGAAATCCGTTGTTGCGGCTTGCGTAACAAAAGGGGAGTCCCCCAATATCCGCAAGGAGTTTTCATCGCAACGCAGTTGCACGGGCTGTAAATTTTGCTTTATGCGCTCGTCGCATAATTTTTCTTTCAACAAAGGAAGAAAAGTTTGCGCAACCTTTTCGTGGATCAAACACACTTCTTCGGCGTTGCAAACGGACGGGCGGGAAGTTTTTGCGTTATGGACGATATCAAGAGCTTTTTTTAAATCGGCAAATTCGTCCACGTATACGTGACAGATGCCTGTACCCGTTTCGATGCAGGGGACTTTTGCGTTTTCCACGCACGCGCGGATCAGTCCTGCGCCGCCACGCGGGATCAATGCGTCAACGTAACCCACCGCCGTCATCAGATCGGTGGCGCTTTGACGGGAAGTGTCTTCCACGACGTTGATAAAATTTTCGTTTAAATCGGCGTTTTTCAAGGTGTTCCGCATAATATCGCCAAGAGCGAAAGAGGTGCGGAAGGCATCTTTTCCGCCGCGCAACACGCAAACGTTGCCGCTTTTAAAGCACAATGCGCCTGCGTCGGACGTGACGTTGGGACGGCTTTCGTAAATAATGCCGATAACGCCGAGCGGGACGCGCGTTTTCGTAACGCGCAAGCCGTTGGGCAAAAGAGTTTCTTCCAATACAACGCCGATCGGATCGGGCAAAGCGGCTACGTCGCGAATACCCTGCGCCATCGCCGCGATCCGTTTTTCATCGAGGCGAAGACGATCGATCATCACCGCGCCGAGTTTTTCTTGCGCGGCGGCGACGTCCATAGCGTTGGCTTGTAAAATTTCTTCCGCATGATTTTCGATATCGTCCGCCATTTGTAAAAGAATGGCGTTTTTTTCTTGCGCGGAAAGAAGTATTAAATCGGAAGCCGCCTGTTTTGCGGCGATCAAAATATCTTGTGTCGTTTTCATAAAATTCCTATTCATCGCCCACAAAGCGCGTGTAATTTCCTTCTTCGCCTTCTACGATCTTATATAAAATTTCGGGGCGTTCGCCATTGGCGATCACCATATCTGCGCCCCCTTCCAAGCACATTTTTGCAGCTTTCAATTTGGTTTTCATGCCGCCTGTCCCCAGCGCAGAACCTTCGTCGCCTGCCAAAGAAAACAATTCTTCGGGCATACCATGTACGAGTTGAATAAGTTTTGCGTCTTGATTTTTATGCGGATCGGCAGAATATAGACCGTTGACGTCGGATAAGATGATCAAAAGGTCGGCGTGTACGCTGACGGCAACCAGTGCGGACAGCGTATCGTTATCGCCCACTTTAATTTCTTCCGTGGCGATGGTGTCGTTTTCGTTGATGATCGGCAGTACGCCAAGTTGCAACAAGCGCGATAAGGTATTGTTGAAATTTTGGTGGCGTTCTTCCGATTGAAAATCCGATCCGGTAAGCAAAATCTGCGCAACGGTATGATTATGTTCGGTAAACAGACGGTCGTACGTATACATCAATTCGCATTGACCGACGGCGGCAGCGGCTTGTTTGGTGGGGATATCTTTGGGTTTTTCCGAAAGCCCCAATTTTCCTACGCCCATGCCAATCGCGCCGGAGGACACCAAAATCAGTTCGTGTCCGGCGTTTTTCAAGTCGCTTAAAACCAAGCAAAGCTTGTTTGTGCGGCGTATATTTAACCGTCCTGTCGCGTGTGCGAGGGTGGACGTTCCCACTTTGATTACGATTCGCATACCCATCTTCCTTTTTTGATAAAGTTGATACGATAAAATTATAACATAAAATGGGGCGGAAGTCAAGCGCGCGTATATAAGAGAAAAAAGAATGTGGAAAGACGAGCAAACGGAGAGGCAGGGTTGCGTTGAATGAGAAGAACGCGAAAAAATTGGCAACGATTCCCTGTGTAAAATACAGAGTAATGCAAGGAATTTGGTTGTTAAAGATACGGAAAGAAAGAGATTTTTCAAAAACGGAAAAAAGGAGGAAATGCCGCGTGGGACTGATTGCGGCGTAGAAAAAATGAAAGAGAATAAAAAGAAAACTTATCGAAGAACAAAGGAAAATGGGACGAATACGATGGAAAAATCACCGTCGGTATACGTAGCGATCCTTTGTGTTTGGGCGTTATGCGTCGTTGTTTTATTGACGGGTTGCGCCAAGATCGTGTATCAGTTGTTTACGGAAGAATTTACGACGGAAACGGTGGGGATCGCAGTTGCCGTCGTCACGTTGCTGCTTTTGAACGCCGCGATGCTTTCGTATATGTGGTTGGGCAGTGTAAAAGATTTTATGTTTTCTCTATTGTTTTTGTTTGGAAAAAAACGGTTGCTGAAACGGTACGATCCCATCATTCGTCAAACGAAAGAGGATACCATGTCTGCGTTGAAAGCAAAATTCGGCAATCAAAACGGAGCGGCGCCGAGGGTGTTGTTGCTGTATTGCACTTGTAACGATTTTAATGCGGAGGCATTGACGGCGTGTATGCAACAAGATTATGAAAATTTTCATACGGTGATCTTGGACGACAGCACAGAAGACGGATACAAACAGAAAATAGACGAATTTGCGGCGGTGCATCAAGACGCCGTAACGTTGGTGAGAAGGGAAAACCGCGTTGGCTTTAAAGCCGGGAATTTAAACAATTATTTGACAAACCGAACGGATTACGATTATTTTGTGGTGTTGGACAGCGACGAGCGTATTCCTTCCGATTATATCAGCGAAGCGTTGAAATATTACGCGTACGATGAAAACGTAGGGGTGGTGCAAGCGGCGCATAAAGCGACGAAAGGCGGCAATCTTTTTCAAAATTTAATGGGTTTGTCAGTGAAAAGCAACGGCAAGATCTGCCAAGTGATGAAAAATTTTTACGGCAGTAACGCTTTGATCGGACATGGTATGATGATCAGCCGCGAATGTTTTGAAGCGACGCACGGCTTTCCGCAAGTGGTGGCGGAAGACATCTCGTTTGCCGTGGACGTAAAAAACAGCGGTTTTCGAGTGCTGTACGCGCCCAATATCGTGTGTGAGGAAGAATTCCCCGTCAATTATTTATGCCTGAAAAAACGGCAAGCGAAATGGGTGCAGGGGAACGTGGAGTTTATGAAAAAATACAACCGCAGTATCACCGATTCCAAAATGACGTGGTATGAAAAGATGGACGTGAAACTTTCCCATTACAATTTGCCCATTATCCCGATGATGTCCTTTTTTATCATAGTTTGCACCATCGCTCTGGGATTTTTGGGGTATGACGTCAGCCGATATTCGCTGATGATCGTCGGATTGATGTTGCTGTTTCTCATTTCCCCGTTGATCCCCGATTTCTTCGTACACGGCAGATCGAAAAATCTGTTAAAATTATTGGGTTATGCCTTTTTAAACTTTGTTGTGTATGCGTCGCTTGTGCCGATGATGATCGGGACGGTGTCGTTGGCGCTGTTTGGAAAAAAAGCAAAATTTATCGTAACGCCCAAGGAAGAAAAACGGATCTCCGTCAGGGAAGCGTTGCGGGGTTCGCTGGATTCCATTTTATTTGCGGCGATCGTAGGGATTTTAACGTATGGCACGTATTTTTCCCTTGCACCGACGGTGTTGATGGTGGTGTGTTGTACGCTGACGCCGATCGCGATTTTGGTTGCAAATCTTCCTGTGCCCAAACAAAAACAGTCGGGAAAATTGGCGGCTTAAAACGATTTTTTATAATAGAAAGGAAAAAATTTTTAAAAAGCTATTGACAAATAACCAAGTAGCGGTTATAATACGAGTGGAAAGACGAAAGCAAAACAGCCGAAACGAAACGTTTTTTCACTCGTTATTTTATAACGTTTTTCATAATCATTCGGGAGGAAGGGCACATGAAAAGAAAAATGACAAAGATATTTGCGATGGCGATCATGATAGCGCTTTTGATTTTTTGCACGGTAGTTGCTGCGGGCTGTTACGTGATAAAGGGTGTGAAAATGAGCAAATTGGTCGGCACGTACGAATTGACGCATTATTACGGCAAGGAAGATTATATGACGCGCGACGAAATGAAATTGTACGTAGTGATCAACAACAACGGCAGCGGATATTACGTATACCAAGACAAAGACACGCCGTTGCATTGCGCGGAAATGCTTTGCCGTTTCACCGCTTCGCAAGAAGATTCGTCTTTGTACGAATACGTCGAACTGTCCTTTGAAAGAAACCAAAGCGATTGGCACAAGTTGGGGATCAACGGTGAACGGCTTAATTCCAAGCAAACGAAATGGAAACCGATTGTTTGGGGAGAACCGTTGGAGATCGATTATTACATCGACGTCGATTTTAAAAAAGTGAGTTCGAAAACAGATCTTAGTTACGTGGAACAAACTTTCAATACTACGTTGACGGCATTGCCGTTGGGGGTGTCCGCCACAGTAGGATTGTACGAATTTTCATATTTTTCCGCCGCAGATACGGAAAACACCGAAACGGTTGAACCCGAAAAGCCCGTGTATGCGTATTTATTATTAAATCCCTATCAAAACAAGGCGACGGCGTATTATATGCTGAAAAGCAACGAGCAGCAAGTGACGGAAGAATACACCTGTTCGCTTTCTTACGACGGCGCAAATTATTGGGTGAAGATCGGGAACAGCGAAGGATACAAAATCGAATGGGAGGGCTTGAAGATCACTTCGTCCGCTTCGTCTATTGCGACCGATTGGCTGTTTCAACGGGTAGATTCTAACGTTTTATGCGACGTTACGGAGCGTATCGAGGAAAAGGTGGCGCAGTACGAACAAGAAAAAAATCAACAATCCCAATAATTTGATCGCATATCCTTTTATTGGTTGCAAAACGGTTAAGAAAAGAAAATAAAAAAGTCTGCGCATTACATAAGCAGACTGGACAAAAAATATGGCGGTGGGCAATTTGCTCGCCGTTTTATTTTGCTGTATCGGTATTGGAAGGAGGGCAGAGCGGTGAAGTTTGCTTACGGCAAGTGAAGTTCGCCTACGGCGAGTGAAGTTTTGCCTGACGGCAAAGTTGCGGCGGGGATTTATAACGAGATACACTCCACTCGCTTCGCTCGGTCGGTATGACAAGATGGGCAACGACACGCGTTGCCCTGACTGCTTCGCAGTAGAGGGCGCAACCTAGCGGTTGCTTAATTTGGGGCTTGACTTCGCAAGGGCTTCTGCCCCTGCACCCTGACAAGAAACTGAGTTTCTTGACTTCCCATTGGGGAACGATATCGTTATTAATATCGATAACGAAGGATAGAAAGATGTGATTCAACGGAACGTTGGTAGACTGCTTCGCAGTAGAGGGCGCAACCTATCGGTTGCTTAATTGGGGCTTAACTTTCGTGGGCTCTGCCCACACCCGTAAGGGACAATGCCCCTTAACCCCTTATTGGGTAGCGATACCGTTATTAATATCGATAACGAGGGATAGAAAAGTCAAGGTCAAGCGGAACGCTTGCGTTTACAGCCTGTATATATCGCCGTCCACGCAAGGTATACCACACTGCAACTGCCCGCGATCAACAGCGTTTTTAACCAAGTGTATTCTACGTAACGGTTTTCTTCTATGTAGGTCATCGGATTGTGCCGATCAAGTACGTCGATCTCTATAAATCGACGATCGGTGATCGATAGATCGAATTCGATCAGTAAAACAGAACGGTTGCTCCAAAAAAAGCGGAACAGTTCTTGGTCGTTTTCATCGCAAATGATGTTCCACGCTCCTTTTACGCCTTCCAATTGATCGTGGTCGGAAATTTGCCACGTGTATTGCGGCGCGGTGTCGGACATTAAATAATCGTCGTAATCGTCCGTTTGTTGCATCAGATCGACAATACCGGAAAAATTTTGTCCCGAAAAATTTTGAAAGGAAATGCGGTCGTGTTCGTATTGATATTCTTTCACAGTGCGATCTACGCCGTAAACCACTTCGCCGACAAGCCCCACCGTCAATACCGCGCAAATCAGTGCGCAAACCCCAAAGCGAACGGGAAAACGTTTGTTACGCCAACAATGATAAGCGGTTGCGCCGATAAGGGGAAACGCCAAAAATCCCAACTCGAACGAATGGATCAAAATAAGAGCGGGAACATAGCCATAACCTTGCGATCGCGCAAAAAAGAGGGGGAAAGAAAAGCCCAAAAGGCTGAATAAGAACACAAAAATCACCGCGGAAATGCGTGCACATTTTTGATAAAAACCGTTTAACATTGCCGAGTCGTCATTTTCGGTGGGTTCGGACGGGCGAGCAATGAACAGAAGACAAACGATCGCGATCGTTGCAAGAAGAACGGCGGCAACGGCAACCGAGCCGCCGACGACGGCAGGGTTGATTTTTCCGATCGTCGTTTTCCACGGAGTGGCGATTGCGATCACTGCGCCGATCAACACGCCGAGGAAGGCAACGCCTAATGTGCAAAGAGAGGCTGTTTTATGCCGTTTCAGCCGTTTTTCCAATTGCTGTTTCAACAATTTTTGCAGGCATTTTTCTTCCTGTTCGCGGTTGCGGATAGAATCGTTATTTTCCTGTTTGGTGGGGGCAGGTATGCGTTCACCGCGCAAAAGTTCGTCAACGCTAACGCCGAATAGGTCGGCAATGACGGGGATAAGAGCAAGATCGGGCGAGGACTCGTCACATTCCCAGCGGCTGATCGTTTTATCCGAAACAAATAATTTTTCCGCCAATTCCGCTTGCGTAAAACCGTTTGCTCGGCGCAGAACGGAAATAAATTTTCCGATGGTTTTCTTTTCCATTTTTTTTCTCCTAAATATCAATTTAAAAACGTGTTTTTTACAATCATTTGTAATGCGTTACGCGTTTGCAGTCATTATTCTATCATAACAAGAGTAAAAAAACAACCCCAAAACCCGTCTTTTTCTCTCGAAAAACGAGGAAAGGGCAGACAATTTTGGGGAAGATGGACAAAAATAAAGTTTTGATGGGAGTTTTAATATAAAATTTGTGCGTTGTCAGGCAAATTTAACACTTTTGCATTGTCGCCGCGAATGACAAAATGATCTTCACGGTAGGTTTTATGCGGAACAAGGTAAATGCGCTTGTTTTTCCAACGCCCTTGCACTTCTTTGGTGAAAATATGCTCGTGTAACAGTTTATGCATAATTTTTTCGTTGAGGTCGATAATCACCGCCGTGTAACCGTCGGCAAAATTATCGAGAATCGCTGCGCGCAGTTGCGTCAATATGTACAGATCTTCTTGTACGTAGCCTTTCGATTCGCAATGATCGCAAGGTTTCACAAGATAGGACAACACTTCGTTGCCCACCCGTTTGCGCGTGAATTGCGTAAGACACAAATCGCTCATGGGCAACACGTTGCATTTGGCGCGGTCTTGATCGAGCAGCGTTTTCAATTCTTCCGTAATGGCATAACGGTGTTCGGGCAACGCCATATCGATAAAATCGACCACGACGATCCCTCCGATATTTCGCAAACGGACTTGCCGAGCAATTTCGCGCGCGGCGGCAAGATTGACAGCGAAAACGGTGTCTTCCAAACTGGTTTCACCGACGTAGCTACCTGTATTGACGTCTACCACCGTCATCGCTTCGGTGTGTTCGATCACGATATATCCGCCGTTTTCCAGTGTAACGACAGGGCGCGCCACGTCATAGATCAAATCGGAAATGCCGTATTCTTTCAACATCGAGCGTTCGCCTTTATACAGCAACAATTTCCGTTCGGGAAAATCGGCGCGGAGCTTGGCAAGACGGGACAGCCGTTTGTACAGGCTGGCGTCGCCAACGTGAATGGCGGTGATCTCGTCACCGAAACTATCCCGCATAACGCGCACGGGCAGATCTTCGTCTTCATGCAATAATGCTCCGATCGGCGCGTTTTTGGCGGCTTTCAACATTTCCAAATAGAGTTTTTTCAAATATTCGGCTTCGGTTTTCAACTGTTTTTGCGTGGCGAACGGAGCTTGCGTGCGCAAAATAAACCCCTCGTTTTTGTTCGCACGCATATTATCCGCCACTTTCAACAGCGTATCGCGTAAATGCTCGTCCGTGATCTTGCGGGAGATCCCCAAAAAATCCGTTTGCGGTAAATAGATCAATCGTTTACCGACAAAGGAAAGGTGCGTGGAAACTTTCGCGCCTTTGTTGCCGCGCGCGGGTTTCGTCACTTGCACGATCACTTCGTCGCCTTCTTTCAAATCGAGCGGCTTTGCGTTTAACGAATTAAGCGAACCGTCGTATTTGGTGCAATCGGTGTACGTTTCTTCCACGGACAAATAACAGTTTCGTTCTAAACCGCAGTTGATGAACGCCGCGTTCATCCCCGAAAGAACGTTGGTCACTTTTCCTTTGTAAATGTTACCGACGATGCCTGTTCTCTGTTCTTTTTCAATAGAAATTTCCGTCAGTTTTCCGTCTTCTACGTACACGGCAAATTGAAGACCGCAATATCGGTCTAAAAACCATTCTTTTTTGCTTTCTTTTTTCATCTGATCACGTTCGTCCCAAAAATATTGCGCAACGCCGAGCGGTGAAAAAAATAAAGCGCCTCTTGCACCCCGTTGCGGAAGTCGTTCCTTTTAAGTATAGCATAAGAAATGCGTTTTGGCAAGATATTTTGCTGTTTTTTTATACGAATTTGATGCTTTTTTGTATAAAAACAGCGTATTTTGTCAATTTTTTATGCGATTTTGCGTATATACTTCCCCAATCGGCTGATAGGGAGTTTTGGCAAGCTGAAAAAGAGATGACAGCTCGTTTTGCGGAAGATCGAACAAAAATCCTTCCTGTTCGTCGTACACTTCCAGCACCAAATAACTGCCGCGGGATAAAAAACGCAGGGTGTCCTTGATAGGGCAAGAGGATAAAACGGCGACGCGGCGGATCTCTGCGCCACGGGAAAAAATTTGCGTAGCGGACAGATCCATTTTATTGTAAACGGCATTTTTTTGCGGATTGCCAAACCCGCCGACCAGCAGAAAAACTCCAAAGGCAAACATACTGATATTGGGACGTTTTTCAAGGCATTGTATCAAAAACAAAATAAAAAATACGGCGGCAAAGCAAAGGGTGACGAGGCGGCAAATGCGTTCGGCTTTTTCTTCCGCTTTGCCTTCTTGCGGCAGTTTTTTTAAAAAGGCGCGCGCCAAAAGACATTTGAAGATCCTGCCTCCGTCCAAGGGATAGGCAGGCAATAAATTGACGAGCGCGATCGTTAACGACGAATAGCATGCTATGTCGGTGAACGCATACATGGTGGGGGCTAACCACCAAATCGCCACAAAAAACAGGGCGGTGAACAGGTTGCAAAGAGGGCCGCAGATCGCCACGAAAATTTCATCTTTTAACGACAGCGCGCGAAGATCGCCGTCGATCACGGCGCCGAAAGGCATCAACACGATGGCGTTTAACCGATAGCCCAATTTTGCGGCTGCGAAGGCGTGCGCGCATTCGTGTTGCACCGCCACCAACGCGCTGAGTAAAAACAAAAACAATTCTCCTTTCAAACAATACCAAACGCCCAATGCAATAAAGAGCGGGTGCAAACGGAACAGAAAGTTTTTTTTGTTTTTGTCAGGGGATTTTGAAAATAAGGAAAACCGACGACAACCGGTTGGCTGTCGCCGGGTGTTTCGGTTTTGCACGCGTTATTCCTCCAACCAAGCCAAACAGTTTTCTTCGGTGAGCTCGAAACAGTTTAACAGTACGCCGCCCGAATACATCGTCACCTGAACTTCGTCTTCGCCGTTGGTATAACCCAAAGGAACGTTGGCTTTCACGTTTTCACCGACGGTGTAATACACTTGGTCTAATCCGTCGATTATGCTGAAAAAGCTGTCGGAATACGAAATTTTCACCCGATAATCGCCTTGTTCGTCTTGCGCCAGATCGCTGACCGTACCGTTGGCGGCGGGATAGACGCAACAAGCGTCCGTAAACGTTAGAATACCCGTGGGGGATAATTCCAGTTCTGCGTCCGAGCGTTCGCTGACGAATGCCGACAACGTGAAATCGGCATACGTACGGTTGTCGGTGGCGGCGGTGACGCCGTTGTTGATCGAACGGAAAAACGTATTGATCGCGCTGTTTGGCATAAATACGTTGGTTAAAAAGATTGCGCCACACAATGCGCAAGCCAATGCAAATTCGGCATTCAACGCAATTTTCCAGCCTTTAGAAGGGGGCGTTTCGTCATTGAACGCATACCTGCCCTCGTCGTTTTCAAAATCGTCTTCTTCCAATTGGAAGGTTTCGGGCTTTAAACGGCGATGGAAAAAACCGCGTTTGGTATCGTCCGACGAATACAAACGAACGGTGTCGATGCGTTGTGGGATCGGATCGAAGTCGATACTGCCCTCGCTGTTGACGCCTTCCGCAAACAGATCGGCTTCGGCGGTGATCTCCGTTGGAACGCTTTCGCTCAGTCTGTCGTTTACTTGCGCAATAACGGAATCTTGCAAAGGATCTTGCATAGGCATTTGCGTAAACGCGGGCGGTGTTTGTCTTGTTTTTACAGGTTCGGCAGGGGGTGCGTCAGCGTGTTTTTGTTTGCGTCGCCGTTGATTTTTTTTCATTACGTTTACCGTGGAAACGGGGATTTCTAACATCTCTGCGTATTCGATTTCTTCGTTCATAAAACATTCTCCTTACGTTGCTTTTTTTAGCTCTGTCTTATTATATGAGGCGAACGAAAGGAATAGAACGGACGAAAAGGGAAAGCAAGGGGAGAAAATTGCAAAAAATTGCCGAAAACAAATAAAAAACGTTCGCCTGCTTGCAAACGAACGTTGATATGTTGTATTCAATCATAACGCTAAAACGTACAAACCGAAACGTTGGTGATCAAAATCAAAAAACGAGAGGCACTTGCATTCCGCTGTATTCGCCGAAATAGGCTTCGGGAGCGTTGGAAGAAGAGTCGTTTTCCTCTTGGATGGGGGAAGAATCTTCATACGGTTTTGCAAGCGGCGCAAAACGGTTGCCGTCTTCTCCGCCGACCAGATACATCGCCGCGGGAACAAATACGCCGATCACCAACACGATTGCCGCTACGGCTTGCAAACGGGCGCGTAATTTGGCGCGCGCCGCTTTTTTCTTTTCTATTTTTTTCAACACTTCTTTTGTCAATTCTTCACACGATCTCATAAGGGAACCCTCCCGATAATAATTCTTCTTTTAAGGCGTTTTTTCCGCGGGAAAGCAGATTGTACACCTGTTTGACGTTTTTATTTGTAATTTTTGCGATTTCTTCAGGAGAAAGATTTTGAAAAAAGCGCAAATATAACGTTTCGCGATATTCTTTTTTCAATTTTGCCAACGCCGCGTACAATGCTTGGTTGCGTTCAACGGTTTCCAGTGCGTCGTGCGGGGAAGCGTTGGCGACGGGATCTTCCAAAGCAAAATTTCCGTCTTGCGTCAACGATTCCAAAGAAAGTTCTTTACGGCGCAGACGTTTTTTCAATACGTTCAACGCTTTGTTTCGCGCAATTTTAAAAACGTACGTTTTTAACGCTACGCCGTCTTTTTCTTTAAACGAACGTTTATAATATAAGGTGAGAAAAACGTCCGTTAATACGTCTTCTGCAAGCCCCACATCGCGAACATACCCGTAAATGAACCGCAAAAGGGCGTGTTGATAAAGGGAGATCAGTTGTTCCAATCCCTGTTCATCACCGTCCAGAAAGCGGTGGTATAATTCGATGTCGCTGTCTTGCATAACGCCTCCTTGTCGGCGGAAATAAAAACCTTGGAGGATTTTTTATTTTTACGTCGCTTGTATTGTGAGGAGGTTGTTTCTTCCTGTGCTTCTTTTCGATCGCATATATTAAACAACCTTGTTTCCCGTTTTACTCACTGTTTTTTGCAAAAAAATCAAAAAAATTTTTTAATTTTCCCGTTCGCTTTGGGGAAGATCCGTTTTATTTTCTTGCGTAGCGGCGATTGAATCATTCGCTTTGCAATATCCTTGATACCAACAAGCGTAGGGGGTGTCGCAATGTTCGCCCACGTTGATCAAAGGGCAATCGGCGTCTTTGCGTTTGAGTTTTCCAAACTCAAAAATATGTTTTTCCACCAGACGTTCCGCCCTTTTTACGGCGGAGCTGACGTCTACGATCTTATAGACAAAATCGTTGTGTTTTATGCGTTCAACGCAACCCTGCCCTGCCTGTTTTTCTTGTTCGCCCTGTTCGGTATCGCCCCGCAACACCAATTTGGAAGCCAAAATATTGACGCCGCATTTACGCAATAAAAAACGTTGAAATCCGAGGTCGGTAATAAATTCTTTGCGCACGGAGTCGGTGTTTTTCACTTCATACAGGTTGTATCCGCCGTCTTCCTTTTTTAAAATATCGGCGGCGCAAAAATTGCCATACCACGTAAACGAGGCTTCGCAAATGACAGGCTCGCCCGCTTGGAGCAACGCTTGCGTTTTTCTGATCATTTCCGCATAATACAATCTGCCGTCTTCGCGCAAAACGGTGGTTTCAACGAACGGCCCGAAGATCCCCATGGCTTGATCGCCGAATTCGTTGCCCATATCAAGGCGAGATTGCACTTCGGGCGGGATCACGCGCAGCTGCGGCATATGCGCGTCCAACCAAAGCATTTTCGGGCATTGTAAAGCGCGGACGAAATCCGTTTTGGAAATGGGCATATCAGCCTCCGTAGTGTCAGTATTTGTCAAAGGGCGGTTTTTATTGCATAGATTTTTACATATATCCGCATAGTTTGCTCTATAATCATAACATTTTTTTGCGAGTTTGTCAATTTGAAAAGGAATAGGGAACAGCAAAAAAGGGTGAATATAACATATTGTTGCATAGGATAAATTGTGATGGAAACTTTACCTTGTCACAGCGATCTTGTTGACAACATAAAGTGCTTTTTGTTATAATATTTTTGTTGAAATTACAACACGATTGAAGGAATTTATGCAAACGCGGGATCGGTGAAGAATACAGAAAGATCATGTATCAAAACCCCCATTTCATAAACGGGAATCTAAATAAATTATGCGACGGTTATAACGTCGATGAAAAGGAAAATATTGAATACAAATAAGGAGATTAAGAAAATGAAAAGATATGCAATTTACGGCGCGGGGTCGCTTGGAACGGTGCTTGGCGCGTACATCACGAAAAACGGCGGAAAAATAGACCTTATCAACCGCAACAAAGCGCACGTTGAAGCGTTAAAGAAAAACGGCGCAAAAATTACGGGAACGGTGGAAATGACAGTTCCCGTTGAAGCGATTACACCCGATGAAATGACGGGAAAATACGACGTAATACTGCTTTTGACAAAACAACTTTTGAATAAGGAAGTCGTTACATTTTTGAAAGATTATCTTGCCGACGACGGCGTGATCGTTACCCTTCAAAACGGATTGCCCGAACCTGCTATTGCGGAGATCGTCGACGAGGACCGTACGATGGGTTGCGTGGTGGAATGGGGCGCGGCGCTTGTTGCGCCCGGCGTTTGCGAATTAACAAGTTCGGTGGACAGTCTTTCTTTCCATATGGGTAAGATGAACGGAATAACGGACGAAAAGTTTAACGAAGTGAAAGCATTGTTAGAACGTATGTGTCCCGTTCACGAAGAAACGAATTTGATCGGCGCGCGTTGGTCGAAACTGTTGATAAACGCTACTTTTTCGGGGCTTGGAACGGTTGTCGGCGGCGTGTTTGGCGACGTATCCGAAAACAAAGCAGCCCGTAAAGTTGCCATTCGGTGTATGAAAGAATGTATCGACGTGGGGCATGCCGCAGGCGCGGAATTTGCGCCCGTGCAAGGGAAAAACATCACCGCTTTATTCTATTATAAAGGCGCTTTCAAAAGAGCGATCGCCACGATGCTGATTCCGATCGCGATGAAAAAACACCGCAATATCGAGCCGTCCATGTTGCAAGATTTGAAGAAAAACAAGCCTTGCGAAATCGACGCGATCAACGGCGTAGTTTGCGAATGGGGCAAAAAATGCGGAGTAAAAACGCCGATCAACGATAAAATCGTAGAAATCGTTAAAAAATGCGAAAGCGGCGAATTGACTCCCAACGCAAATAATATTAAGCTGTTTGACGAGTTGCTTTGACGCGCGAATTTTTAAAAATGTATGGTCTTTGTTACAACGGAAAAAAACGAAACAGTAAAAAAGGAAGCGGCGACAACTCCGTTTCCTTTTTCGTATATCGAGAAGCTTTTCAACGCAATATGCGTTGTCGGTTTTAAAAGTTAAACACAATGATAATTTGCGTCGGCGTCCGAAGATTCGGACGGTTTGTTTTGCAAGGTGTATAAATCGAATTCGATGTCGATGTCAAATTCTTCGTTTGCGTCAAACGCCGCCAATTTGGAAACGGACACTTCGTAAGCGGTCATCGTTTTGATTTCCGCATCGGAAAGTTTCTTTTGATATTCGCGGCTTTGGATACGGCCGGATATCGCAATTTTATCCCCGACACTCAAATTTTTGACAAATCGTGCGTTTCTGCCCCAGGCAATGCAGGGGATATAATCCGATTTGTTGTAAGCGCGATTGACGGCGATCAGGATATCGGCAATTTCGCGATTAAAAGGCGTCGTGCGATAGATGGGCGGTTTGCAAATATAACCGCTGAGCAAAATGCTGTTGGGGTTTTTATCGGGGAGTTCGGTCAGCAATTCGCGCACGAACACCGTCAGCATCAAACGGGATTTTCCGTTTTCGATCTTGTTATAACTGCGGAATTGCCCCAACGCGCAAATAGTTTTGCCTTTTTCCAACATTCCGCCTTGGATCAGGCGTTCGGACAGCGTAATGGGAAGGATATCCGCTTGCCCGGAAAGGCGCATTACGCGGACGAAAAATTCGTAAAATCCTTCGCCGTACACTTCGTGCGAGAATTTGGCGTCGCTGACGATTTCTCCCATCAAGTACACTTTGTTGTTTTTTTCTGTAACGTAGTTCATAAACATAACCTCCGGTCGTAATATGTAGTATCGATTTTTTTATTGATCGTCTGTGTTTGAGCGACATGCTGTTTGCCGTTTGCGTCAATGGTGTAATTTTCTTTATAGATCAATTCTCCGATCGGCACAAATTGAAATCCCCTATTTTGCAGAGTGGAAAAAATGATCGGCAACGCCTCGGCGGTGTGTAACCCGTTGTTGTGACAAAGAATGATCGAGCCGTTTTTCGCGCCGTTGACGATGCGCATAGCGATTTCTGCGCTTGATAAATTTTTCCAATCCAACGAATCGACGTCCCACTGAATGGGGTATAAGCCCATCTCGTTGCAAGTGTCGATAAGAAGATTGTTATAATCGCCATAGGGCGGGCGAAACAACGTCACTTTTTGTCCTGTGATCTGTTCGATGGCGGCGGAAGAAGTTGTCAATTCGTCACGGATCGCCGCTTGGGATAATTTACTCATATACGAATGTGTGCGGCTGTGCGTACCCATTTCGTGGCCCGCTTCCACAATTTTTTTTACGTATTCGGGATATTTTTCCACCCAAAACTGTACGGCGAAAAAGGTACACCGCACGTCGTTTTGCGCCATATAATTTAATAGACTGTCCGTGTGTTCGACGCCCCAAGCGCAATCGAAACTGATCGCCACTTTTTTTTCTTCCGTCGCAACCGAATAAATGGGGAGAGAACGAGGTGAACTCATACCTGCCCCCGTCGTTTGGCTGATTTCCACTCGTTTTTTTTGTACGGCATAAGCGGCGACGGACGTCATTGAAAACACCAAAGCCAGCAATAAAGCACAAAAGCTCAATCCGCCCAAAAAACGTTTTAAACGAAAACAAACGATCATTTTCACACGCCTCCATCATACCATGTTTCCCCGCGGCGAAAAATTGTAAAAAAGCAAGAACTTTGTCGTATTTTGCCAAAACCGTTTTGCGCCGCAGAGGGGGATAGGATACTTTATTCCGCATTGGAAAAAAATATGCGTAAAATTATGGGAAACGGTTTACTTTTTTCATTGGAATGTGTATAATAAATCGTAGAAAACATTACACGAAAAAGAGGAAGAAACTATGCGAATTTGGGCAAAATTGATGACGGAAGGCAAAATAAAAAAACAATACGTATACGAAAACCCAGAAAAATTGACGTATTCGCATTTCTTCGAGTATTTGACGGATATTTGTCAGGAATTAGATGTTCCGACGCCCGTTTTGACCAAGACGCACATTTTCAATTTTGCAAAATTCAATCACGTCAAGTTTTTACAGCGGGATTTTGTGGAAAGTTTGGGATACGATCATCTGGTTTTGGAGAATATATTATAAAGGCGTCGTGTAAAGTCGTATAAATCGACGGTGATAGATCGGCATATACCTCGCTCGTTTTGTAAAAAAGGGGAGGAGTATGCGCGAATTTGTCAATAAAAAAGCAAGGCAGATCCCGCCGAGCGGGATCAGGAAATTTTTCGATATCGTAGCGGGAACGTCGGGCGCGATCTCACTTGGCGTCGGCGAACCCGATTTTATTACGCCGTGGAAGGTGCGGCAGGCGGCGATCGCGTCGTTACAGCGCGGACTTACTCAATACACGGGAAATCGTGGTTTGCCCACGTTGTTGCAGTTGGTGTCGAAATACCTTGCCGAGCGGTTTGCTTTGGAATACGATCCAAACCGTATTTTGATTACGGTGGGCGGCAGCGAAGCCATCGATCTTGCGTTGCGCGCGTGCATAGAAAGCGGCGACGAGGTGTTGATTCCCGATCCCGCATACGTATCGTATGCGCCGCTGGTAACGCTTTCGGACGGTGTGCCCGTGGCGGTGGAATGTCGGGAAGAAGACCGTTTTGTATTAAAGCCCGATCCTCTAAAAAGGGCGATCACAAAAAAGACGAAGGCGCTTATTCTCACCTATCCCAATAATCCGACGGGCGGGATCATGACCAAGGACGAATTGCAAGCGGTTGCCGACGTGGCGATCGAATACGATCTGTTGGTGATCACGGACGAGATCTATGCCGAACTGACGTACGGAAGAAAACACGCGTCGATCGCGTCCTTTCCCGGTTTGAAAGAGAGGACGGTGTATATCGGGGGCTTTTCCAAAGCGTTTGCGATGACGGGTTGGCGGTTGGGATTTGCCTGCGCGCCGAAAGAGGTGGACGAGGCGATGTTTAAAATTCATCAATACGGAATGTTGTGTGCGCCCATCACGTCGCAATATGCGGCGATCGAAGCGCTGAAAGACGGGTTTTCCGACGGGTTTGCGACCGTGGAACAAATGCGCGACGAATATGATGAGCGCAGAAAATTCGTATTGCGATCTTTGCGAGAGATCGGGTTGACTTGTTTCGAGCCGCAGGGGGCGTTTTATGCGTTTCCTTCCGTTTTTTCCAGTGGGCTTAACGGCGAAGAATTTGCCAACGCATTGTTGCAACGGCAAAAAGTGGCGGTCGTTCCGGGGAATGCGTTTGGGCGGTTTGGAGCAAACAACGTGCGGATATCGTATGCGACGGGCATTTCGTCGTTATCCGAAGCGTTCGATCGCATAGGAAAATTTATGACGGCGCTTTAAAAAGTTTGAAAAAAATAAAAATCGGTGAAAAATCGACGAAGTTTTTGCGTAAGAAAGTGAAATTATTCGGAAAAGAGGCAAAAATCATTGACAAACGCAAGAAAAATCGGTATAATGATGTAGAAAAATAAAAACTGCCGTGGCTTTTGGGAGTAAAAGGTCACGGTTGTATTTTAACGTTCCGACGGTGAACGGTTTTTTTGCGTATTTTTTCGCCTGTAAGGGGCAAGAGGACGGCGAAAAAATAGGAAAAAATATTCACAAAAATAAACGCGCGGAACAGGAGGGTTTTATGGCAGAACAACAATTTGAAATGACAAAGAAAGGCTATGATGAAGCGGTGGAGCGTCTGAAATATTTGCAGACGGTGAAACGCCAAGAGATCGTGGAACGTATTGCAGAAGCAAGAAGCCACGGCGACCTTTCGGAAAACGCCGAATACGACGCGGCGCGCAACGAACAGACGATGAACGAGATCGAGATCAACGATCTGGATTACAAAATTAAAAACGCAGTGATCATCGAAACGAGCAACGATACGTCGTTTGTACACATCGGCTCGAAAGTGAAAGTATACGATGAAGAATTGGAAGAAGAGGAAGTATACGAAATTACGGGTACGCTCGAATCCAACGCGATGGAAAATAAAATTTCCAACGAATCGCCCGTAGGCGCGGCGTTGTTGAAACATAAAGTGGGGGATACGGTGAAAGTATCCGCACCCGACGGCGATTATAAATTGACGATTAAAGAAATTTTCTGATCAAAGACAAGACCACAGCAGATCGAGTTGAAACATCAGAGGTTATAAAGTTTTTTAGAGGTTTACAAATGCAAGAAAACAAGAATATGAACGCACCGCAAGAGGTGTCGGAAGAAGAACAACTGATCGAGCAGGCGCGTATCCGTCGTGAAAAGTTGGCGAAGTTGGTTTCGGAAGGGAAAAATCCTTACGAACAGGTGAAATATCCCGTAGACGCCGATTCGGAAACGGTGAAAAATAATTTTGAAGCATACGAGGGCAAAACCGTAGTGATGGCAGGGCGTATGATGTCCCGCCGTATCATGGGAAAAGCGTCTTTTTCGCATATCGCGGACAAGAGCGGTTCGATCCAAATTTACGTAACGCGTCAAGATATCGGCGAAGAAAATTATATGTCGTATAAAAAAGATTACGACATCGGCGATATTTTCGGATTTAAAGGGTTCGTTTTTAAAACGCAGACGGGCGAAGTTTCGGTACACGTCACCGAATTGACGTTGCTTACCAAATCGTTGCTTCCGTTGCCCGAAAAATATAACGGTTTGCAAGACAAGGATATGAAATACCGTTTGCGCCATTTGGATTTGATCATGAACAAGGACGTGCGCGACACGTTCCGCAAACGTTCGCTTATTTTGAAAGAGATCCGTAATTTCCTCGACAGCAGAGGATATTTGGAAGTGGATACGCCCACGTTGTTGCCGTTGGAGATCGGCGCGGACGCAAGACCTTTCAAAACGCATCATAACGCGCTCGATTTGGATATGTATATGCGCGTGGAAACGGAGCTTTGCTTAAAGCGTTTGATCGTCGGCGGTATGGACAAAGTGTACGAAGTGGGCCGTATTTTCCGTAACGAAGGTATGGACGCCTACCACAACCCCGAATTTACGACGATCGAAATGTACGAAGCGTACACCGATTATATCGGTATGATGGATATGATCGAAGAAATGTATAAAACGGTGACGTTGAAAGTGTGCGGGACGTTGGATATCACCTATCAAGGCACGGAGATCCACATGGGGGATTGGACGCGTCTTACGATGGCGGAAGCGGTGAAAAAATACGCGGGCGTCGATTACAACGATTGGGCGACGGACGAAGACGCGCGCGCGGCAGCAAAAGGTTTGGGTGTGGAACTCGAACACGAAAACGCAACCAAAGGTTGGGTGCTTATCGAACTGTTCGATGCGTTTGTAGAAGATAAGTTGATCCAGCCGACGGTGATCTACGATTATCCCGTGGAAAATTCGCCTTTGGCAAAACGCAAACCTTCCAACCCTGCGTTTACCGAACGTTTCGAATATTTCATCTGCGGCCACGAGTACGGCAACGCATTTTCGGAATTGAACGATCCCATCGATCAAAAGCAACGTATGACGAAGCAGATCGAGGCAAAACGCGCGAAGGGCAACAACGAAGCGCAGGTGGACGAAGACTTTATAAACGCGCTCGAATACGGTTTGCCTCCCACAGGCGGTTTGGGAATGGGGCTTGACAGATTTGTGATGTTGTTGACGGACAGCGCAACGATCCGCGACGTCATCCTCTTCCCGACGATGAAACCGAAGAAATAAAACGCAACGCGCCGATTTGCACGGCTTTTCCGCGCAGATCGGCGTATTTTTCCTAAAAGATTATGTGTGACATTTAAAAAAATGTATCCGTTTATAAAGCTTTTTTATAAAAAGCGGAAGACGAATACGGAACGGAGAAAAAAAATGGACGCGAAAATTACAAAAAAAAGACTCGGCCGTATGCTTTCTTACGATTGGATCAAAATTGTGGCGACGGTAGCGGCGGCGATCGTTGTTTGGTCGTTGGTGTTTACGATGACGGCGACGCGGATCACACCCGCGCAACAGTTTACCGTGTTCAATTACGTGGGAAATACGGCGGGGAGCAAATTCCACGATTCGTATGTGAATGCATTTAATAACGGTTTGTTTTCGTACGAAGTGTTGGAAGTGAATTGCAACGATCTGGCGACGACGGGCGAATACAGCCAAACGGTGATGGAAGCTCGGTTGACAACGGATGAAGGGGACGTCATTTTTGTGGCGGACGCCGACGATGAAAGCACCGAATATGAAGAAAACGGCGAGAAAAAATATCACAGTTATTTATATTCGCTTGTAAAACGCTGGGGATATTATTTGTATAATTTAGACCCTGCCGCTGAAAACGGTTTTTTCAAGAGAATGGAAACGTATTTGTCGGGATTTTACACGGAAGGATATCAAAAACCCGAAAGCCTTGACGAAGCGAGGGTGGAGGCTGCCTTTCGCACCCGTGTAAAAAAGGACAAGCGTTTTAAGACGGAAGCGCAGCTTGCCAAAGGGGTGCAAGAGGATATCGCGCGCATTAAAAAATATCGCGACGCGTTGGAAAATTTCTATAAATATCTTGACGCGGGATACGTAACGTTGACGAACGTGGAAGTTCCCAATACCAACGAGGAAATCGAGGGAGATATTCTGTTTTCGGGCGTGTACGGCATCAACCTTTGCCCCAACGCGGATACCATGGGCGGATTGAAAGAAGTAGTGTATTATCAATCGACGTATACGGACGAAGACGGAAAACAGCAGGTGAAAACCTCTGTGGAAAATATGAACGTTGCATTTTTCAATTTGGAAGGCGTTGAAGACGGTTTCCAATACGAAAGCTTGCTGTACGTCAATCACTTGATCGAAAGTTATTGTACGGAGCTCAACGCATAAAACCGAATAAGCTGTTTGCCGCGCCGTGTTTCGACGCGGCAGCTTTATCGAAAGGGCGGAAATGAAAAAATGAAAGGTTTGTTTCGGGATAAAAAAGTTTTAAAAACTTGTCATATTTATCAAATGTTGCGCGCGCAAAGCAAAAAACGGCACGCGTCCTTTCATACGCCCGGTCATAAGCGCAAGAGCTGGGATATCACGGAATTGTCTTATTCGGACAATTTATCTGCGCCTCGCGGTTGTATTGCCGAAGCGGAAAAGGATATCGCGCGGATCTTGGGTGCAAAGCAAAGTTTTATTTTGACCGACGGCAGTACGTCGGGTGTGTTGGCGATGTTGTATGCGGCAAAAACGTTGGGCGCGCGGACGGTGGCGGTGTGTGAAAATCCGCATAAAAGCGTATTCAATGGTTGCGCCGTATTGGGATTGCAACCGCTGGTGTACGGAGTGAAAAAGAAAAAAAATATTCCGTTACAGCCTACCATGTCTGCGTTGAAATGCGAATATCCCGAAGTTTTGTTGGCGGACGCATTGTTTTTTACCTCGCCCGATTATTACGGAAATACAGCCGATTGGGAGGAGATACGAAAATTTTGCGACGAAACGGGAAAATGGTTGTTGGTAGACGGGGCGCATGGCGGACATTTGCATTTTGACGGCAAGTTGTATGCGGGCGGATATGCCGATTTTTGGGTGGACGGCGTACACAAAAGCTTGCCTGCATTTACGCAAGGCGCGGTGGTGTCGGCAAAAGACGAGCGGTGCGCAGACGCGTTGCAACGAGCGGTGGACGCGTTTCGTACGACCAGCCCTTCCTATCCGATTATGGCGTCGGTGGAATATGCCGTGAAATATCCCCGCAACGAGTGGCTGGAAAGGCAAGCAAACGGGTGGATACAAACGCACGAGCGGATATACGCCGCAAACGATTGGACGAAAATCTGCGCGGTGTTTGGCGATCGCGCGTTCGAGGCGGAAAAATCGTTGGAAAGCGAGGGGATCTATGCGGAATTTTGCGACGGCAACATCGTGATGTTCTATCTTTCGCCGTATATGAGCAAAAAGCAGTTTTCTCTGCTGACAAAAACGTTGCGGCGTTATTTTATAAAATATCCGCTGCCGTTGTGTGAGGAACAAGAAAAAAGAGCGGAAAAGGAAGCTCAACGCAACCCTGCCCCCGTCGTTTTTGGAAATGCCGAAAAAATTTGGCTGGATATCGACCAGGCGATCGGGCATATTTGCGCAGAAAATTGCGGTTTGTTTCCGCCTTGTACGCCCTTGATTAAGGCGGGCGAGCGGATCGAAAAGGAAAAAATAGAACTTATGAAAAAATCGATCAACGTGTACGGCGTGTTGAACGGAAAAATAAAAGTTTTGAAAGAGAAGGAAAAGGAATAAACTATGGGTAGAGGAAAATTTATCACGTTTGAAGGTTGCGACGGTTGCGGAAAAAGTACGCAGTTGCGTATGTTAAGCGAATATTTGACGAAAGAAAATATCGCGCACATTTTCACGCGCGAACCGGGCGGCGGAAAGATATCCGAGGCGATCCGCGAAATTTTATTAAACGGAAAAAACGCCGAAATGACGGATGAGTGCGAGGCTCTTTTGTATGCGGCGGCGCGCGTGCAGCATTTAAGCGATCGCGTTGAACCTGCGCTTGCAGAAGGGAAATTGGTGATTTGCGATCGTTACGTCGATTCTTCGATTGCCTATCAGGCGTATGGGCGGGAGCTTGGCGTGCAATTTATCAGCCAAATCAACTCGTATGCGATGACGGCGTACCGCCCCGACGTGACGATTTTTATCGATCTTACGCCCGAGGCGGCATTTGCGCGCAAGCACGGCGCAGATGAAAACGATCGGCTGGAACAAGCGGGAATGGCTTTCCATAAACGCGTATACGAGGGATATAAAGCTTTGGCTGCGCAAGAACCCGATCGCGTAGTGTGTGTAGACGGGACGAAAACGCCCGACGAAGTGTTTGCGGCGGTATTGGCGGCGTTGAAAGAAAAAAATTGTTTATAAAATTTATAAAATCGGTTTGGTTGTCCGAATCGGTTGCAAATTGTGAATAAGGAAACGTTATGGGTTTTTTTGGAGTTTTATTAACGGGCGTCGCTTTATCGATGGACGCTTGCGCAGTGGGGATGACCAACGGTATGTGCGACACGAAAATGCCGTTGAAGCGAACGTTGTTGATCGCTTTGTTTTTCGGGGTTTTCCAGATGTTGATGCCTTTGATCGGGTATTTTATCACGGGGATCATGACGGACGCTTTTCAAGAAACGTTTGAAAAGATATCGTCGTGGATATCCTTTGCATTGTTGGCGTTTTTGGGCGGTAAAATGATCGTAGACGGCATAAAAGAATGGCGAGCGGCAAGCGCGCCTGCGTGTGACGTAGAGGAATACCGTTCGGGGGAAACGCTGTCGGTGGTGAAATTGTTGTTACAAGCGATCGCTACGTCGATCGACGCATTGGCGATCGGCGTTGTGATGCAGTTGGAAGGTTTGGTGATGGGCGTTTGGCTTTCGACGGCGTTGATTGGCGTAACCACTTTCGGATTGGTGATCGCCGCGGTGTATATTGGTAAGATCATCGGCAATAAATTGGCGGACAAAGCAACGTTGCTTGGCGGCGTCGTATTGGTGGCGATCGGCGTCAAGATCTTGATAGAAAGCTTACTGTAAATATAAAAAAATTTGCCTTTACAATAAATTCCGTCCGTGAAAACTTTGTGAATGTTTGTTAAATATTTATAATTCTGTAAAAAATAGCCGTGGAAACGCTTGAAAAAGACTTTCGCTTATGGTAAAATGGTAAAGCGAAAAAATAAAAAAGAAGCTGTAACGGTGAAAGCGGCGAAAAAAATTGAAAAAACAGGCGTTTTTCCAAAATGTTCCACGTAAAACCGTTTAAAAGCATTTGCGTGCGGTTATAAATAACCGTTAAGGGGCGTAAAAACAACCGCCGAAAGAGTATTGCAATCGAGCTTTTGGCGAAAACTGTTATCAGAACGCTTTTTCGTTTCTATTAGGCAAAAAACAAGGAGTAGATCACTTTGAACAAGAAAACAAAAACTTTTATTTGGATCGGCGTTGCGATCGCTGTGGTGTTGTTGATCGTATTTATGTTGACCGACGTATTGCAACAGGCAACTGAAATTTCGGCGTCCGATTTTATGAACTACATCGCAAACGGTAAGATCAATACCATTTACGTAAACGGTTATAATTGGGAAGGGCAGTTTGTGGAAAACGGTAGGATCGTACAGCGGTTTGTGCCCATCGACGATGGTATGCCCAGCATTTACGATTACACTTCCTATTCGAAATTTATGGAAGATTTGGTTGCCGCAGGGATCAACCCGGCAAACCTCGACATTATTTTGGCTGACCCCAATGCGGGCAGTATTTGGTCGAGTATTCTTCCGCTTGTCGGCGTTGTGCTGGTGGGTGTGATGTTCTTCTTATTGATGCGCAGCGCATCGGGCGCAGGCAATGCGGCAATGAGCATCGGAAAATCGAAAGCGCACGTGCAAAGTAATTTAAAGGTGCGTTTTTCCGACGTAGCGGGCGCGGAAGAAGAAAAGGAAGAACTGCAAGAAGTGGTGGAATTTTTAAAAGCACCCAAGAAATTTTCCAACCTCGGCGCGCGGATCCCTTCGGGTGTATTGTTGGTAGGCCCTCCGGGAACGGGGAAAACGTTGTTTGCGAAAGCGGTTGCAGGGGAAGCGGGCGTTCCGTTTTTCTCGGTGTCCGGTTCTGATTTCGTGGAAATGTACGTCGGTGTGGGTGCAAAACGTGTGCGCGATCTGTTCGATATGGCGAAAAAGAATCAGCCTTGTATCATTTTCATTGACGAAATCGACGCAGTGGGCAGACGCAGAGGCGCAGGCCTTGGCGGCGGACACGACGAACGGGAACAAACGTTAAACCAAATTTTGGTACAAATGGACGGGTTTGAAAGCAACGACGGGATCATCGTAATGGCGGCGACTAACCGTGCGGATATCCTCGACCCTGCGCTTCTTCGTCCCGGTCGTTTCGACAGACAGATCAACGTAAATCTGCCTGACGTGAAAGGCCGTGAACAAATTTTGAAAGTGCACGCGCGTAATAAGCCGATGGCGTCCAACGTCAACTTTAAAACGGTGGCGCGGATCACGGCAGGTTTTTCGGGCGCGGATCTTGCAAACTTGTTAAATGAAGCGGCGATTTTGGCGGCGCGCGCAAACAGAAAGTCGATCGAAAACGTGGATTTGTTTGACGCGATCGATAAAACCATGATGGGTTTGAAGAAAAAGAGTTATGTGATCACGGAAGCGGATAAGCGGATCGTGGCGTATCACGAAGCAGGGCACGCGGTGCTTGCAGGGCTTTGTAAATATTGCGATCCCGTACACGAAGTGACGATCATTCCTCGCGGCAACGGCGCAGGCGGCTTTACGATGACGCGTCCTGCGGAAGACAGTGTGTTCAGCTCGTATAACGAAATGTTGGACGATATTTGTATGAGTCTTGGCGGCAGAGCGGCGGAAGAATTGGTAGTGAAAGACATCACGCAAGGCGCAAGCGGCGACTTGCGCGCGGTGACGGCGATCGCCCGCAGAATGGTGATGCAATACGGTATGAGCGATGAGCTTGGTTTGGTTGCGTACGATTCGGATCAGCCCGTGTTTATGGGTATGGAATACGGCAATCAAAGCCGTGGCGGATATTCGCAAGAAACGGCGGCGAAGATCGACAGCGAAGTGCGTCGGATCACCTCCGAGGCTTATGAAAGAGCGTTGGATCTGTTGAAGAAAAACCGTTCTATCTTAGATAATATGTCGCGCGTGTTGGTGGAAAAGGAAACCATTTACACCGAAGAAGTGGCAATGTTAATGAAAGGGGCAAGCTATAAAGAAGTGATCGATTTTATGGAAGGCCGCGTCGGCGAACGTGAAAAAGATCCGTTTAAATCGATGTTGCCCGAATTTCAAACGAAGCCCGAAGTGAAGACGACGGAGGAAACTTCCGCAAAAGAAAATTCTGCCGAAGAAAGCTTTGCAGAAGAAACGAAGACGGAAACCGAAACGGAAGTTCGATCGGAACAGACGCCCGAAACGCCCGAAAAACCTGCGGAATATCCCGACGAGGAAAACGGCGATAATAAAGACGAAAATTAAGCGGTTGATACACGAAAGCGGAGCGCCTGAAGGTTTGGGTGACTCCGCTTTTGCAATCGTTGCAAAAAATGAAGAAAAAACGAAAACGCGTAGGGCATGTACGCGATGAACGAAAAAGCAGAGAGGAGATAGGGGTATGAAACGGTTGCGCAGAGTGTTGGACGTCAACTTTGACAAAAAGGTTTTGTCGGCGGCGTTGATCGACACGAAAACAACGGAAGCGGATTGGGATAAAAAAGAATTGAAAACGTTGTCGGCGTATTTTGTGTTGAATGGCGCGCCAGAATTTTCGGTGAACGAAAAAGGAAACGCGCGCTTTCAATTATTGGCAGGTGAAAAAGAATTTATTGCGGCGAAAGCGGCGGGGATCGTCGAATTTTCGGTGCGGGTATACCGTTTCAGCGAAAAGAACGCGGAAACGTTTTGTTTGATCGAAAAATTGAAAGCGGGGAATATGGGCGCGATGGACGAGGCGTACATTATGCGCCGTTTGGTAAAAGATTATCATTTAAAACAAGAAGACATAGCGGAAATGGTGGGGAAATCCCGTCCTGCGATCGCAAACACTTTACGGTTGCTGACGCTGCATCCCGAAGTGATCGGTATGGTGGAAAGCGGAAAATTGTCCGCAGGGCACGCGCGTACGTTGGTGAAAGTGCCGCAAGAAAAGCAACGGGCGTTTGCGGAAGAAGGTTTGCGGAGGGGGTATTCCGTGCGAGAGATGGAACGCACCGTTAAAGCATTTTTAACGCCGCCCGAAGTTTTGAAACAGGAAAGGGAAGCGAAAGCGGCGGCGAAAAGCGAGGCGTTGAAAGATTTGGTTGAACGGATGCGCGCGGTGTTGGGGACGCAAGTTTCGTTGATCGGCAACGATAAAAAAGGGAGGATCTATATTGATTATCAATCCCCCGAAACGTTGATCCGAATCGAGGAAGCGTTGGGGATACAGGATCAGCCCGATCGTCAATTGTCGCTGTTTTCGGAAGAAGAATAAGGCGAAACAACAGAACACAACTTACATAAAAAGAAAACGGTTTGAAACAAGAAGACGTTCAAACCGTTTTTGCATAAAAAAACAAGAAAGAGCAAATAAACTCTTTCCTGTTTTTTGGTTTTCTTATTTTAAAACTTTTAAAAATGCAAGGATCTGAATAATGATGCCTGCGACCACGTACACTTCCACAAGGATACCGATCACACGAAGCACCCAACCGATGATTGCGCCGAGAACGGGAATCCAACCTGTAAGCAACCCTGCAAGCCCGATCAAAAGTCCTGCAAGTATAGCCACAAGGACATAAATGAGGATGCCTACGATCAAATTACCGATCGTATCGATTCTTTTGAAGGAAAGCGGAAAATACTTTTTCAATGCGTCCATTTTGATTACCTCCGTTTTTATTTTCTATTATCAGTATACTATAATCTTTCGCGTTTGTCAACATCCGTGAAAAAAATTTTTAATTTTTTTGATGCAGTTTCGATTATTTTTCGTTTGCGTTGCTTTCGTTGTCGGTTTTGGCGTCGTCGCTTTGGGATGATCCCGCCTCTTTCTCGGATACGTCGGATTCTTCTTTGGCTTGTTTTGATTCTTGCGCAAGCTGACTTTGCTTGCAAAGTAACATAACACCAAAAAACAATGCCGCCAACAAGCCGCACATTCCTGCCCAGCCCCAACCGAAAAAAGTGCCGACGGGGAACAGCACGGCAAGACAGATTGCCGACAGTATCGTAAATAATATTCGTAAACGTAAAAACATACTTTTCTCCTTTTTTTTCTCTCATATACGCATATATTATATATATTGTAACACGCGCGCGCGCGTAAAGTCAAGGGATATCGCTTTGCATTTTTTGCCGTTTTTTAAAAGATTTTTTAAATTTTAAGAAAAAGATGAAAAAATGTAGAAAAAACAGTTGACAATAAAAGAATAAAGTGGTAATATATACAAGCTGTCCGCGAGAAAGCGCGAAAAAGCCGAAAGGAAAGCAGAAAAAATAAAACTTTTAAAAAAAATAAAAAAAAGTTTAAA
>JAFTPQ010000021.1 GCA_017463205.1 Clostridia bacterium
AAGCTTGCTTAATTGGGGCTTAACTTTTGTGGGCTCTGCCCACACCCGTAAGGGACAATGCCCCTTAACCCCTTATTGGGTAACAATATGGTTACAAGTTCCAGTAACGAAAGATAGAAAAGACATGATCCAACGGAACGTTGGTTGACTTCCTGTTGGGTAACGACAAGGTTATTTATATCGATAACGAAAGATAGAAAAATATGATGCAACGGAACGGTGCTCCAACGGAACGTTGGCGTGGGTTGATTAAAATGTTTGGAAAAATTTTTCAAAAACCTATTGACAACGCGTATAGGCTGTGTTATAATACAATTATTGATACAGATAATACAGATCGAACGGAGGACGAAATGCGGTTTGGCGGAAAAATGAACGTATATGAGGAGATCGTTGCGGAAATCAAACGCATGATCGAACTCGGAGCGCTGCAAGCGGGCGATAAATTACCGTCGGTGCGGCAGTACGCCGTGGAGCGGAAAGTCAATCCCAACACCGTCGCAAAAGCATACGCGGCGTTGGAAGAAGAAGGCGTTTTACGCGTTCAGTTGAAAAAGGGCGCGTACGTGTTAGAAAAAAGTTCGCAGGCAGAAATGCAGAATAACGAGGTGGAAGAACAGATCACTGTTTGGAAACAAGCCGGGGTGACGGCGGAAACGTTGTCGGCGGCGATCGAAAAAATTTACAGACAAGGAGAGCGTGTATGATCGAGGTCAAGAATATATCCAAATGTTATGAAAAGGGGAAAGACGTACTTCAAAAGGTAAATTTGCGCATCGAAGACGGTTGTGTGTTCGGGCTTGTGGGGATCAACGGCGCGGGGAAATCGACGTTGCTCCGTTTGCTTTCAGGCGTGATGCGTGTGGACGAAGGGGAAGTGTTGATCGACGGGGAAAACGTATTTGAAAACGAATACGTGAAACGCAACGTTTTCTTTTTGCCTGACGATCCCTTTTACACTTCGGGCGTAACGGCAATCGGCTTGGCAGAGATGTATCGCTCTGTTTACGATTTTGACGATAATGCGTTTGAAGAATATTTACAAAAATTTACTTTGGACGGTAAAAAGCCGATACGGAATTTTTCCAAAGGTATGAAACGGCAAGTGTTTGTGGCGTTGGCGTTTGCGATCGCGCCGAAATATCTGTTTTTAGACGAAGCGTTTGACGGTTTAGATCCACTGGCGCGTATGACGTTTAAACGAGGTTTGATCCGTTTGGTGGAGGAAAAGAATACGACGGTGATCATTTCCAGCCATTCTTTGCGGGAGTTGGAAGACATTTGCGACGGGTACGGTATTTTGGATCACGGCTGTATCACTTGTTCGGGCGATCTGGAAAGCGATTTGACGAAATTACATAAATTTCAAGCGGCGTTCGACCGTCAAGTTACGGCAAAGGAGTTCGGGTTCGATTGTATGTCGTTTACGCAAGAAGGGAAGGTGGTGCGGTTGATCGCCAAGGGGGACGCGGACGAATTATTGCAACAGATCGAAGCGTTGCAACCGCTGTTCGTGGAAGAAATCGGAGTGGATTTCGAAGAACTCTTTATCGGGGAAGTGGAATCGAGGGGGTATTTACAATGATTAAATATCTGAAATATGAGTTTAAGAAAAACGTATGGGCATTGTTGATCATTACGGCGATATGCGCCGTTCCGTATGTGTTGGAGGCGGCTACCATGGAAATGTGGTGGGAATCGTACGACGGGCGGATCGTGATAAACCGACCGAATACGTCGATGTTATTTGTGATGTTGGTGATCTTGACGTTTATCGTACCTGTGCTTTCCTACTCGTTTAAAATGAACAAGCGTGGCGTGGACGGATTTTACGGGTTGCCGATCAAGCGGGAAAAATTGTATTTTGTGAAAATGCTCGTCGGGGCGGCGTTGATCGTAATACCCTTTACCGTGGCGTATTGGTTGGGATTTTTTGCGTTATTGGTAAGAGAGAGAAATCCCTATCAAATGGTGTATTACGTGCCTATGTATTTCGGTTACGTGGGACTTGGTCTGTTGATGTTTGGGTTTCATTCCTTTTTGTTTACGCGCGCCAATAAGATTGGGGACGGCGTAGTGTTTATGTTGGCGTACGCCCCGATCATGACCTTGATCATGTGGTATGTGGAAGAAGCGTTTTCCTTAGATATTCCTTTGCAGGTAGAAGAAGGCTTTACCTCTTGGGGTGCTTTGTCTGCGTTTGATACGAATATGGTGGAGTTGATCCGCAGTGGGACGGCCTATGCAAAGGCTTGGTCGGCTTGGACGTATGTTTATTGTATCGTGACAGGGATTTTGGGGTATGTTTTGTTGTTTTTGAGTATACGGTTCGAACGGGCGGAAAACGCCGAACAAGTGTCGGAATCTTGGTTTGGATATAAAGTGATCATTCCCGTTTATACGGCGTTTATGCTTGCGGGGAATTTGGGAAACAGCACTTCGCCCCTCTTCGTTTGTCTGATTTTGGTGTGTGCGATCATTGCGACGATCGTGTATCAAAGGAAATTCAAATTTCCCGCGCGGTGCTGGGGAATGATCGCCGTCGGGCTGATCGCAGGGTTAGTGTTAAACGTATTTATTTAAAAGGTGTAAAAAAGAAAATTTTGCGAGGCGAAAACCTTGCAAAATTTTTTTTCGTGTGTTATACTGATTATATGATAAATTTAACCAAGTTTTCGGGCAAAAAAATATGCGTAGCGGTGTCGGGCGGTGTGGATTCGATGGCGTTGTTGCATTATTTATCGGCGCAACAGGCGGAGGGGGGATACCGATTGGCGGTTGCGCACTGCGAACACGGGATACGCGGCGAGGAAAGTCTTGCCGACGGTTTGTTTGTGCAGGAAACTTGTAAACGATTGGGTTTGGAATGTTTTTTCTTCGCGGAAGACTGTCCGCGGTTGGCGAAGGAAAGAAAGATGAGTTTGGAAACTGCCGCAAGGGCGTTTCGTTATGAATGTTTTGCCAAGTTGTTGGCGGAAGGCAAAGCGGACGTCATTGCAACGGCACATCACCAAGGCGACGAGGCGGAAACGGTGCTGTTTCGGATCGCGCGCGGCGCGGCATTGAGCGGCGCAAGCGGTATATCGCCCGAAAACGACCGGTTTATTCGGCCTTTTTTAGAGTGGTCTCGGCGGGAAATCGAGGCGTATGCGGCGGAAGAGGGGATCGAATATCGGGAAGATAAAACGAATTTCGACGTGGAATATACGCGGAATAAAATTCGGTTGGAAGTGTTGCCGAAGTTGGAGGAGGCTGTGCCGGGGGCGGCGGCGAATATCGCTCGGTTTGCTTTGCGTGCGGCGGAAGACGATCGACTGCTGTATGAAATGAGCGAAAAACTGATTTCTGCCGTGGAAGATATAGGCGACGAGGCTTGGCAAGTGGAATTTTGCCGTGAAAAGCCGTTGTTTACACGGGCGTGTTTGACGGTGTTGAAATGGCTGGGCTTGGAAAAGGATTATACGGCGGCGCATTTGACGGCTTTGTACGATTTACAGTTTTTGCAACGGGGCGCAAGAGTGTCGTTGCCGAAAAAGATCGAGGTGGAACGAAGGGAAAACAGCGTTGCATTTTCGCTGAAAAACGAAGAAAATTTCGTAGCGAAAAACGAAGGCGTTTTGTTCTCGGAAAACGGATTCGATGGGGGCAGGTATGCGGTGAGCGTATTTTTCAACCTCGATGACGAGCCTGCAAACGAGGTTGTAACTACGGCGGAAAACGGGCAAAAAACAGAGTGGATCGCAACAGGAAAGATCGTATATTTCGATTTGGACAAACTGCCCAAAGACGCCGTGTTTCGGTTTCGCAAAGAGGGGGACGAGATCCGACGTTTCGGCGGAGGGACGAAGTCGCTGAAAAAATTTTTCAACGAACGAAAAACGCCCGCAAAAGAGCGCGCGTATTTGCCTTTGATCGCAGAAAAAGGCGGCAGCGAAGTGTACGTAGTTTGCGGAGAAGAAATATCGGAGAAAATAAAAGTTTCGGAAGGAACGCTGCGGGTGGCGTACATTTTATTACAAAAGAAAAAAGGAGAATGAAAAAATGGAGAAACATGCGGATGTAGAATACGTGATGCTTAGCGAGGAACAAATTGCAACGGGCGTAAAAGCGATGGCGGAGCGGTTGGACAAATTGTACGACGGGCGGACGCCTGTGGTGGTGTGCGTATTGAAGGGGAGCGTTATGTTTTTTGCCGACCTCATTCGCAATATGAAAACGACGCTGACGATCGATTTTATGAGCGTTTCTTCCTATGGGAGCGGAACGAAATCGTCGGGAGAATTGAAGATATCCAAAGACCTTTCGACGAATATCGAGGGGCGCGATGTGTTGATCGTGGAAGACATTATCGATTCGGGGAATACGTTATACAAGCTGAAGAAATTGTTAAACGAGCGGAAACCCGCCAGCCTGAATATCGTTACGTTGTTAGACAAGCCCGAGCGCCGCGAAGTGCCGATGGAACCCGAATACACTTGTTTTGTGATCGAAGATGAATTTGTAATCGGGTATGGCTTGGATTATGATGAACGGTATCGCAATTTGCCCTACGTGGGCGTATTGAAACGCTCTGTTTACGAATAAGAGAGAAAAAATTAAAGCCAAAGAATACAAAAAACACCGTAGTTGGTTGAAACTGCGGTGTTTTTACTTTTTTTGAAATTCATGTCCCGTGATTAAAAAATCGATGGAAACGTTGAAATAATCGGACAGAAGCACCAACATATCGACGTCGGGACTGCGCTTGCCGTTTTCATAATGGGATAGTGCTTCACGACTGATAGATAGATCCATCGCCACTTTCAGCTGATTATACTTTTTTTGTTTTCTAATTAATTTTAATCCGATCATTTTCATAAAACCATTTCAAAATCCTTGACATAATTGTAACATATTGTTACAATATAAAATGTAACAAATTGTAACATATTATGTTTACAAAAAATTTTTGGAGGTATTTTTATGAACCCTTTTACGAAGAAAACAGATGCAGAACTGATTGACAGCTATGAAAAATGGTTTGATTTTTCTATGTTGTTGCCGAGGATTTTAGCTGTTATTACGGCGATTGCGGCGTTTATTAGCGGGATAGTTTATATGTCAAACGACTATACGCGGATAGGCGCGTGGATTTGGGTATTTGGAGCGATTGGCGCATTGTTGACGTATTTCTTGCTTAAATTAGTGCTTTCGGGTTATTATTTAATCGTGTTGTATTTAAGAAAAATGTCCGAGGGCAAAAAAACCAAAACAAATACGAACACCAACACCAATTTACCTACTATTTAACGGCGAGAGAGGAATATTATGAGTGCGTTAGATTTATATAAAATAGTTTTTCATCATCAACCCAATTTGTATCAAGAAGGCTCGCCTGTCGTTGTTAGAGCGGGTGCATTGGTTTTAAACACGGAAAGCAACGGCGTACATATCCAGTTAAAATTTGAAAACGTAACCAATCGAATCATTACCATGCTGAAGGTGAAAAGCGTTTATCAAGATACGGTTGGCAGAGCGTTAGGCGAAACGGAATATCAATATTTAGACCTTCGCGTAGGCGCAAATGAGGAATTTGGAGGGAATGTGCCGCAGGCGGTGGCGGACAGTTCCGTGCGAAAATTTACAGCGTACGTCACGGAAGTTTGTTTTTTGGACGGCAGTATTTGGAGAAGCGAAGACAGCGTTTGGGAAAAATTGCCCGATCAGGCGTCGCTCGAAACCAAGATGAAAACTTTTGAAGCGACAGAGCAGTTTAAAAAATTACACGGAAGAAATGCGAAATATTTTCCGTTGCATTGGAAAGATATTTGGTTGTGCGCGTGTGGAAACGTGAACAAAGAAGGGCATACCATTTGTAAAAAGTGCAATGCTCGGTTGGAGCATATGGAAACTGCGGACGCCGCGGCGTATAAAAAGGACTATATTTATTATAAAGCAACCGATCTTGTTAATAAACAGGATTCTTCCAAAATGAAACAAGGAATTACGTTGTTGGAAGGGATTGCGGATTGGAAAGATTCGAAACGCCTGTTGGAAGAAGCCAAAAAGACACTTTTGGCGATTGAGAAAAAGGAAAAAGACGCGCAAGAGGAAAAGGCAAAGCGGAAAAAGAATAGTATTATTGCGATAATATCTTGCGTTGCGGTTGCTGTTTTGATAATAGGCGTAAACATTGTAAATTCGATACCCAAAGAGAAGGCGTATAAACAAGCGCAAAAATATATAGCGCAACATAAATACAGCGAAGCGATGGATCTGCTTGACGATTTGGACGGATATAAAGACGCCGATGAGCTGTATACAAGAGCAAGTTATATGAATAGCGGCAATTATAAAGAAGTCGTTAAAATGGATAATTTAACGGAATTTGTAATTCCCGATGGCGTTACCTTGATTGGAGCTTACGAGTTCTATGGATGTAGCAGTTTGACGAGCGTGGTAATCCCTGATTCTGTCACCTCGATTGAGGTTTTTGCGTTCTATGGATGTAGCGGTTTGACGAGCGTGGTAATCCCCGATTCTGTCACCTCGATTGGTGATTGGGCGTTTGGAGAATGTAGCAGCTTGACGAGAGTGGAGATAGGTGATTCTGTCACTTCAATAGGTTATAGCGCATTCTCTGGATGTCCAATAAAAAATGCGACAATGCCTGCGCGGGTTTGTTCATATGTTAAAAATGAAAAATTAAAATTAGTAATTATTACTTCAGGGGATATCCCTAAAAGTGCGTTCTATGGATGTAGTAGCTTGACGAGTGTGGAGATAGGTGATTCTGTCACTTTGATTGGTGCTTATGCGTTCTCTGGATGTAGTAGCTTGACGAGTGTGGAGATAGGTGATTCTGTCACCTCGATTGGTGATTGGGCGTTCTCTGGATATAGTAGCTTGACGAGTGTAGTGATCGGTGCTAACGTTAAGACGATTGGTAATTACGCATTTTATGGATGGAGCATATATGGATGGAGCGAATTGGATGCAGTGTATTATGCAGGGACGGCGGAAGATTGGAATAAGATTTCAATTGCTTCTGATAACAACCAATTAACCAGTGCAATGCGGTATTATTACAGCGAAACGAAACCGACGGCAACGGGCAATTATTGGCATTATGTGAACGGCGTGCCTACAAAATGGTAAAACAGATAGTCCACTTTATTCGTTTCGCTCAGTTTTCCCTTGGGTGAAGGGGCGTAAGGATTGTCAATTTTATCTTAGAGAAAAACTGAATATCAAACAAAAAACCCAGCGCCAAAAGCGTTGGGTTATATGTTTTTTGTATAGAAAAATCTGCGGATAGTCTGGGGGCGTATAGGTTTTACAGATGAACAGAAAGGTCATACCGACCGAGCGAAGCGAGTGGAGTGGAGTGTATCTAAAAAAGTAATAAGTGAGGCTAGGATTTTAAACGAGATACAATACTCGTAAAAACTCATGGCGTCGCAGAGCCAAGCTCTGCTCGCGCGACTACGGCTACGCCTCCGCTCGGTATGACAATAAAGTGGAGGGGGCGATAAGAATATCCGCTTGCGGATAGCAAGTAACATTTCCAAGGAGTGGCAGGTTGTCCTATGTGAGCGCGGATCACGAATTTGTAGACAAGGGTTATGCCCGAAAATGAAAAAACCTCAGTTTTTAACCAAGTTGTAAACTTTTATAAAATTTCGGATAATTTGCGGTACAATTCAAAACGGGCGCGCGCTTCGGTTTCCGCTTTCATAAATAATGCGTCGGCTCGGTCGGGTGCGCTCTGCACCAATGCCGCAAAACGGTTCTCTCGCATCAAAAACGCCCGAAAATCGGCGGTCGGTTCTTTGCTGTCCAGCGTTAAGGCGGGCTTGTTTTGCGCTTTTAAGGCAGGATTAAAACGGTATAACAGCCAATATCCGCAATCAACTGCCAATTTTTCTTCTTCCATACATTGGCTCATATTTACGCCGTGAGAAATGCAAGGGGAATAGGCGATGATCAGCGACGTGCCGTTGTATGCTTCCGCTTCGGTGAGCGCGTTTAACAATTGCTGGCGGTTTGCTCCCATCGATACTTGCGCCACGTACACGTTGCCGTACGTCATCGCCATCAAGCCCAAATCTTTCTTCTTATTTTCTTTGCCTGCCGCCGCAAACCGCACAACCGCGCCCGTCGGCGTTGCTTTGGAGGCTTGACCGCCCGTGTTGGAATACACTTCCGAATCCAACACCAAAACGTTGACGTTTGCGCCGCTTGCCAGCACGTGATCGAGTCCGCCATACCCGATATCGTACGCCCAACCGTCGCCGCCGACGATCCACACAGAACGATCGTTGTTTTTGTCGGTTGCGTTTAAGGCGAGGCGCATACCGTAACCGAATTCCGCATTATCTTCAAACAGCGAATTTGCCCACGCAGGACCTTTCCCCTGCGCGTTTTTCGTATACGGGCAGGTGGGGGAAGAGCCGCCATAGATAGACGAACAGCCCGTTGCGTTGGCGATGATCATTCTTTCCCCAAACAGTTGCGTTAGGGTTTTGACGTAAGGCGTTTCGCCACACCCCGAACAAGCGTAGGAAAATTCAAATAAAGGGGGGTGGAACTGACTGCCTTTTACGGTGTTGCGTTTAAACGTGTTGCGCGCAACGTCGGGCATGTTGCTCGTTTTGTCGGCGTTGACGGCAAATTCCCAATTTTTGCCTTGATCGGGCATCAGTTGGACGGCAGGGCGCATGATCAGTGCTTTTTCTTTGGCGGGGCAGACGTTGGCGCATATTCCGCAGCCCATACAATCGTGCGGGGAAACTTGGATACGGAAACGGGCGTTTTTCAATCCCACGGCGGGTTTTGTCGTGAAACTTTGCGGCGTGTGCAAGTCCTCTTCCAAAACGAAAGGACGGATGCACGCGTGCGGACAGGAATAAGAGCACTGGTTGCACTGAATACAGTTTTCGGTGATCCATTGCGGAAGCAGATAGGGCATACCGTGTTTTTCTAATTTCGTCGTGCCGGTGGGAACGCTTCCGTCGGCGTTGAACGCAGACACGGGTAGGTCGTTTCCTCTCATTTTCAAGATCGGGCCAATGAAATTTTTGAAATATTCATCGTCGGGCGTTTCCAACATGGCCGCGCCGTTGTCGGCGGTTGCCCACTCGTTTGGATAATCGACTTTTTGCACGTTTTCTTGCGTTTGATCGAGCGCCGACAGGTTCTGTTGTACCACTTTTTCGCCTTTTTTCATAAATTTTTTTGAAATATCGGCTTTTAACAGTTGTAAGGCGCGATCGTAGGGTAGGATCTGCTCATTTAACAAGAAAAACGCCGCTTGCATGATCGTGCCCGTTCTGCCGCGCAGCCCCGAATCGTTGGCGATTTTGGTGGCGTCGATGATATAAAGTCGGGCTTGTTTTTGGGCGATCGTTTGTTTGAACGAGGGGGGCAGGTATGCGTTGAGATCGTTTTTTCCAACGTTTGGACAGTTGAGCAACACCGTTCCGTTTTCTTTTAGATCGGACAGGAGATCGTAACGGGTGAGGTAGGAGGGATCGTGACAAGCGATAAAATCGGCTCGGTCGATCAGATAGGACGAACGAATGGGCGTTTTTCCGACTCGGAGGTGGGAAACGGTGACGCCGCCCGATTTGCGGGAATCGTAACAAAAATATCCCTGCACGTAGAGGTCGGTGTGTTCGCCGATGATCTTGATGGAGTTTTTATTTGCGCCCACCGTGCCGTCCGAACCGATGCCGTAAAATTTGCAGGCAAGCTGATTTTCGGTGTCGATATCAAGGGGCGGCGGGACGGGAAGGGAAGTGTGGGTGAGATCGTCGCAGATCCCCACCGTAAAATGGTTTTTGGGGTGGGGTTCGGCAAGATTTTGAAAGACGGAGAGGCACATAGCGGGGGTAAACTGTTTCGATCCCAAGCCATACCGTCCGCCAAACGTTTCCACGTGTTGCAAGCCCTGTTCGCGCAGAGCGGCACAAACGTCCAAATACAGCGGTTCGCCAAGCGATCCCGCTTCTTTCGTGCGATCGAGAACGGCTAATTTTTTACAGCTTTTCGGCAGAGCGGCGCAAAAGGCTTTTCCATCGAAAGGGCGGTAGAGCCGCACGCAAACGACTCCCGTTTTATTGCTATGAAAAAGGGGATCGACCGCGTGGCGGTTGACGTAATCGACCGTTTCTTGCATAGCGTATACGCCGCTGCCCATCATCACGGCAACGTAAGTGGCGTCGGGCGCGCCGTAATAATCGAACAAACGATATTGTCTGCCCGTGATCTGCGCCACCTGTTCCATAACGTTTTGCACGATGGCCGGCGTGGCGAGATAATGCCCGTTGGCGGCTTCGCGATTTTGAAAATAAGTGTCGGGGTTTTGCGCCGTACCTCGTTGCATAGGTCGATCGGGGGATAACGCGCGGGAGCGGAAATGCTCGATGGCTTGTTCGTCTAACAAAGAACGCATTTCGTCGTATTCGATGACGTCGATCTTATTCACTTCGTGGGAGGTGCGAAATCCGTCGAAAAAATGCAGGAAGGGAACGGACGTTTTTAAGGTGGCAAGATGCGCAACGAGGGCGAGATCCATCGTTTCTTGTACGGAGGAGGACGCAAGCAGGGCAAAACCGCTTTGACGGCAAGCCATCACGTCTTGATGATCTCCGAAAATACTTAAAGCGTGCGTAGCCAAAGCTCGCGCGGAAACGTGGAAAACGGCGGGGAGGAGTTCCCCTGCGATCTTGTACATATCGGGCAACATCAACAGGAGCCCTTGACTACACGGATACGTGGCGGTAAGCGCGCCGCAAGTCAATGCGCCGTGCACCGCGCCCGCAACGCCGCTTTCCGATTGCATTTGCACAACGTTCGGCACTTCGTCGAATAGGTTTGTTTTGCCGTTGTTCGACCATTCGTCCGCCTGTTCTGCCATGGGCGACGACGGGGTGATGGGATAGATGACGGCAAGTTGCGAAAAGGCGTAAGAAACGTAAACCGCCGCTGCATTTCCGTCCATAGTGGCTTTTTTCATAATAAAATTCTCCGTTTTTTTTGATATTTTGTTAGGATTATTGCCCTTTTTATAGGAAATTTTCAACAAAAATAAAAAAATATAACAATTTTTTCAAAAACATAAAAGAAAAATTTTTTCGACAAAACAGAGCGAAAACAGACGAATTTTGTAAAAATTTTATGGAAATAAAGCGAGAAAACTGTCTAAAACCGAAAAGGCGTGAAAGGCAGATGCCGCCAAATAAAAACGGGACGTCGGAAGCTCGGTTTTACGCATTTATCGGGGTGAAAACCATTGCAAAAAGCGGCTTGGGAAAATTGAAAAGTGTTTTAACAAAAGTCTTTAATATTCGTTTTTTTGATGAAATCGATAGAAAAAACAAATTAAAATAACAAGAAAAAACGGTTGACTTGAACACTGCTCTGTGGTAAAATGGATAAATAATCGCGTACCATATTTATCGTACCATGCGTATGCGTAAAGAAAACAAGCGCAAGTTGCGTCAGCCCCATGGGGCTGTTTGCTATGTCGAAACATAGCAAAACAAAAATCATTTAACGGAAAAAAATAAATCACTTTCAAAGGAGGTATTTATGAAAAACAAGAAAGGCTTAGTGCTCTGTCTGTGCATGGCGATGTTGCTTTCCGGATTTACGGCGACGGCAGTCGGTTGTAAAAAGGAAGGGAACAAACAGGATTCTTCTGTTTCCGCACCTACAGAGTACAACGAGGACGGCGAATATTATTTCGACGCTGCAGACGGCGAATATTCGGTTTCCTTGGAGGACAATGCGTTTTCGCTGTCGATCGACGGCGATGACAAGAGCGGTGTGTACACCTACGATGGGACGACGTTGACATTGACGTTCTCCGATCAGACGAAGGCGACGGGTACGTTGAAAGACGGCGTGCTTACGTTGACGTATAAAGGCGCTACATACAGATTCTTGGAAAAGGTGAACTATACGGTTTCGTACAGCGTCGACGGGGCGGTTTCGTCCAGCGCGATCGTTGTCAACGGCAGAAAAGCAACGAAACCCCAAGATCCCGCAAAAGAAGGTTATACCTTCGTCGGTTGGTATGCGGACAGCGCGTTTAAGAAGGCTTATGCGTTTGACGCTACGCCCGTGACGGCTGACGTTACGTTGTACGCGCGTTTTGTGGCAACGGTGGAAGGCGCAGACGAATTTACGGTGAAATTCGTTGTAGACGGCGAACAAACGACGAACGTTGTAACGACGGTCGGCGGTATTGCGTTCGGCTTGCCCACGCCTGCCAAGGAAGGGGCTACGTTTGCAGGTTGGTGGTTGAGCGATTATGAAGACGAAGACAAGCTCACTTGCAAGTATGAAGAACAACAATTGAAGCAAAACACCACGTTGTATGCGGTGTGGGAAAGCGACGCTCCCGCGGTGTCGGTGAATGAAAAAGGCGTCAGCTGGACGGCGAAAGCAAACAGCTATTCGTTGAAGATCACCGCTCCCGACGGAACGGAAGTGAAAACGTCGCAAGGTACGGCAACGTACGATTACGATTTTGCTTCGAAAGCGGCCGGCGATTACGTTGTCGAAGTGATGGCAAACGGTAAAACGACGAAAGCGTATTACAAGAACAAAGCATTGGCAAAAGTTTCGCTGTTTAGCGTGGAAGGCTCGGTGCTTGTGTTTAACGCGGTTGAAAATGCCGAAAAGTATTTGATCACGGTGGATTGCGGTTATGACGATCACGAGCATACGGACGTAGACAACGGCACTTCCACGACGTATAACTTTGAAAACTGCGCAATGCAAGAAGGCGGCATCAAGTTTACGGTGAAGGCAGTTGCAGACGGTTATATTGCTTCTCAATCGGAAACGTTTGCGTTTAGCAGAGCGTTGGAAAGCGTTGCAAATCTTCGCGTGAACGCAGTGACGGAAGAAGTGGTGTGGAACGCAGTGGACAATGCGACTTCGTACGTATTGGAAATTAAGAACGGCGCGAATACGGAAACGGTGACGGTGAACGGTACGTCCTATTCGATCAAGGCGTATACGGGCGATCTCAGCTTTAAAGTTACGCCGGTGGCGCACGGATATAATTCGCCCGAAGCAACGACGCTTGCTTACACGAAGAACAGCCTTGCAGTGCCTGCGAACATCTATTTGGATCAAGCAACGGTGCGTTGGGATAAAGTGGACGGCGCGGCAAAATACGTTGTAAAGATCAACGAAAAATCGTATGAAACGAAAGAAAACGCGTTGACGTTGATCAAAAACGCGCACTATATGGAAAATTGGGAATCGTGCGAGATCTCCGTTTCGGCGTTGGCTGCAAATGCGGCAAACAATTCGGTATTCTCCGACACGGTTACGGTACGTTTCGGTACGATGGCGGAAGATTCGCTTGTTTATGCGAACGGCGAGTTGAGCTGGGCGCCCGTGATCAACGTACAAAAATATGAAGTGAAAGTGAACGGCGGCGAAGCGGTTGCGCTTGCGGCGACGGCTGTTAAAGCGCCTGTTACGCTGACGAAAGCAGGCGTGAACACGTTGAGCGTTCGTTGTTTCAACTCCAAAGGTACGGCATCCGAATGGGTGGATTTGGACGTAACGGCATACGAAGTGACGTTTGACGTAAGCGGCGGCGTTGCGGTAGACACTGTTTACAAAGCAAAAGGTGAAACGGTTGCATTGCCTGTGACGGAAGCGATCGGTTACGATTTCAAGGGCTGGTATAACGCGCCCAACGGCACCAATGCGACGAAGTATAATACAGTTACCGTAGAAAAAGATATGGTATTGTACGCGCACTGGAACGCAAAAGAATACAAGATCACGCTTGTAGCGGGCGAGGAAGGTGAATTGGATATCACCGAGTACACAGTACGTTATAAGCAATCGTTTAAATTGCCGACGATCATCGCGACGTACGAAGCGAGCCAGATCTTCTTCGGCGGTTGGTATACGGAAGCAAACGGCAAAGGTTTCCAATATGCGGATATCGACGGGAACAGCCTTGACGTATGGAAAGATACGAAGGATATGACGTTGTATGCCGATTGGTTGCACGTATTGGCGTATACGGAAGTGACGGGTGAATACGGCAAAGGATATGCGGTTACGCAAGGTGAAGATATCGATTACGTTACCAGCGTTAAAATTCCCGTAGAACATAACGGTTTGCCTGTTATTCAGATCGGTGCGGACGCATTTGCGTTTTGTACCAATTTGACGAAGTTGGAAATTCCCGACACCATTCAGGATATCGTCGGCTTGGCTGCAAGCGGCGGTAACGGTACGGGTTCGCCTTTCCGTTCGTGTAATAACTTGAAAGAAATTTACGTTTATGAAGTGAGAGGTCAGCACGAAGTATTCTATGAAGACGTTGACGGTATTTTGCTTTACAACAACAGTGTGACCGGAGAAAAAGAAATTAAGTTCTTCCCTCAATCGATCACCGGTTCGTACAGAATTCCCAATGGCGTAACGACGATTCCTCTTAACACGTTCTATAGATCGCAATTGTCGGAAATCATCATTCCCGCAAGCGTGACGAATATCAATACGACGGCATTCTATGATGCGGATATGCTTACGAGCGTTGTCTTTGAAGCTCCCGCAGACGGTGAAACTGCAAAACCGTTGGTTGTGGGCGATTATGCATTCCAATCTTGTTCGTCATTGGTAGAAATTACGTTCCCCGCACGTTTAAGCTCGGTAAGTTCTACGGTATTTGAAAGCTGCGGATTATTTGTTGCGATCAACGTAGAAGAAGGCGGTACAACGTATTCGTCCAAGGACGGTGTATTGTGTAATGCGGCGGGTACGGAAATTATCTATTGCCCTGTAAAGAGAGCGGGTTCGTTCACCGTTCCTGCAGGCGTATCGTCGATTGGCGAAAATGCATTTAAAGAATGTAAGTTGCTCACCGAAATTATTATTCCCGGTTATGTAACGAACATTGCAAAGAGCGCATTTGAGGGTTGTACGCTTGTTAAATCGGTGATTTTCCAAGGCGCAAAGAACGATCCTCGTATCAATATCGGTGAAAGCGCATTCTATGGTTGTACGTCTTTGTCGGAATTGGCATTGCCTTTGAACCTCAAACAATTGAGCGCATATGCATTCGGCGGTATTTCCAATTTGAAGAAAGTTGAAGTGGACGTTGGCGCAGACGTAAAACTTGCCAATGCCGCATTCGGTAGCAGACCTACCACGAGTTCGCCTACGTCTTCCTATTATGTAACGGAATTGCACATCGGTGCAGACGTTCCCGTATTCGATATTACGGGTGTATTCGGCGGACAGAAACTGACGGACGTTTACGTTAGCGAAGACAACAATAACTATTCGAGAAAAGACGGCGTATTGTTTAATAAAGCGGAAACGGAAATCGTATATTATCCGACCGAACGTATGGATGATTACGTGATTCCCGAAACGGTAACTTCGATTGGCGCGGGCGTATTCAGAGGTAAATTTATCCAAAAGATCACGATCGGTAAAAATGTAGCTTCGATCGGTAATGAAGCGTTTGCAGATTGCGCATTTTTGAAAGAAATCGTATTTGAAGAAAGCGATACGCCTTTGACGATCGGCGACGTTGCATTCTACAAATGTTCGAGATTGGAAACGCTTGAATTGCCTGATCGTTTGACGAGTATCGGTGCAAACGCATTTGAAGATTGTACGTCGTTGGCGATCGATCTTGTTATCCCCGAAAAGGTGACGAGCATCGGTGTAAATGCGTTTAGACAAAGTGCGATCAAATCGATCGCTATTCCCGCAAGCATCACTTCGTTGGAAGGCAGCAGCGTATCGATTTCGGGCGCGACAGGTTCGTTTGATCAGTTCGATATGTTTGAAGAATGTGCTTCGCTTACGGCGATCAACGTTGCGGAAAACAATGAGAATTATCTTTCCATCGATGGCGTTTTGTATAAGAAAAACGCAAATGGCGAAGCAAGCGAATTGCTGTATTGCCCCGTATGGAAGATGGGTAAAGTGACCGTTCCCGGTACGGTAACCAAAGTTTGGGCATATGCGTTCTATAACACGCGCGGCGTAAATGAAGTGGAATTCTTGCCGACGGAAGGCGACGCAGTGCTTGAACTCAGCGCGCAATCGTTCTACATGGTGTCGTTGCAATATAACAAACTCGACGTTTTGGAAAAGATCACGCTTCCCGAAGGTGTTAAGACCATCCCCGTACTTGCATTTAATTATTGCGGTGCATTGAAAGAAATTACCATTCCCAATACAGTTACGTTGATCGAAAAGAGCGCGTTTGCAAACTGTGCGTCGCTTCAAAAAGTATACTTTGAAGAAGGAAATGAAAGCGCACCGCTTGATCTTGGCGGCACGAATACTTCGACAAGCGCAGGTGTTTTCTACGGTTGTGCGGCGTTGAAAGAAGTGAATTTGCCTGAAAGAACGTCGATTATCGGTACTGCAACGTTTAGCGGTTGTAAAGCATTGGAAGAAATTGTGATTCCCGCATCTGTGGTAACGATTAAGAACGTTGCGTTCAACAATTGTTCCAACTTGAAGAAGGTGACGTTTGCGGAAGGCAGCAAATTGACAACGATCCAATTAAATGCGTTCGGTAACACGGCAATCGAATCCATTGCTATTCCTGCCGGCGTTACGACGATGGCGGCAGCATTTAAAAACTGCGAACAGTTGAAGAGCTTTACCTTCCCTTCGAATTTGACATCGGTGGCAAATAGTACGTTCTACGGCTGTATTTCGCTTGAGAAGGTTATTTTCCCTGAAAACAGTAAGATTAAGACGATCGATTATTTGTCGTTCGTTGGCTGTATGAGCTTGAAGGAAATTGATATCCCCGCAACGGTAGAGGAAATTAAGCACTCCGCGTTCAGATATTGTACTTCGTTGGAAAAGGTAAACTTCTTGGTTGACAGCACAACAGGAAAGAGCAATTTGAAGAAGATTTATCATTGGTCGTTCCAAGAAACAGCTTTGAAAGAATTTATCTTACCTGAAAGTAATAATTCTATCACGATCGAATATGATACGTTCTTGTATTGCCGCGATCTGGAAAAAGTGTATATTTCCAGCACGGTAGAATCGATCAACCGCGTATTTGAACAATGCGCTTCGATCAAAGAAATCATTATTTCGAAAGACAACGAAAACTTAGTGGTGGATGAAAATGCGCCTATTGTTTATAATAAAGATAAGACGGCGATCCAATACATCTACGGCGATATCGAAACGGATACGTATGTGATCCCCGAAGGCGTTACGCAGATCGGTAACTACGCATTCAGCGGCCAAACGTCGTTGAAGAAAGTTGTGATTCCTTCCACGATCAAATCGATCGGTGTAAATGCATTTATTAACTGCGTCAATTTGGAAACGGTTGAATTTGCAGAAGGCGTTACGCAACTGACGAAACTTGATAATTACACCTTCCAAAATTGTAAATCGTTGAAGAATATCAATATTCCTACGTCGGTGAAGACGTTTGGTACGTACGTATTTGACGGTTGCGAATCGTTGACGAATATCGAATTGCACGACGGCGTTACGGCGTTGGGCGACTATATGTTCCGTGAATCAGGGCTTACGTCGTTTACCGTACCTACGGGCGTAAAAGTGTTGCCTCAATACTTGTTTGCATTGTGTGCAGACCTTAAAGAAGTGAAGTTGCACGAAAAAGTGACAACGATCAACGGTTATGTTTTCAGAGGATGCGAATCGTTGACTTCGATCGATCTGCCCGACAGCATTACAACGCTTGCGCAGTATGCGTTTGCCGGAGCATATTTTGATGAAGTTACTGTTCCCGGTAATGTTCAAGTAAATAACTATTTATTCTCGGATACAAGCACCACTTCGTATACGTACGTGAAGAAGATAATCCTTTCCGAAGGTATTACGCAAATCGGTCGTTATGCATTTAGAAACTGTATCGAGTTGACGGAAGTTGTGCTGCCCAACTCGTTGGTGAAGATTTGCGATTATGCATTTGATAACTGTACGTTGTTAAAAGAAGTGACGATTCCCGAAGGCGTAACGATGCTTGGTAGTAACACAACTTCGTTCACAATCAGTACCAATGCGTACACGTTTAGAAATTGTACGTCCTTGGAAAAGGTTGTGCTTCCTTCTAAGTTGACGCAGATCGGCGGTTATGCGTTCCAAAATTGTACGGCACTTACGTCGATCAATTTGGAAAACGTAACGATGCTTGCCGGTTATGCATTCGAAAATGCAGGAATTAAGTCGGCTGACCTTTCTTCGCTTCAACAAGTGAATATCAATGTGTTTAAAGCATGTACGCAATTGGAAACGGTGAAACTTGGCAATACGCTTGCAACGATGAACAATGGTATGTTCTGGGGATGTTCGGCATTGAAGGAGGTCAAGATCCCCGACAGCGTAACCGCAATCAACGGTAACGTGTTTAGAGAATGTACGTCTTTGGAAACGCTTGTTATTCCTCAAAACGCAGTGTTGAACAAAGCTTCGTATGTGTTCCAAGGCTGTACCAATTTGAGAAGCCTTACCATTTCCAGCCCTCTCACGGAAATTGCAATGAATATGTTTGACGGCTGTGAAAAATTGACGAGTTTTACAATTCCCGATACGGTTAAGACGATTGCAAACTATGCATTCCAAGGTACGAGCATCGAAAGATTGCACTTGCCTAAGCTGATCACTTCGCTTAGCAACTATTCGCTTGCAGGTTGCGATACGTTGAAGGAAATCACAGTGGATTCGGCTAATACGGTATTCACTTCGGTTGACGGTGTTCTGTATAATTCGGACAATGAAATTCAATGCTATCCCGCAGGCAAGGAATTGGAAAACGGCGTATTGGTTATTCCGGAAGAAGTCGGTATCTATAAATATGCGTTTGCAGGCGTTAAGACGGTGAAAGAGGTTTACTTGCCTTCGTCGATGGTGGTTGTTCCCGCATATGCATTCTACGGCTGTGAAAGCATTGAAAAAGTTGTGATCGCAGAAGGCGCAACGCAAATCGGAAACTATGCATTCCAAAATTGTACGTCGTTGAAAGAAATCGTGATTCCCGATACGGTTACGTCGATCGGTTCTTCGGCGTTCAACGGTACGTCTTCGTTGAAGACGATCGATTTGCCTGAAAATCTTGAAACGTTGAGTTCGGGCTTGTTCACGAACGCGGGTATTGAAAGCATTACGATTCCCGCTAATATTACAACGCTTCCTTCAGCGTTGTTCAGCGGTTGTTATGCCCTTAAGACAGTGGTGCTTCCCGAAACGTTGACGGAAATTGCGACGAATACGTTTATGAATTCGGGTCTTGTTTCGATCGAAATTCCCGAAACAGTTACAAAGATCGGCGAAGGGGCGTTCCGTGGTTCGGCGTTGAAGAGCATTGTCATTCCCGATACCGTAACAACGATGGCAAATAACGTATTCCATAGTTGTGCGGATTTGGAAACGGTAGTCTTGCCGAAGCACCTCGAATCGTTGTATCAATGGTTCTTCAGATATTGTACGTCGTTGAAGAACGTTACGCTTCCTGAAGATTTGAAAGATATCGGTCGTTATACGTTTGAAGGCTGTACGTCGCTTGAAAGCATTGTGATCCCTGCCGGGGTTACGGCGATCGGTAGCAATCCTTTGGATAGTATTTCTACTTGGTCGTGGACGTTGGCAACCGGATCGACGGGCTTCGTATTTGCGGATTGTATCAACCTTAAAAACGTAACGATACTTGGTGACGTTACGCATATCGGTACCAGCGCATTTGCAAATTGTACGTCGCTTGAAAGCATCACGTTGCCCGAATCGTTGGCAATCATTTCGCAAAAGGCATTTGCAGGTTGTAGCAATCTTAAGAATGTCAATATTCCCGAAAACGTATTGTTTATTGCACCCAGTGCATTTGCGAACTGTACGTCGATCAAGAGCATTGTCATTCCCGAAAGAACGATGTTGTGGAAACCGAGCGGTATTGCGGAAGTGTCTGCTTTTGCAGGTTGGACGGCTGATCAGACGATCAACTTCTGCGCAAGCCAATACACGGTAACAAAGTTCGCACATTATTACCAATCTACGGGCGCCAATATTGCTGTTGACTTCATGAAGGATTGCGCGGCAACGATCGTTTACGATTATAAGGCGTAATTTTGGGTAAAATTTGCGAAATTGCAAAAAACAAAACGTAGCATCGGCTGTTTGAAATGAACAGCCGATGTGAGAAAACAACAGAAAAACTTATCGTATTGTTATGGATTTGTGAAAATTCAAAAATACGATAGGTTTTTTTGATTTTATTCCATAATTCTATTTACTTTTTTGAAAAGATATGATATAATGTTATTTGTTGAAAAATGCGTTAAAATAAGCTGTTGTAGGCATTTGAGTAGAAATCGTCGTTTTTTTCGATAAAAACCGCAAAAAATCGTAAAAAATAAGACGAAAATGTGAAATGTGCAACGGGAAGAAAAATCAAAAAAGGAGAATTGTATGGCAGGAAAATTATTTAAAGAATATTATGCTCGTCTTGCGAAAGAGGGTTGGATCAAAGCCGTTCTTTGTGGTTTGGTCGTGGGCTTTTCCGTGATGTTTGTCAGCGCTACGGCGTTTTGGATGGCAGACGTGAAACAATTTTGGCTTGCTATCGTGCTGTGGGCGGTGACGGCAGGAGCAACTGCGCCGATCTTTTATTATAAAAAATTTCAACCGACGACGAAAGCGATCGCAAAACGCGTCGATTTGTTGGGGTTGGAAGAACGTTTATTGACGATGACCGAATTGGAAGGGGATTCGTCGTATATTGCGTTGCGTCAAAGAGAGGACGCGATGCAAGCATTGCAAACGGTCAATGCAAAATTGGTGAAAATTGCGGTTTCCGTACCTTTGGTGATCGCGGCGTCGGTGACGGCGGTGTTCGGTATGGGTATGACGACCGTTTCCGCATTGGGCGCGGCAGGCGTGATCGACAGCGGTAAAGATTGGATCGATAACGTTACCGCCGAACCCGCGAAGCAGTACGAGCTTACATATGAAGCCGAAGAAGGCGGTTTGATCGAAGGGGATATGTTCCAAGTGGTGACGGAAGGTGAAGACGGCATGGCTGTTATGGCTGTTCCCGAAGACGAATGGGTGTTTGTCGAATGGTCGGACGGTTTGACCGATCCCTACCGTGAAGATTTGGACGTAAAAGAAAATATTACCGTGACGGCGAAATTTGCGCAAGCGGAAGACGGCGAGGATGAAGGCGAAGGGGAAGGCGAAGGCGACGAACCTTCGGATAAACCCGGTGAAGAACCGGGCGAGCCGCAACCCGAACCGGGCGATACGCCTTCCAACGGAACGCAAGCGGGCGGCAGACAAGAACCCAATAACCAAGTAATCGACGGGGATACGTATTACGGCGACGAATACGACGGCGCGCTTAGCGACGCGCAAGAGGGCGTTTCGCAAGACGGCGATTTGTCGGAAGGTCAAGCGGGGATCGTAGGCGATTATTTCGGCGGTATTCAAAATTAAAACAAAAGCAAAAAAAATAAATAGGAAGGATAAAGAAGGTATTTTACAATGGTTACAGAAAAAGACATTGAACAATTTGGCAAACAGTGCGCAAACATTTTTGAACAAGTATCGCGAGACGTGATCGGTCAAAAAGAAGTAGTGGAAGGAACGATCATCGCAATGATCGCAGGCGGTAACGTATTGTTGGAAGGTGTGCCGGGCGTAGGTAAAACACGTTTGGTAAGATCGTTGGGAAGAGTATTCGATTTGCCTTTCGCGCGTATTCAGTTCACGCCGGACTTGATGCCTGCGGACGTAACGGGTACGAACATCATCGTAAAGGACGAAACGGGGAATTCGACGTTTAAGTTCCAACCGGGTCCTATATTCAGCAACATAATCCTTGCGGACGAAATCAACCGTGCGACGCCGAAGACGCAGTCTGCATTGTTGGAAGCGATGCAAGAACACACGGTAACGGTAATGGGAACGTCGAGAAAGTTGGCAGAACCCTTCTTCGTGTTGGCAACGCAAAACCCGATCGAACAAGACGGTACGTATCCTTTGCCGGAAGCGCAGATGGACCGTTTCATGTTCAAACTGATCGTACCGGATCCGAGCTTGGACGAATTGATGCAGATCGTCGATATGACGCAAAAGACGATGGCGGAAGTAGCGGAATGTGCATGTAACGGCGAACAGTTGTTGCAAATGAGAGCGACGGCGAACCAAATTCCGGTAGCGAACGAAGTGTTGAGATACGCGATGATCATGACGGCAGCAACGCACCCCGACGGGGAATGTGCGACGGAAGCGGCGAAGAAATACATCAGAGTAGGCGCGTCGCCCCGTGCAGGTCAGGCATTGATTTCGGCGGCGAAAGTAAAGGCGTTGATCAAGGGAAGATTCAACGTATCCTTCTCGGATATCGACGAATTGGCATATCCCGTATTGCGTCACAGGATCAAGATGAACTTCGAGGCGATCGCAGAACGCGTAACGGCAGACGACGCGATTAAGATGATCGTAGACGAAGTTAGCAAAAATCCCAAAAACAAGAAATAAGAATTTAGAGAAATAAGATCGGAGCAGCATAATGAAAGAAACGTACTTAAACGACCAATTTTTCAGTCGGTTGGAAACCTTAGCGTTAAATTTAAGATCGAACCTTGCAGGATATTTCGGGGGGAAACACCTTGTCAACACGTATGGGCAAACGGTGGAATTTTCCGACTTCCGCGAATATCAATTGGGGGACGATATCCGTCGTATCGACTGGAACTTGTACAGCCGTTTTGAGAAATACTTTTTAAAACTGTTCACCGACGAAAGACAGATGCAGGTGCAGATCTTTTTGGATTGTTCTGCGTCGATGGGCAAAGATAACCCGCAAAAATCGGCGTACGCAGTTGCAACTGCGGCGGCGTTGGGATTTTTGGCTGTTCACAATATGGATAAAGTGTCGTTTCATCTGATGAAAGAAAACCGCGCGGAAAACCCGTTTGGTACGATCATTGGAAAAACGCCTTATTTCCGCGCCATTGGCGAATTGGAACAACTGGAATTTACAGACGATACGGACATTGAAAGTTGTGTAACAAGTTGTCCGAATACGAGTACAAACAACGGTTTAACGGTGATCATATCCGACTTTTTTACCGACAGCAATTGGAAAAAAGCGGTGGATTATTTGTGTTATAAGAAAAGACAGGTGTTATTGGTGCAGATCATGACGCCGGACGAACTCGATCCCGCATACGACGGGCGAGTGAATTTGATCGACTCCGAATCGGTCGATATGTCTGACCCGAAAAACATGAAATTACGGATCACGCGCAGTATGCAAAAAGCGTATGAGGAAGCGTTAAACGACTTCCGTCAGGATATCCATACGTTTTGTTCGAAACGCGGCGTGGATTTCGTATCGATCAGTACGGCTATGCCCATTGAAAAAGTGTTGTTTGGAGAATTGATGAAAGTAGGTATCATGGCATGAGTTGGATTACACCTTTAGGTTTTTTAGGTCTGTTAGGGATCGTAGTGTTGATCATTATTTATTTGCTGAAACCTAACTACCAAAATAAATTTATTTCCAGTACGTTTGTCTGGAAATTGAGTCTTAAATACAAGAAAAAGCGGCTTCCTATCAGCAAGCTGAGAAATATCCTGCTGATCATTTGTCAAATTTTGATCATCACGGCGTGCGCTTGTATCTTTGCGCAACCGGTGATCGAGGCGGCAAAACAAGAGGAAAAACCGGAAAAAATCGTCATCATCGAAACCTCGGCAAATATGTTGACGCTTGATTTGGAAACGGGCGAAAGCAGATTCGACCGCGCGATCGCGCAAGTGAAAACGTTAGCGGAAGAAGTGATGAAAGAAGACGGTATCCTTACGGTGATCACGGCGGGGAACGAAGCATCGTATATGGTGCAACGTTTCGGCGCAGACAAAAAAGAGGAAGTGTTCAATTTGTTGGAAGAAGCGACGGTCGATAATTACGGCACGGCGGACGTTGAAGGCGCGATGCTGTTGGCGGAAAAGGTGCTGGAAGAAAATCCCAAAAGCGAAGTGATGTTTTACACGGGGACGGAATATCTGGAAAAAGGTACTGTTACCGTAGTGGACGTTGCGAAGGAAGGGGAATGGAATGCGGCGATCTTGGATTGCAGAGTGTCGGTGGAAGAAAACCTTTACGTATTTTCGATCGACGTGGCTTGTTATAACCAGCCCGACCGTATCAAGGTGAATTGCGAAATTTCCGGGATCAACGGGAAAGATCTTACATACGAGTTGTATCAATACATTACGCCGACGGAAAATTTGGCGGAAACCATTCGTTTCGATGCGAATTTCTATCGCGATTTTATCGACGAGGACGAATTGAATACGGCTTGGGTATATTCGTTTAAAGAAGTGTATCTTTCTTTGGAAACGACGGAAACGGATTCCTTTGCGCACGACAACGATTTTTACATTTACGGCGGTGAAAAAGAACGTGTAGACGTACAATATTACAGCGGGTTGGCAAACCCTTTCTTTGACGGGGCTTTGGCGAGCGTCGGCGAAGTAATGCGCGACCGTTGGGATATTTACGTGGACACGGTGAAAGAGGATTATCCCGACATGGAAGGGTTCGACTTCTATTTGTTCGAACACATCATGCCGGATACGTTGCCGACGGACGGCGTCGTATTTTTGGTAAATCCTTCCGCATTACCGCGCGGTTTGGACGTGCAGTTGGGCGGAACGCTGACTTATGGGGAAGAAATGTCTTTGAGCAAAGGCGAAGAACATCCGATCACCCGTTACGTTACGGCGGAAAACATCAATATCCGTCAGTATACGCAGATCGAGTGGCATGACGACAGCTTTAAACCGCTGTTGTATTGCGATAATGGGCCGATCTTGCTTGTGAAAGACACGCCCGATTCGAAAATCGTACTCTTTACGGGCAATATCCATATGTCCGACTTGGCAGTGCGTTACGAATTCCCTATTTTAATGTATAATATGATCGAATATTTCTTCCCGTCCACGCTTACGGAATACGTATTTGAAGTGGGCGACACGGTGGAGTTGGATGCGCGGGGCGATAAGTTGAAGATGAAAGATCCGCTTTCCACCGAAACGGTGTACGAAGAATTGCCGACGGAAGTGAAATTGCCCGTAAACGTGAAAGGCGTGTACGGGTTGAGCCAAACGCTGATTTCGGGCGATTTGGTGGAAGAGAATTTTTACGTAAAGATCCCTGCGACGGAAAGCAATATCGCGCGGGTGATCGACGAACTGAAAAATCCGTACGTGGAAGTGGAAGAAGAGGACAACAAAGACATTCAGGAATTGTTGATCTATTTCCTTGCCGCGTTGGTGGGCTTGATGTTTATCGAGTGGTGGCTGCAAAGCCGAGAAAATATGTAACGGAGGATAGCAATTATGTATAATTTTCAAATTCATTTTTCGCATCCTTGGATACTGTTGTTGTTGATCCCGGCGGTGTTTTTTACGCTGCTTACGTATTTTCGTCTTTCTAAAAAATACAGACGTAACCGAAACCGTATCATTTCCATCGTATTGCACTTGACGGCGATGGTGCTGGCGATTACGGGCTTGGCGGGTTTGCATTTTACGTATGACGAACCCAACCCCGAAAACGAAGTTTTGTTGGTGGTGGACGTTTCGTACAGTAACAACGAAGCGGATCAAATAAAAACCGATTTCGTTCGTTCGGTGATCGATGGCAACGATTCGTCCGTGAAATTGGGCGTCGTGACGTTTGGGTACGATCAAGTGTACGCAGCGCCGCTTAGTTACGATATGGACGAAGTGTATAAAAATTATCGTAACGCAGAACTTCCCGACGACAGCGCAACGGATATCTCGTCGGCATTGACGTATGCGAAGTCTTTATTCAACCATCCGAAGACGGCGAAAATCGTTTTATTGACGGACGGCGTGGAAACAGACGGCGACGCTTTATCCGTGATCAAATCGATTGCCGCGGAAGGCGTGAAAGTGGACGTTGCTTACTATCCGGCAGGCGAGGTGGGCAACGAAGTGCAATTGTTGGGGATTGAAATGCCCGAAAAGCGTATCGAAGTGGACGATCCCGTTGAGATCACCGTTAATATCCAAGGCTCGTATGCAAGCGACGCCGAATTGGTGCTTTACGACAACGACGTGAGAGGGGATACCGTTCCTTTGGAAGTGATCAACGGTACGAAAACGGTTGCGATCAATCACACGTTTACGGAAAAGGGTATGCACCTTCTCCGTTTCGAAATTGAAAGCGCAGGGGATACCGTTGCGCAAAACAACGTGTATCATTCGTTTATCAACTTGGAAGATTTTAACCGTATCCTCATTTTGGAAAGAACGGCGGGCGAAGCAGACGGCTTGAAAGAAATGCTTGCGACAAGAGTCGTTCCCGAAGGGGAAGAAAATTATCAGTTGACGACGATCGAGATCACCGATTTGGCAAACGTACCCTCGACGGTGAAAGCGTTGAGAAAGTTCGACCAAGTGGTGTTGGTGAACATTGCCAACAAGGATATGCCTGTTTGGGAAAACGGCGTGCGTTTTGACGAAATTTTAAACGAATACGTATACGAATACGGCGGCGGTATGTTGACGATCGGCGGTAACGATCCCGACGAAACGGATGACGAAGGTCTTCCCGTTGCAAACACCTATAACCGTGACGATATGTACGGTACGTTATATCAAGAGATGTTGCCCGTAGAAGCGATCGACTATACGCCTCCCGCAGGCGTTATGATCATCATCGACTGGTCGGGGAGTATGAGCGCGGTAGACGGCTTAACGGGAAAAACATATTTGGAGTTGGCAAAAGAAGGCGCAAGATCGGCGGTAAACGCTCTGACAGAACGCGACTATTGCGGTATCGTATCGTTGGAAGACAGTTACCGTGAAGAAATGAAGCCGATTCCTTTGCCTAAAAAGGAAGAATTGTATGCGGCGATCGACAACCTCGGCGAAGATCAAGCGGGCGGCGGTACGGTGTACCAAGGCGCGATCGAGCAAGCCGGCAGTGCGTTGAAAAAGTTGACGGTGGTCGAAAGAAAGCATATTATTCTCGTGACGGACGGTGCGCCCAGCGACTCGTATGATCAATATAAAGCGGCGATCCAATCGAACGTGGACGCAGGCATTACGATGTCGATCGTGCTTATCGGCTCGGGCGGTAATGTGCGTGAAATGCAAAAAGCGGCGGAAACGGGCGGCGGCAGATGCCATACGGGGCAGTTGGCGAATATTCCCGAAATTATGAGAACGGAGCTGGAATTGCCCGAAATCAAGGACGTCAATCACGAACCGTTTGTTGCGCAGATCGACGATACGACCTCGGCGCTGAAAGGGATCACGCAAGCAGATTTGGATCAAGTGCAGCTTGGCGGGTTCTACGGAACGAAGATCAAGCCGACGGCAGTGCAACCCTTGCGTGCGGAATACGTTCCGATTTATGCGGAATGGAATTACGGCAATGGGAAAGTCGGCAGTTTTATGTGCGATTTGGATAAGAGTACGTGGTCGGCGAATTTCATCGACAGCGCGGTTGGACAGAAATTTATCAACAACGTGGTTGCCGATTTGTTCCCCACGACAAATATCCGTTCGCAAGAGATCGAAGTGAAATTGTTGGAAGACAATTACAGCACGCAAGTGAATATTTATCCCGAAAAAACGGTGGACGGAAACACGTTTGACGTAAAAGTGGAAAGTCCCGTTGCTGAGGGAAGCGAAAACCCCGAAATGCAAGAAGCGAAGCTGGAAGGCGGCGAATTCAAGAAGACGGTGTTCGCGATTAAAGAGCCGGGCGTGCATACGATCACGGTGTGGCAGGTGAATGCGGAAGGCAAAGATATTGCCAGCTGCGTTACCTACAAAACATTGTCGTATTCGGAAGAATACAATATGTTCTTCGATCAAGAAGAATGTTATCAAATGTTGATCCAACTTGCGGAAGACGGTGACGGCGACATTATTACAAGTGCGGAAGAAGCGTTTGGCGGTTTGGTGAAAGTCAACCATAAGACGTACGATCCCATATTGCCGTTTATCATCAGCGTGTTGGTGTTGTTCTTGCTTGACGTGGCAGTGCGTAAATTTAAGTTTAAGTGGCCGCACGAGCTCATTCGCGAGCGGAAAGCAAAGAAAATGTTGGAAAAGAAGTAAAACAGAATTTTCGGCTGCATCTGCGTGTGAGGAAATATTCGAGCATTCGGGTTTCCGCGCATATGCGTAAGTGTTGGCGGAGGCAGCCGTCCATTCGGTTTGCCGATGGCAAAACGTTTTGTTAAATTCTTAGGAGGATATTATGAAAAAGCTTCGTCTGTTTATGATCGTGAGCGTAATAATATGTTGTCTTATGGCTCTTGTGGGCTGTAAGGCGCCTGCGCTTACCGCGCCGACAAGGGTAAATATCGACACGGATACCTTGCAGATGACGTGGAGCGCAGTGGCGGACGCACGCGGTTATGTGTTGGATATAAAAGGCGAATCTGAGGAAGACAGTGCAACCAGGGATAGCAAGAAAAATTCGTATTTACTCAACGATTTAAACGCGGGGACGTATTCGATCCGCGTGAAAGCGGTGGGCGACGGCGAAAACAAAAGCGATTCCGCTTGGTCGGAAGCAGTATCTTTTACGCGGGAAGCGGAAACAGGTATCGTTTATAAATTGATCAATAATAATACGGAATACGAAGTGTCCAGTTACGGTACGGCGGAAGGGGACGTGGCGATCGTGCCGCTTTACAGAGGCAAGGCGGTGACGAGGATCGGCGAAAAAGCGTTTTCGTCGTGCTCTACGATCACTTCTTTGACGGTTCCCGACAGCGTGACGACGATCGAGAAAAGCGCGTTTGAAAAATTTCAATCGTTGGTGAGCATCGAACTTCCCGACAGCGTGACGGAAATGGGAGAAAGCGTTTTCAATCAGTGCCGCAAATTGGAAAGTGTAAAACTGCCGGCGGGGTTGGTTTCCATTCCTACCCGTACGTTTTATAAATGCAGCGCGTTGAAGACGGTGGAATTCGGCGAAAAGACGTCGGTGATCGGCTCGCAAGCGTTTGCATTTTCGGGGTTGGAAGAAATTTCTATTCCCGACAGCATCGTAAGCATCGGGACGTCGGCGTTCAACGAAGCTCCCAATCTCACGAAGGTTACGATGGGCAAAGGGGTGCTGTTGGTCGGCTCGCAAGCCTTTTACAGATGTAAGAAATTGGAAAACTTGACGCTTGGCGAAAATGTAATGATGCTCGGAGATTCGGCGTTTGCGTATTGCGACGTGTTGAACGGAGTGGTGATCCCCGACAGTGTGCAAGTAATCGGACAAGGCGCGTTTTATTACGACGCGGCGCTTTCGGAAGTGTCGCTTGGAAGCGGCGTACAGTCGATCGGATATAATGCGTTTAACCTTACCAAACTTTGGGTGGACGCAGGGGCGTTCGTTTGGGTTGGCGATTGGATGTACGATTGCAAAGTGACCGACCTTTCGGGATTGTTTGCAGAAGGGCAAGCCAGAACGATCACCTTCCCCGATACGTGCGTTGGCGTTGCGGATTATGCAATATATCAATGTAGCGGTTTCGACAGTGTGGTGATTCCCGATTCGATGAAATATATTGGCGCAAGCGCATTTGAAGGGTGCACGGATCTGTCGCAGGTGTCGGTTGGTAAAAACGTGGAAAGTATCGGCAGTAATGCGTTTAAATATTGCTCGTTGCTTGGTAACGTTGTGTTTGCGAAAGAAAGCAATTTAAAATCGATTGGTGATTATGCCTTTATTTATTGCACGAACTTGTACGATTGCATTTTGCCCGACAGCGTGGATTCCGTGGGATCGTATGCATTTTTCAATACGTCGTTGGCGAAAGAACAGAAAGGCCCGGTCTATGCGGGAAATTGGGTAGTATCCGGCAGTGGCGTCAGCGGAAAAGTGGAATTGAAAGAAGGTACGGTCGGTATTGCAAAACACGCATTTTTAAACTGTGAAGGGTTGACGGAAATCGTTATTCCCAAAACGGTGAAAACGATCGAAGCTTCGGCGTTCTACGGTTGTAAAGGTTTGAAGAAAGTCACGTTTGCGGAAGATATTCAATTGGAAGTTATCAGCGATTACGCATTTTGCGGCTGTGAAGGGTTGAATGAGATCGTATTGCCCAAAACGGTGAAAACGATTGGAAATTATGCGTTCTATCAATGCCTTTCTCTTACGTCGATGACTTTGCCCGAACAGACGGAAACGTTGGGAGATTATGCATTCTTCCAATGCAGTTCGTTGAAAGACGTTACGTTTGGCAAAAAATTGCAAACGATCAGCAGCCGTTCGTTTGCGATGTGTAATGGGTTGATCGTTGTATCGTTGCCGAACAGTTTGAAAGAAATCGGTACGTATGCGTTCTATCAATGCGCAGGCTTGACGATGATCAATCTCGGCGGAACGGAAAAAGTAGATAATTATGCTTTTGCAAGTTGCGATAAGTTGGTGTCGATCTATCTTGCGGACACGGTGAAAACCGTAGGGAACTTCTCGTTCTATAAATGTACGGCTTTGACGGATTTGACGATCGGCGCAGGGTTGGAAGAGATCGGAAAATACGCATTCTTCGGTTGTACGGGGTTGAAGTATCTTGTGATTCCCGACAACGTAAAAACGATCGGCGATTTCGCCTTTAGAAATTGTAACGCTTTGACGGGCGTTGCGCTTGGCGATCAAATCGAAACGCTGGGGATGCACGTATTCTACGGTTGTAAAAATTTGACGTTCTATTGTGAAATGACGAGCGCGCCGAAAGACTGGAATATACGGTGGAATTCGAGTTACCGTCCCATTGTTTGGGGCTGTCAGTTGTCGGAAGACAACGGATATGCAACGTCGTTTACGGTTGCGGAAAATTCGATCGTATACGTCAGTGAGTTGGTTTCGCTGACTGCGCCTTGGAGAAAGGGATACACCTTTGTCGGTTGGACGACGGTGGAAAGCGGTACGACGGCGGAATATACCGCTCAGAACGTTGTAAATGCACCCGTTGGAACAACGTTGTATGCGATCTGGATCGAGGGTGAACCGGTAGAACCTGAAGAACCGGAGGAAAATCCCGAAAATTCCGATTCGTCGGAAGACATGGGAAATTCGTCGGGAGAAGCGGTTTAAAAAATGAAAGAAACTATGCGTCTTGAAAGGAAACTTTTAAGACGCATAATATTTTAGGGCAAAAGAGAAATTTTATATTATAATATCGCAGATATAATTCTTGTAAAGAAAAGTTGGAAGAAAGATACGTGAAGAAAGGTTGCACGGGCATCTTTGCGGTTTGTTCATCAAATGAATCAAAAACAGGCGGCTGGGTAGAAAAATACCGACAGTCGCCTGTTGCTTTTATCAATACCGCGAGCAGATAAAAAATTGTAAATATTTTCAAAAAATATTGTAAATTACTTGACGGGGGGGGGGGGGGTAGTTTGTTATAATAGTATTATGGCATAAAATGCTAAATCTTAAAAGTATAGGAGAATGTCAGTGAAATCGTACGAGTTTTTAAAGTGTCAGGTGTTACGTTTTTGTGAAGAAGACGTAATACGTACCAGCGATAGTTCGGAGACAAGCGAATCGCTTTTGAAAGACGAAAACGTTGATCAAGACGGTTGGACTTGATTCGCTTGGACGCAACGAGCGGTGGATTTATTAGAACAAAAAATCAAAAAAAATAAATAAAAAAGGAGAACAGTATGTTTAATAACATGAAAAAGAAACTGGTTTTATTGTTAGCGGCAATCAGTTGCATTTCGTGCGGTGCGATTGCCGGCGGCAGTATGCTGACGCAGGAAACGCAAGCGGAAACGGTTGCGGCTGCAAAACCGACATTGGAAATCATATCCAATAACGTATCGTATTCGGAATCGATCTACATATTGTATGCAGTAGACCACAGCGGGTTTGACAGAACGCAAGACAAGATTAAGATGTTGTTCTGGAACGAGGTACAGGAAGAATATATCCTTGGCTCGGAAGATTACGTCACCGAGCAAAAAGGTGTTGCCAACGTAAAAGGGGACAATTGCGCAATTTTCTATTCGCACGGTTTGGCGGCGAAAGAAATGACGGACGATATCTATTCGCGTGCGTACGTAGAGATCGACGGAAAAACGTATTACAGCGACGTTGTGAAATACAGCGTTTTGGATTACGTATACGACCGTCGGGCAAATGGCGGTTTGAGCGCGGAAGAAGAAGTGTTGTATAATTATTTGCTCGGTTACGGCGGGGCAGCGCAAAACAATTTCGGATATAATACGGACAGACCTGCCAATGCGACGTATCACGAGGTTCATATTCGCGGCGGGAAATGTCCCGATGGTTTTGGACACGGTAGATATAAAGAAGGGGATCGGATCTGGATCAAAGCAAATGAACCCGAACACGGCAAGTGTTTTTGGTATTGGAAAAATAAAAACGGGATCGTAGTCAGTTATGATCGAGAATTCGAAATTGAAATCGGCGACGATGAAGAATACGAAGCGGTTTACAAGGATATATCCGAGGCGACGACGCAGATAGAACTTGCCACCGAAGTCGATTACGACGATAAAGCGAGCGATATCGATCTTCCGAAGACTGTTTCGTTTGAACATGACGGAAAGAAAGTGACGTTAGAAGTGGCTTGGCATATCGACGCGTTTGTTTCTAAAAAGGTGGGAACGCAACTTTTGTATGCCGATCTTGTGGATGAAAGCGCGTATGAAACGTATGGGATTGCAAAGGACGGGGTCGTAATGATCGTGTCTACCTTACCATACACGTTTACGGCAAACGGATTAAGTTGTACGTTGACGGGGTATTACGGGTATGACAACAATTTGGTGATACCGTCTATGTATAAAGGTGTAGAAGTGAAGATGATTGCGCAAAATGCTTTCGCAAATGCGTTGACGTTGCAGAAAGTGGTGGTGCCGAATACGGTGACGATCATTGAAAGCGCTGCGTTTAAGGGTTGCGAAAATATCACTTCGATCACATTGCCGTTTACAGGTGAAAGCGATGCTTCAGAAGAATATACTTGGTTGGGATATATTTTCGGATCTGAAGATTATTTGGAACAAAAAGATTTATTGCCGATTGCATTGAAAGAAGTAATCTTGACTGGTACGTTGACGAAAGTTGCGGATTATGCATTTTACGGTTGCGACGGGTTGAACAATATCGTATTGCCTGATTCAATTACGGAAATAGGTGATTCGGCGTTTTATAGTTGTGACAGTTTAGCAACGATTAATATTCCTCAAAACTTAATAAGCATCGGGAAATATGCATTTCAAATGTGCGATAGTTTGACAGAATTGATTTTACCTGATGGGTTGGAAACAATAGGAAGTCGTGCATTTTACTATTGTGATAATTTATTAGATTTAGTGATTCCGAATTCTGTGACAAGCATAGGCGCATATGCTTTTTCTAATTGCGATAAGTTAAAAGATATTATAATCCCTGCTTCTATTACCGATGTAGCGATTGGTATGTTTGTGGGCTGTAACAGATTAAAAAGCGTACAACTTCCAAACACTCTTAACAGTATTGGAAGTTCGGCATTTGAGAATTGTGTCAATTTGACCAATATTGTAATTCCTTCAACGGTAAATAATATTGGGAAAGCTGCATTTGCGAATTGCGGTAGCTTGATTGATATTGTTATCCCTGAAAGTGTAACAAATATCGATGAGGCTGTATTTAAAGGATGTAACGGTTTGACTGAAGTCATTATTCCCGATACAGTTTTAGATATTGCAGCATATGCTTTTGCATCTTGTGAAAATGTAAAAAATATTTTAATTGGATCTGCTGTAAAAACAATAGATAATACGGCGTTATTTAATTGTTATAATTTGACTGATATTACTGTAAAAGAAGATAATGCTATATATCAATCTATTAACGGGAACTTGTACACAAAAGATGGAAAAACTTTAGTGCAATATGCTATCGGAAAAAAAGAATCAAGTGTTGTAATATCCGATGAAGTGGAAGTGATTGATACATATGCATTTAGAAATTCTAAAAATATGATTCATTTGGAAATTGCCGATTCAGTGACGGAGATAAAAACTAATGCATTTGAAAATTGTAAAAACTTATTCAGTATTGTTTTAGGGGAAACGTTGTCGTTACTTAGCGATACTGCATTTGCAGGATGCAATAGAATTGTTGAAATATATAATAAATCGGGTTTGACAATAACAAAAGGAGATTCGGGCTTAGGTAAATATGCGTTGGGTATTTATACGGAAGCATATGAGTCGAAACTTTCGATTGATGAAAATGGATATGCTATTTATACAAATGAGGGCGAAAAAATATTAGTTGGTTATACTGGCACACAAACAGATTTAGTATTACCCAGTACAGTGACGAAAATAGACAAGTTTGCGTTTGCGGAGCGACAAGATTTGACAAGTGTTGTAATATCTGCTCCGATATCATACCTTGGGAATTATGCATTTTACGGATGTACTAATTTAACAAGTGTAGAGATAGGTGGTTCTGTAAGCGAAATAGGTATGCGAGCATTTTCTGAAAATGAAAAATTGCTTAATGTAACACTTCCGTCTTCAGTAAGAAAAATAAATACTCATGCTTTTGAATATTGCTTTAACTTGAAGAATGTATATTATTTAGGAGATGTGGCAAGTTGGTGTGCAATAAAATTTGGAAGTTCTTATGCGAATCCGATATATTATGGGGATAATTTTTATATTAACGGAACATTTATTACAGCATTGATTATTCCTGAAGGGGTAACAACTATTGGAGATTATGCATTTGATTATTATGGGCGGATTAAGAATATTACACTTCCTGCTTCATTGGGTTCTATAGGTTACTCAGCATTTACAGGGTGCGGTATTAAGGAGGTTTACTATTTAGGTGCGATTGAAGATTGGTGCAATATTACATTGAACGCGGCGATTGGGACAGAGTATTATATTAATGGAGAATTGGTATCCGAACTTGTTATTCCAAATGACATTAACTGTATTAATAAATATACGTTTGCAAACTGGGATAATTTGACAAGTGTGGTGATCCCTGCAACTGTTACTCAGATTAACCTCGGGGCTTTTGCGGGTTGCGATAACTTAAAAAAAGTGTATTATCAAGGAAGTATTGCGGACTGGTGTAATATTATTTTTGAAGATGTAACAGCAAATCCTTTAAGTAATAGCGCTATGTTATATATTAATAATGAACTCGTAACGGAAATTTCTCCTTCGGATAATATAACTAACGTAAATGATTACGCATTTTATGGCAATATAGGATTAAAGAATGTTTCGTTGGGGGACACGGTAGGTCTAATAGGAGAATTTGCTTTTGCTTATTGCAACGAATTGGAAATCTTGGATACAGGTGATTCATTAATACAAATTTCCAACTGGGCTTTTGCTTATTGTGAAAAATTATTGAATGCAACGTTGGGGACGTCTGTTAGTACAATTAATACGTATGCTTTTTATTACTGCAAGAATTTGAATTGGATTACACTTCCTGTATCTGTAACAGAAATTGGGATACAAGCATTTTTATCGTGTGATAAATTGACAAGTGTATATTACCAAGGTTCGATTGAAGAATGGAATAATATTAATATTCTTATAAAAAATCAGTCGTTATTAAATGCAACAAGATATTATTTGCTTATGGTTGATCCTACTTGTGGAAAAAATGGTTACACGGCATATGTAGATGGTGATGGAAATATAGTGGAACTGCTTGAAACTGTAGAAGCAACAGGTGAACATGAATATGATAAAATAGTTGTTGAACCTAATTGCACACAAGACGGCTATACGGTATATATATGTGTCGATTGTGGCAATAATTATACGGATGATTTAACCCCTTCCATCGGTGAACATAGTTATAAACAAGAGATTGTTGCGGCGACGTGCGAAAAAGAAGGTAGCATTGTATATACGTGTTCAGGGTGCGGTGACAGTTATACTGAGGAGATCCCTGCACTCAGCCAAACAGGAGAACATACTTATGAAGAGTCTACAATAGAACCGACATGCGGAAAAGAGGGTGCAACTATATTTGTATGCTTGGTTTGTGGGGACAGTTATAGTTATACAATTCCAGCAACAGGGGAACATGAATATCATCCGAGAGAATTTGTACAACCGACTTGTACAAAGGACGGATATTACGAACACGTTTGTAATGAATGTGGCGATAGTTATCGGGATATCATACTGGCACATCATTCGTACGACCCCATAGATACAATATTGCCTACCTGTACAGAGGGAGGGTATCATATTTTTGAATGTACAGAGTGCGGAGATAGTTATACTGATGTTTTATCACCGACGGGACACGATTATGTGGGGCGCGTTGATGGACTTTGTACAGAAAACGGAACAATCATATATATTTGTTCGTGGTGTGAAGATAGTTATACGGAAGATTGGGTTGCAACAGACCATCGTTATGTAGGAGAAGTAGTTTTACCAACTTGTAAAGAGGAGGGATACCATAAAGCTACATGTTCTATGTGTGGAGATACTGTTATAGAAATAATGCCGCCTGAACATAATTATGAAGTGGAATTTGTTCGCGGTAGTTGTACTGAAGATGGATATATAATGTACACTTGTTGGACGTGTGGAGATAGTTATCAAGGGGAAATTCTTCCAGCTGAAGGACATTTTTATAATGAAAATATTATAACCGATTATACCTGTACCACTGACGGTTATGCGGAATATACTTGTTGGGAATGTGGAGATTCTTATCGTGAAGTTCTTCCTGCTGCACATAGGACACAGGTTGTTGACTGCGATGCAGACGCAAAATTATTGTTTTATCAGTGTACGGTTTGTCAAGAATATACTGAGCCTGAAGAAGTGTTATCAATTAGCGTTAGTATACAAGTTCAAGCAACATGTGTAAATGAAGGACAAAAGAAAATTTCAGTAAGACGTGAAGGAGAGCAGACTACATATATATATAATGTCAAGATTCCAGTAAGTGAAGATTTGCATGAGTATAGTTGGACGGTACAAGAAAACGGAAATATTATATACACTTGTGTGGGTTGTGGGAATAGTTATATAGAAGAGGTTGAAACTATTGAATGTGACCATACGTATGAAGTAGTGGACGCAGACGTGGAAGCAAGCTTGCTTATTTATGAATGTAGTCAATGTGGCGAATCTACGACTACGGAAGAAGAAGGCGTAGAAAAATTAGTTCATCGCTACACCCCGTGCAGCAGCGGATATATGCACATCAGTTGTATTCGAGATGGAATTGAATATGGGTGGCACTTAGATCTTCCGGCACTTGAACATTCGGGGGAAGTGTTGCAGGTGGTGGAACCTACTTGCGGCGAGGGATATACCGAATATATGTGTACTGTTTGCGGAGAAATCTATCGCGATAACTTTATAGAGGGCACAGGCGAACACGATTACGAAGAAATGAAACGGGTAGAGCCTACTTGTGGATCCGGGTATATCGAATATCAATGTAAATCGTGCGGAGAAAGTTATCAAGAGTATCTTGAACCGGTGGAGACAGAACATGCGTATGAAGAAGTTGGAAAGATCGAAGCTGATTGCATAAATCCGGGCTTTACAGATTATTGTTGTGCGGTTTGCGGTGAGTGGAAACAGGATAATTGGGTAGAGCCGACAGGCGAACACAAATATGAAGAAATGGATCGCGTAGAGCCTACCGAAACCGAAGACGGGTACGTAGAATATATATGCCCTCCTTGCGGCGATTGCTATCAGGAAACTCTTCCCGCAACAGGAGAAGATGCTTAACGTATAATAAGGTTTTTATTTAATAAAAACAACGACAATTAAAAACAGGCGGCTGGGTAGAAAATACCGACAGTCGCCTGTTTTATTTGGTGTTTTATAAATTTTAGAGATTTTAAAGATATTAAAGATATGGAATTTATTTTCCCTCAAATACAAGATGTATGCCCATATCTTTGATCAGTTTGCATGCCGATTGTACTTTTGCGGCTTTGTATTCTGCCGCAATATGCCCGTCAAAACCAACCGATAAACGCACTCCCGATTTTTTAACGATCGCTTGCTGTTCTTTGTTTTTGAAAAATTCGGTGACGTAATCGTGCGTTTTAAAATTGTGTAAACTGTCGTAATTGACGTTGATCTCCCAAAAAATGCCCGCCTCCGCCATTCGACGGAAATAACGATAGGGTTCTTCTCCGATGGAACGGATAAACGCAAACATATCGGTGTGGGCGATCCCCGTGGGGCAACCGCAGCGCTTGGCGTAGGCGAAGATATCGCCGTTTGTGATCGACATAGGATGATCGAGGTTTTCAATCAAGCAAAAATCGAAAAAGGACACGTCCGCACCGTGGGGCAGAGCATAACTGTCTTTGCTTTTTAACGTACAAATTTCGATGCCGCATAAAATTTTAATGCGATTGCGATATTTTTCGCGCAAGCAGTTTATATGATCGTAATACCGTTGCAAAGTCAAGCCGTAATCGGCGTTGAGTTTTGCGCCTTGATCCCAACAAAATTCCGTTCGGGCGCAACCCACGCCATAGTTATGGTCGCAGATCCCTAATTGTTGCACGCCGCCCAAAACAGCCGTTTCGATCACTTTTTCGGGCTTGTCTTTCGAGCAGAACGAATAGTAGGTGTGCGCGTGTAAGTCTTGTATCATACAGTCCTCGATGATGTGAAAGTTTTCATTTTTTTTAATTATAAAGCAAAAAGAAAAATAAAGCAAGCAAATCGGGGAGTGAAAGGGGAAATTTATGGAGGGGAAGTTTGCTTTCGGTAAGTGAAGTTCGCTTCGAGAGTGAAGTTTGACAAACATCAAGTGAAGTTTTGCCTTACGGCAAAGTTGTGGCAAAAATTAAGATGTCGATATGGTTATTAATATCGATAACGAGGGATAGATAAGGCTTGATGCAACGGAACGTTGCTGCCTGACGGCAAAGTTGTAGCTGGGATTTATAACGAGACACACTCCACGCGCTTCGCTCGGGACGCTCGCAAGCTCGCTATTCCGTCACTTCGTTCCTTACGGTATGACATTGTGAAAGCCACTCGCTCCTTACGGTATGACATAGTCTTGTTCCCCACTCCCTGTCATACCGAGCGGAGCAATTTATTGCGTAGTCGAGTGTATCTAAAAAAGTAACAACTTTCAGTTCGGCAATGGGCAACGACACGCGTTGCCTTAACTGCTTCGCAGTAGGAGCGCAAGCAAAGCTTGCTTAACTTGGGCTTAACTTTCGTGGGCTTCCGCCCCTGCACCCTGACAAGAAACTGAGTTTCTTGACTTCCTATCGGGCAACGACAAGGTTATTAATATCAATAAAGAAAGATAGAAAGATATAATCCAACGGAACGTTGGTTAATAGATCCATTTGACGTTGCCTGCGTCCGCACCGTCGGGCGGCGGCACGTCCGTAACCACTAAATCGTATTCGTCTAACGTACACATACGATAGGTGCCGTATGCGCCAAACTTGGTGTGATCGATCAATAATACCCGCTTTTTACAACGCTGAAATGCCACTCGTTTTATTTCCTTTTGATCGAGAGAGCGTTCGTACGCGCCGCCGTCGATCACTGCCGCGCACGACGCGATCATCAGATCGAGCGAAAAATCTTCCAATTGCCGCGTTGTCCAACTCCCCGTCGCCGAATTGGTGTTGAAATGTACGCTGCCGCCCAATAAAATGAGGTTCAGATTGGGCTTTTTGGATAATTGCAACGCCGTAGGCAAACTGTTCGTCACTACCGTTTTAAAATTAAGATCGAGCCGCTCGGCAAGCGCAAGCGCCGTAGAAGAACTGTCGATAAACACCGATTTGAACGACGGAATGTGCAAAAGGGCTTTGGTTGCCGCGCGTTCTTTTTCGTTTGCGTTTTTTTCCATGCGGAAAAACAGGGAAATTTCTTCCGCGTTTTCAGGCAACAGAGCGCCGCCGTGACTGCGTTCGATCAAGCCCATACTTTGCATTTCTGCAAGATCGCGCCGAATGGTGGCTTCGCTGACGTATAAATCTTTCGCAAGCGTGCTGACGTCCGCTTTTTTATGGTCTTTGAGTATCTTTAATATCTCGTTTTGACGTTCGGTGAGTGCCATTTGGTGTTTTTTCCTCGCTATATGTTCGTTTTTTGCACATTTCATGCTCATTTGTGCGCGTTTGTGCTTATATTGTAACATAAAAAAGTTTTTTTGTCAATCTTACGAACATATATAGACAAAAAAAGAAATATATGATATAATAAATACGGTAAAAAAGGCGGAGTTTTGATTTTTGCCTTTTTTTGCGCGGGAAAAGGAGCAAGGAGAACGAGACAATGAGATATTATTTGGCAATTGATATCGGAGCGTCGTCGGGTAGACATATCGTGGCGCATTTGGAAAACGGGAAGGTGATCACGGAAGAAATTTACCGTTTCCAAAACGGACCTGAAACGTTGACGGCGATTGACGGAAAAGAACATTTGATGTGGACGCACGAGCGTTTGTTTACCGAGATCCTCAACGGGTTGAAGAAAGCGAAAGAATTGGGGAAAGTGCCTTATTCGGTCGGGATCGACACGTGGGGGGTGGATTATGCGTTGTTGGATGAGAACGACAAGGAAGTTGGGGGCACGTACTGTTACCGCGATGATAGAACGGACGCTACGATCCCTACGGTGCATGAGATCGTTCCGTTTGCCGATCTGTACGCAAAAACGGGCATACAGTTTGCAACGTTTAACACCGTGTATCAATTGATGGACGATTTAAAAACGGGAAGAATGGCAAAAGCAAAGAGCTTTTTGATGTTGCCCGATTATTTCCATTTCCGTTTGACGGGCGTGAAAAAGCAAGAATATACCAACGCAACGACGACGGGTATGGTCAATTCGGTGACGCATACTTGGGATGAAGAAATTTTAGAAAAATTGGGTTATAAAAAAGAGTTGTTCGGCGAATTGTCGCAACCGGGGACGGAAGTGGGAGAATTTTCCGACGAAGTGGCGGAGATCGTAGGGTATAAGGCGAAAGTGGTGTTGCCGGCAACGCACGATACGGCAAGCGCGGTGCTTGCGGCGCCGTTGGAAGCGCAAACGCCGTATATTTCAAGCGGCACGTGGTCGCTTCTCGGCGTGGAACAAAATTACGCACACACGAGCGAGGCGGCGCGTGAAGCGGGATATTCCAACGAAGGCAGCGTGAAAGGACAATACCGTTTGCAGATCAATATTATGGGGCTTTGGATGATCCAACAGGTGCGGCACGAATTGGACGACAAGTACAGTTTTGCCGAATTGGTGGAAAGGGCGAAGGCGAACCCCGTCGAATACGAGATCAACGTCAACGATCAGCGGTTTATGGCTCCCGATAATATGACGGCGGAGATCAACGCGGCGGTCGGAAAAGAATTGACGGTCGGCGAGATGGCGTATGTGATCTATAACAATCTTGCGAAGTATTACGATCTGTCGTTGAAAGCGTTGGAAGACGTGACGGGCGAGAAATACGAAACGCTGAATATCATCGGCGGCGGTAGCAAGAACGGGTTCTTGAACGAGTTGACGATGAAATACACGGGCAAGCGCGTAATAACAGGACCTGCGGAAGGCACGGCAATCGGTAATTTGATGATGCAGATGGTGGGGTGCGGCGAAATCGCAGACGTGAAAGCAGGCAGACAAATCGTGAAAAATTCGTTTGATATCGTCGAATTGTAAGGCGAAGATCATAAAAGGAGAACGAGAATGAAAATTTTGTTTTACGGTGATTCGATCACGGATATGGGCAGAAGCAGAGAGCGCGATTACGGAACGGGTTTCGGCGTGGGGTATCCTAATTTTATCGCCGGGAAACTCGGGTATGAAGATCCTGAAAAATACACGTTTATCAACCGTGGGATCGGCGGCAACCGTATTGTAGATTTGTACGCGCGTATAAAAGTGGACGTATGGAACCACGAACCCGACGTTTTGAGTGTGTTGATCGGGATCAACGATATTTGGCACGAGATCGGCGGCAAAAACGGCGTGGATATCGTACGTTTTGAAAAAGTGTATCGTATGATGATCGAAGATACTTTGGAAAGATTGCCCGATTTGAAGATCATGCTTTGCGAGCCGTTTGTGTTGGAAGGCGGAGCTACCACAGAGCATATGGATCAATTTTTGGAAGTAAAAAAGTATGCGGCGGTCGTGAAGAAGATTGCGGAAGATTACGGTTGCGTCTTTGTGCCGTTGCAGGCGAAATTCGACGAAGAAGCGGCGAAACACGGCGCAAAATATTATTTGTACGACGGTGTGCATCCGGATGCGGCGGGCGCAAAATTGATCGCAAACGAATGGTTGAAGGCATTTAGAGAAAAAGCGGATAAATAAGAAGGAGAAATAGATATGTCCAGATACGAAGAAGCAAAAAAGATATACGCACAATACGGCGTAGATACCGAAGCGGCGATGGAAAGATTGGCAAAACTTTCCGTTAGCGTACATTGTTGGCAGGGTGACGACGTAATCGGGTTTGACGGCAGCGATTCGTTGTCGGGCGGTATTCAAACGACGGGGAATTATCCCGGCAGAGCGAGAAATCCCGAAGAACTGTTTGCCGATCTTACGCGCGCGTTTAAATTGATGCCTGGTAAAAAACGTGTAAACGTACACGCTTGCTATGCGTTGCTTGGCGAAGACAAAGGCAAAGTGGACCGTGACGCATACGAATACAAGCATTTCGAACCTTGGGTGAAATGGGCGAAAGAAAACGGACTGTCGGGCGTTGACTTCAACCCTACGTGGTTTTCGCATCCCATGATGAAAGACGGTCTTTCTCTTTCTTCTCCCGACGAAGAAGTTCGTCAATTTTGGGTACGCCACGGGAAGGCGTGCATGAAGATCGCGGCGGAGATCGGAAAAGCGATGGGCAGCCCTTGTTGCATCAACCTTTGGGTTCCCGACGGAACGAAAGATATCCCCGCCGACCGTTTAGGCCCTCGTCTTCGTTTGAAAAAATCGTTGGATGAAGTGTTGGAAGGTTATGACAAAGAATGGGTGATCCCTGCGGTGGAAAGCAAAGTGTTTGGGATCGGCGTAGAAAGTTATACGGTGGGCAGTAACGAATTTTATCAAAACTATGCGGCGACGCGCGGCATTTGCTGTTTGTTGGATACGGGGCATTATCATCCGACGGAAGTGGTTTCGGATAAGATTCCTTCGATGCTTGCTTTCTATGACAAAGTGCAGTTGCACGTATCCCGTCCCGTACGTTGGGACAGCGACCACGTAGTGGTTGTGGACGACGAATTGAAAGAATTGTCGAAAGAAATTATTCGTAACGACGCAGACGATAAAGTAATCGTGGCGCTCGATTATTTCGACGCAAGCATCAACCGTCTTTGCGCTTGGGTAACGGGCGTACGTTCGATGCAAAAAGCTTTGTTGTCGGCGATCCTTCAACCGTATGCGGAAATGAAGAAATTGCAGGACGAAGGGAACTTCACCAAAGTGTTCTATATGCACGAACGCATGAAATATTTGCCTTTCGTAGACGTTTGGAACGAATATCTTACCCGTCAAGGCTTGTCCGAAGATTGGTGGGATGAAATTGAAAAATTTGAAAACGAAGTAATTGCAAAGCGCATTTAAACCGTTTTTAAGTGAAATAAGGAGTAGAAATAATGAAAATTCTTGTTGTAAACGCAGGCAGTTCGTCGTTGAAATATCAGTTGTTTGATATGGATACGAACGAAGTGTTGGCGAAAGGGCTTTGCGAGCGGATCGGGATCGACGGCATCATTACGCATAAGCGGCCCGGGAAGGACGATCATAAAGCCAACGTCGATTTTCCCGACCATAAAGCGGCGATCGAATGCGTGCTGTCCTTGCTTACCGATAAGGAAAAGGGCGTGATCGCAAGCGTAGATGAAATTGCGGCAGTCGGACACAGATTTGCGCACGGCGGCGAAAAATTGAAGAAATCGGCAGTGCTTGGCGATCAGGAACTGGAATATTTGGAAAGTATCGTCGGGTTGAATCCTTTGCACGGGCCTCCCGCAATCAGTGGATTGAAGGCTTGTAAAGAAGTGATGCCGAACGTAAAACACGTGGGCGTATTCGACACTTCGTATTATTCGAATATGGAAGAATCGGCGTATATTTATCCGATCCCTTACGAATTGTACGAAGAATATCAAATCAGACGTTACGGTTTCCACGGAACGTCGCACAGATTTGTTGCGGCGAAGGCGGCGGAACTGTTGGGCGATCCCAACGCAAAGATCATCACCTGTCATCTTGGAAACGGTTCGTCGATCACGGCGACGGTGAACGGAAAAGCGGTGGATACGTCGATGGGCTTTACGCCGCAGGACGGCGTGCCGATGGGAACGCGCAGCGGCGCGATCGATCCTACGGTGGTGACGTATATCCAAAAAGTGAAAGGGTTGACAGCCGAACAGGCGGACGCGTTGTTGAACAAGGAATCGGGTTTGCTTGGCGTATCGGGCGTTTCCAGTGATTGCAGAGATATTTGCGATGAAGCGGCAAAAGGGAACAAACGCGCGAAGTTGGCGTTGGAGATTTTGGTACATAATATCAAAAAGATCATCGGTTCGTATATCGCGGAAATGAACGGCGTAGACGCAATCGTGTTTACGGCGGGGATCGGGGAAAACGACAGACAGATCCGCGCGGACGTTTGTAAGGATATGAATTGGTTGGGCGTTGAAATCGACGAAGAAGTGAACAAAACTTGTCCTCGAGGAACTTTGGCGGACATCAGCGCGAAGGGCGCAAAGGTGAAAACGTACGTGATCCCCACGAACGAAGAATATATGATCGCCCTCGATACACAAAATTTGACAAAATAAAAAAATATTATAATATAGGAGAACTAATATGAAATCACCTTTTGAAATTAAGAAGGAAATTTGCGAAGTTGGTATGAAGCTCTGGCAGAAAGGATTTGTTGCTGCAAACGACGGGAACATTTCCGTAAAAGTAAGCGACAACGAATTTTATTGCACGCCTACGGGTGTTTCCAAGGCGTCCCTTACCCCTGATATGATTATCAAAGTGGACAGAGACGGCAAGAAGTTGGAAGGGAAATTGAATCCTTCGTCCGAAATCAAGATGCATATGAGAGTGTATCGCGAACGTCCCGACGTAAACGCAGTGGTGCACGCGCATCCTCCCGTTGCTACGGCGTTCACCGTTGCGGATATCGACCTCGATCAATACGTATTGCCCGAAGCAGTGTTGACGATCGGCGCAGTGCCTACCTGTGATTACGGTACGCCTTCCACGATGGAAATTCCCGATTCGCTCGATCCGTACCTTCAAGATCACGACGCATTCTTGTTGAGAAACCACGGTGCTTTGACGGTTGGTTGCAACTTGACGAAAGCATTCTTCGTTATGGAAGAAGTGGAATTTAACGCAGTGATCTGCAAGCACGCGATGGATCTTGGCGCTGTGCACGAAATTTCTCGCGATCAGTTGGCAAAATTGATGGATTTGAGAAAGAAGATGAATCTTCCCGGACGTCACCCCGGCATCGAATACGAAGACGAACCCGCTTGCAACTGCAGCAAGGACGAATTGGTGGAAATGATCACCAAGAAAGTGTTGGCGGCATTGGGAAAATAAGCGGAACACTGTGAATTTTTAAAGATTGAAAAGTTCACTGGACTGTAAGGAGAAAAAACATGGCTATTAATTGGACAGAAGCCCAAATTGAGGAAGTGATCGCCTCCGTGATCAAAAACCTCAATGGCGGAGTTGCTCCTGCCGCAAAAAACAGCTGGGACGGATCGCAGTATAACGGAAAACGGTATATCGGCGTTTATGCGGATATGAACGATGCGATCGACGCAGCGACGGCGGGATATAAAGCCGTTCGCGCAATGTCGTTGGAAGAACGGGAAAAAGTGATTGCCGTCATCCGCGACCTTTGCCGTAAGGAAGCGCCTACGATGGCGCAACTTGGGGTAGCCGAAACGAAAATGGGACGTGTGGCGCATAAAACCGCAAAACACATTCTCGTTGCGGACAAAACGCCCGGTACGGCAGACATCGTTGCGCAGGTGAAGACGGGGGATTACGGGTTGACTTTGACGGAAATGGCGCCGTTTGGCGTTGTGGGCAGCATCACTCCCAGTACCAATCCTTCGGAAACGGTAATTTGTAACAGTATCGGTATGATCGCAGCCGGAAACGGCGTGGTGTTCAATCCCCACCCGAACGCAATCGCAACGTCGAACTATGCGGTGGATCTGATCAACCGTGCGAGCGCGATGGCAGGAGGCCCTAACGTTTTGGTGGCGTCGGTGATCAAGCCGACGTTGGATACGGCGCAGATCATGTACAAGCATCCCAACATTCGTTTGTTGGTTTGTACGGGCGGCCCCGGCGTGGTACGCAGCGTACTTTCCAGCGGGAAAAAGGCGATCGGCGCAGGCGCAGGCAATCCTCCCGTTATCGTGGATGATACGGCAAATATCGCAAAGGCAGGCAAAGACATCATCGACGGTTGTTCGTTTGACGACAACTTGCCTTGTATTGCGGAAAAAGAAGTGTTTGCGTTTAGAAATATCGCGGACGAGCTGATTTCCGAAATGCAGAAAAACGGCGCGTATAAGATCACGAAAGAGCAAGCGGCAAAACTTGCGGACATCGTTTTGGTAGACGTGAAAAATCCCAAGACGGGTATCGTGAAAAAGACGGTCAGCCGCGAATGCGTCGGACGTGACGCGGCGGTGCTTTTGGAAAAGATCGGCGTACGCGTGGGCTCGGATATCCGTTGTATCATTTGTGAAACGGAATTCGATCATCCTTTCGTACAGCACGAATTGATGATGCCCATTCTTCCGATCGTGCGCGTAAACAACATTGACGAAGCCATCGATTTGGCGGTGAAAGCGGAACACGGCAACCGTCATACGGCGCATATGCACTCGAAGAACATCGACAATCTCACCCGTTTTGCGCGGGCGGTGGAAACGACGATCTTCGTGAAGAATGCGCCCTCGTATGCAGGGATCGGGTTTGGCGGCGAAGGACATACGACGTTTACCATTGCAGGCCCGACGGGCGAAGGCTTGACCAGCGCGAGAAGCTTTACCAGATATAGAAGATGCGTGCTGAGCGAAAGCTTTAGAATTATTTAAAATAAGGAGAAAACATATGGATATTACTTCTTCTCAAGTAGAAAGCATTGTCCGTAAAATTCTTGGGGAAATGGGCGCAGGCGCAAAATCGACCTGCAACGGCGCGATCCCCAAAACGGCAAAAGTTGCGATGCTTACCGCGCAAAAGAAGATCGAAGTGAAGGAATTTCCCATTCCTGCATTGAACGACGACGATATTCTTGTAAAAGTGGAAGGTTGCGGCGTTTGCGGTACGGACGTACATGAATGGAAAGCCGATCCGTTTGGGATCATTCCCGTAACGCTCGGTCACGAAGGTACGGGCGAAATCGTATATCTCGGTAAAAATATCAAATGCGACACGTCCGGGAAACCCATTAAGGTGGGCGATAAATTGGTTACCAGCGTTATCAGCTGCGGCGAATGTCACGTTTGCCGTAATCATCCCGCAAACACCAACCTTTGCGACAAGCAAGGCGTGTTCGGGTTGATCCCTCACAGCGACGCGAATCCGTTTACGGGTTGGTTTGCGGAATATCTTCTTATCCGCGGGAAAGGTTCGACGTATTTTGTTGTCAACGATCTCGATTTGAAGGAAAGAATGATCCTCGAACTTGCTTGCGTATGCGTACACGCGTTGAAGAGAGCGCAAACGACAGGCTTGATCAATTTCAATTCGAAAGTGTTGATTCAAGGTCTTGGCCCCGTAGGGCTTGTGATGATGAGCGTTTTACGCGCGGCGGGTATCAACCACATCATCGCGATCGACGGTACGCCGATGCGTTTGGAAATGGCGAGAAAGCTGGGTGCGAAGACGGTGATCAACTTTAAAGAAGTGACGACGTTGGAAGCAAGAGTGAAATTAGTGAAGAGCGTTGCAAACGGCGTGGGCGCAGACTTTGCGTTCCAATGCACGGGCGCGCCTGCAGCGGCAAAAGATATTTTCGAATATATCCGTCGCGGCGGCGGGCTTTGCGAAATGGGCTTCTTCGTTAATAACGGCGAATATACCGTAAATCCTCACTTTGCAATGTGCAACAAGGAAATCAATCTTGTTGGTTCGTGGGACTATTCGGCGGACGATTATCCTACGACGATGGCGTTCTTGCGTCAGGCGCGTGAAATGAATATTCCCATCAAGGATCTGATCACGCACGAGTTCCCTCTCGATCAGTTGAACGAGGCAATGGAAGTGAACGTGGCGCAGAAGGGGATCAAGATTTGTTTCGTAGCAAAATAAGTTGTGGAGTTTTTTGCAAAGCAAAAAGTGAAGGTTATCCTTTTGGGAAAGTTGCGGTAAGGTTTTATAAATAGCAACGTAACTTTTACGAAATAAACAATTTCACTTTTTTGAAGAAAAAATTTCACTCGACTGAAAGGAGAACGATATGGCACTTGGCATGATAGAAGTTTTCGGTTTCGCTACCTCGATCGTGGTAGCGGACGCTATGGCGAAAGCAGCCGACGTAAAGGTGGTGGCGATCGATAAAAATAAGCCTGCGGCGGGAGATTCCGCGCGTGTGCCTTTGGTCATGGCGATCAAGGTGGAGGGTAGCGCGGCAGCCGTACAAGCGGCGATCGACGCAGGAAAAGCCGAAGCCGAAAAACGGGAATTGTACATCACCCATAAGGTGATTGCAAGGCAAAGCGAGGATATTGAGTGGTTCGCCCATCTTTCCGCGCTTGGCAAGGATAAGCTAAGATAAAAATTTTAATTAATAAGGAGAAAAAACAATGTTAGAAGCATTAGGAATGGTAGAAACAAGAGGCTTGGTAGCTGCAATTGAGGCGGCTGACGCAATGGTAAAGGCTGCAAACGTAATTCTTATCGGCGGTGAGAAGATCGGTAGCGGACTTGTAAGCGTTATGGTACGCGGTGATGTAGGAGCTGTTAAGGCGGCTGTTGAGGCAGGAAGCGCTGCTGCAACATCCCTTGGCGAGGTTATTGCAACACACGTAATCCCAAGACCACACGCAGACGTTGAGAAGCTTCTTCCTATTATTAAATAATTCAGGGAGCTTATAGTATGAAA
>JAFTPQ010000022.1 GCA_017463205.1 Clostridia bacterium
AATTTTTTTAAATGCGGAAGCAAACGCGCGGTAAGAGGGGAATTAATGCAAAAAAAAGTGAGTTCGATGAGGAAAAAATGAAAAAATAAAAATTTTCCGCACAGTTTTTCATTATCGCGGACAAAACACTTTACAAAACCGCAGTTTTTTTGTATAATAAATAAATCAAACTGTCGTATTATGTCTTTTTGCGCATATGCGCGCGTGCGTTCGCGCACGTACGCACAATAAAATAATCATAAACGGCTAACTGTAAACGGCGGCAGTTTGAAAACGATCGTAAAAACGGTTGAACAGACCTTTGCCGAGAAAACGCAACGGCAAGAGGAAGTATAAAAGGATTTTTTATGAAGATTTCGGAAAATTGGAAAGATTATTCGATCATCGCCACAGGCGACGGTTATAAACTCGAACGTTGGAAAGACGTCTATCTTCTCCGTCCCGATCCGCAAGTGATCTGGGCGCCGCAGATCGATTTGTTTTCCTATCCGAAACTCAACGCGTATTATAAGCGTAGCGAAAAAGGCGGCGGCGGTTGGAAAATTTTAAAACCCATTCCCGAAGAATGGAATATTTCGTACGAAACGCTGAATATCAAATTCAAGATCAAACCGATGGGCTTTAAGCATACGGGGTTGTTTCCCGAACAGGCGGTCAATTGGGAAAAGATGACGCAGCTGATCAAGGGGGCAAATCGCCCGATCAAAGTGCTCAATCTTTTCGCTTATACGGGCGGAGCAACGGTGGCGTGTGCGAAAGCGGGCGCGCAAGTGACGCACGTGGACGCGGCGAAAGGCATGGTCGAACGCGCGGGAGAAAACGCCCGACTTTCGGGGATCGATACGGGTATCCGTTATATCGTAGACGACTGTTTGAAATTTGTCCAACGGGAAATTCGTCGGGGCAATAAATACGACGCGATCATTATGGATCCGCCTTCTTACGGCAGAGGCCCCAACGGGGAGATGTGGAAGATCGAAAACGATTTGTATAAATTTGTCGAACTTTGCACGCAAGTGCTTTCGGACGATCCGCTGTTCGTTTTGATCAACAGTTATACAACGGGCTTGCAACCGATGGTGTTAAAAAACATATTGGAATTGACGTTGAAAGGTCGCCGCGGCAGAGTGGAAGCGTACGAAGTGGGGATAAAAACGGAAGAGGGAATATCGCTTCCGTGCGGAGCAGGAGGTATGTTTGTCAATGACGGAAACGATGGAAAATAAGGAAGAAACGGAAGTTCTCACACAGGAGCAAACCGCAGACGGTACAGATGGATATATGCCCCCGTTCGAAATTTTGTACGAGGACAATCATATTCTGGTTGTATTAAAAGCGCAGATGACGGCTTGCTGCCCGGATGAAAGCAAAGACGACAATTTGCTCGATCAAATCAAAAATTACGTAAAGATCAAATATAACAAACCGGGCAACGTTTACGTTGGATTGGTGCACCGTTTAGACCGTCCCACGGGCGGCGTGATGGTGTATGCAAAAACCAGCAAAGCGGCGGCAAGGTTGACGGCTGGATTGCAGGCGGGCGAATTTGAAAAGAAATATTTAACGGTGGTTTGCGGCTCGTTGGACACCGAGCGCGGCACGCTTTCCCATTACGTGCGGAAAAACACCGTCAATAATATGGTGTATATTTGTACGCCGACGGAAGACGGGGCGAAATATGCCGAATTGGATTATAAAGTGGTCGAAGACAAAGGCAAGTATTCGTTGTTGGAAGTGCGGTTGCATACGGGCAGAACGCATCAGATCCGCGTACAAATGGCGGGGATCTCGCATCCCGTATTCGGGGATATGCGTTATGGCGGCGCGTTGGCGCAAAAAGGAAAGTTGGCTCTGTGGGCGTATTCGTTGTCCTTTTTGCATCCGATCACGAAAGAACGTTTAAAATTTATCGCGTATCCGCCCGAAACGGAAACGCCTTGGAAGGCATTTGATTTGACAAAAGCGGTAAAAATCAAGTAAAATTTTAATAAAATCGCAAAAACAGTGAAAATCACCTTGAAATGCGATTGACAAAATCTGTTTTAAGGTGTAAAATAAATAAGCACGATATTGTAAAAAGGCAAAAGTTTACAAAAAAGACGAGGCACGTTTTAATGAAAAGACAAAACAGAAAATTGATGACATGGATGCTTGCTTGCGCATTTTGCGCGGCAACGGTAGGCGGCGCGGCAACGACAGCGCCCGTATCGGTTTCGGCGGATTCCGTAACGTACGCGTTGACGGACGTATTCAGCGCAACCGATGCAACGATGAAGCACGACGAGGACAACAGCGTCACCGCATTCGAATTTACGGATGACGGCAGCGTTACGATGATGCGTAACCTCGCGTTTAAATGGTTTGAAGGCGCAAACGACGCAAGATATTTGACGGTGAAATTTGCGTTTAAAGATCTCGATTTCCAAACGGTGACGTTTGAAGTGGAAAGCGAATCCGATTGGGCAACGAAAGACGAAAAGACGAAAAATACGGTTACGTTTGCCAAAGCAGAAAACGGCGTCAACGTAAAAGTGAACGACGCGGAAGAAGATGTTTTCTTTGAATTGGCGGCAGGACAAGACCTGACGTTGGCTTTGACGGAAGCTTTGGACGAAAGCGGCAAGGCGATCGCCGGCGCGTTTGGCGTTACGTTGGCGGTTGGCGAAACGGAAGCGAAGGCAATCGGCAACTTTGTAAACGTCGGTTCTAACTGGTCGGAATACGAGAAAGGGGAAATGCTTCCCTTGACGATCAAAGCAGACGTTGCGGAAGGTGAAAAGACGCCCGACGTAAAATCGACGTTGCTGTTGAAAGAGATCAACGGGCAGAGTTTTGCAACCACGTTGAAAGACGAAAAAGCGGTGGTAACCGATTCGGCTGCACCCGTATTGGTGGTGAACGAAGAAGTAAGTTCGTTCTTGCTTGGTACGGCGTTCTCGATCGAATATGAAAAGATCGACGTATTGCAAACGAGCAGTCATACGGAAACGAAAGAATATTATCAATATAACCCTACGGATACGGAAACGAAATATCAAACGTTGACGACGTCGGTATATTTCATGGATACCGTATATTACGTAAACGCGGCGGGTGAAACGTCGAAGGAAGCAAAAGACGGCTACACGGCGACGTCGGTATATCAAGAAGACGGTTGCGAATACGTGTCGATCAAGATTACGCTTGGCGATAAGGCGTTTACGGCGTCGGAAGGCGAATGGGCGAAGAAAGAATACGATCTGTCTTGGTACGCAAGCGAAGTTGCGGAAAAGGGCGATAAAGATTATATCATCGTCGATCGTAACACGGATGGCGCGGTGTACAACCACTTGGTTGCAGAAGAAGGCAGCAAAGCCAATAAAGTTGTAAACGAAGCGGAATATAACGAATCGTTGGCGGAATTCCAAGCGGCGATCGACGAAGCGGCAAAAGACGTTTACGCAGGAAGCAACTCCTATTTGTATATTCCTTCGGTAAAATGGTTGCTTAACGATAACAACGGCTATCGTAACTTGAAATTTACGATCAGTTATAAAACGCCTTCGTCCGATTCGGCGAAAACGTCGTCCAACCTTTCGTACAACGGTTTACGTATTGCGACCAACGACGAAGGTATGTACGAGTTTAAGATCTTCGCTTTGGACAAAGCCGGCAACGCGATGAAATATTATCTCAACAACGAATTGGTAGACGTGTCTGCGTCCAACGTTTGGGATTTTGAAGAAGAAATTCCTTCCTTCACGTTCGAGATCCAAAACCTCGGCTTGAAGTTGGATAACGAAGAATCGACCAGCACAAGCAGTAAAAAAGCGACGGAAGACGTCGGTGAAAAATACACGCTCAGCACGATGACGGTGATCGGTGCAACCAATTTGAAAGAAAATTATAAATTGTATAAATTGGATGCGGACAAAGCGAACGACATCAAATTGACGGACAACGTTCTTGCAGGCGTAACCTATCAACAGATCAGAGAACGCATCGAAGCAAGATTGCCGAAATTCGAAGGGGAAGATTATTTCGAATTGTACAAAGAGATCTATGCGGAATTGCTTGCGGAAGATCTTGACGGCGTAGCGAAAGAAACGGTGTTGGCTTGTTTTGTGGAAATCGGCGAATTCAATTCCTTGATCGATGAAGAAAAGCACGCAGACGCTTGGAAGAAGAGCGACAACAAATACAATTGGACGGCATCTTCCAGAAGTTTTACGGCGGCAGAAGAAGGCAGATATTTGATCCTTTGCGATTATTGGGAAGAAGAACTTCCTCAACAAAGAGTTTCTGCTTATAAACTGATTGTTGTTGAATCGGAAGTGGACGAAATCGAGGGCGACGCAGCAAGCTGGATCAAGAATAACCTTGTTTCTGTTATCTTGTTTGCGGTTGCAGGCGTAATGCTTATCTTGATTATCGTATTGCTTTTGGTGAAACCTTCCGACGAAACGATGGAAGACGTTGATGCGAAAGCGGAAAAGAAAGCAAAGAAAAAGAAGAAAGACGAATAATCGTTCGGTAAAGAGGTGATACGGTTTTGTACCACCTCTTTTTTGTTGCTTTTTATCGCAAAAAAGTTTATAATAGAATGGATAGAAAAATCGTAAAAACGAAAGACAGGAGAATGTATTTGCCGTGTTACAGCTTATTTCCGATAAAGACCAAACGTTAAAACAATTTACGGAAAACAACTATGCGCAAGGTTCGTTTTTCTGGAATTATTTATTAAAGAATAAGGAAATTCGCGTCAACGGAGTGCGTGTGGGAAAAGACGTCCGCATACAAAGCGGCGACGTTATTTGTTATTATTTAAGCAAGAAACAAGAGGAAAAGGCGGCGTTTTATACGGTGTATGAAGATGAAAACGTACTGATCGTAGACAAAGAGAGCGGCGTCAATTCCGAGGCGGTGTTTGCTGCGTTACAACGTCGGTATGCAGCGGAGGGGAGAGCCTGTTTTTTTATTCATCGGTTAGACCGAAATACAAAAGGTTTGTTGGCGTTTGCATTGTCGCAGGAGTCGGAAACGACATTGTTGCAGGCGTTTAAAAACCGCAACGTGGAGAAGACCTATCACGCTCTGTGTTTTGGCGATTTCGCCAAACAGCGCGAAGTTTTAACGGGATATTTAAAAAAGGACGCGGAAAAATCGTTGTCGCGCGTATACGATCAGCCGCAAAAAGGCGCAGAACAAATTATAACGGAATACGCCGTGGAAGAACGGTTTTTAGACGGAACGACGCTGGTGAAAGTTACGTTACACACAGGGAAAACGCATCAAATTCGCGCCCACCTCGCGCATATCGGCTGTCCGATCGTCGGGGATATGAAATACGGTCTTTCCGAGGAAAATAAACGCCGAAATTTATCCAGACAATGCTTGGTCGCAAAGTGTTTGACTTTTCAAGCAGAAGGATTTTTGGGGTATTTAAACGATTGCCGATTCGTTTCACGATTTGAGGCGAAAACGGAAGAATAAAAGGAGAAATGTATGGAAAATAAAAAGACGCTGGTGATCGCGTCGGGCAATAAAAATAAATTGCGGGAAATCGCAGAGATTTTCACCGAATATCAGGTGGTTTCGCAAAAAGAAATGGGGTTTGACGAAGACGTGGCGGAAACGGGCAAAACGTTTGCGGAAAATGCTTTGATCAAAGCCCGTGCGGCGACAAAGGTGTTGGGATGTATGGTGATCGGGGACGACAGCGGTCTGTGCGTGGACGCTTTAAACGGCGCGCCGGGGGTATACAGCGCGCGATACTGCGGTCGCCACGGTTGCGATGCGGAAAACCGTGCTTTGTTGTTGAAAAATATGGAAGGGATAGAAAACAGAGCCGCGCATTTTACCTGCGCGATGGCGTTAGTGTATCCCGATGGCAGGGAAGTGGTGGTTGAAGGTCGCACGTACGGCAAAATTTTAAAAGAAGAACTCGGCGATGGCGGTTTTGGGTACGACAGTCTTTTTGAAAGCGACGATTTGCATAAATCGTTCGGCGTAGCGACAGCAGAAGAAAAAAACGCCGTGTCCCATCGTTTTCGGGCGTTGCAGGCGTTGCGAGGAAAATTATAACGAATCGCGAGGGCAAACATTATGAAAAAACTGATCATTATTTCCGACACACACGGAAACACCAAGGGACTGGAGAAGCTGCGTCCGCTTATCGCCGAAAACGATTACGTGGTGCATTTGGGCGACGGCGGCGCGGATATGCGTGAGCTACGCGGCGAATATCCCGAAAAAGTATATCAATGCGGCGGCAATTGCGACTTTTTTTCTCCTCTCCCCGAAGACGGTGAATTGGAGATCGAAGGGGTAAAAGTTTATTATTGCCACGGACATAAATATCACGTCAAAAGCGAATTGACCGCTTTGGCGGCGGAGGCAAAACGCCGCGGTTGCGATATTGCCTTGTATGGGCATACGCATATTGCAAAAATCACGGAAATGGAAGGCGTAATGTTGATCAACCCCGGCTCGCTTCGTCGTGCGGTGGGGGAAGGCGGCAGTTATTGCTATCTTGTTATCAATAAAGAAAAAGCGACGCCCGTGCTTGTCGGCGAATCGGTATTTTGAAAAAAATGGGCATACCATGTATGCGTTGAAATAAAAACACTCGTCTTAACGGCGAGTGTTTTGTATGTATTCGTATATGAAATTTTTGAAAAATCTTATTCGTGGAGCTCCAACGTAAACGAAACGCCGTCTGTTGCGCCGGGGGCAACTTTTGCCATATCCGCTTTGGTCTCCAAGCGATCGTATACGCCGTTGGAGGAAGGTAAAACCGACCAAGGTTCCAAACAAACGAAGGGGGCGTCCGTTTCACAGGGGTGCCAAAATCCGATATATTTAAAATCGTCGTAATGCATCGTCACGTAACGGGGATCTTTTTTCGATTTAACCGATACGCATCTGGAGGTGTTTTGCAGAATAACGGCGTCGTTATCAAAAAGATCGTGTTTCAAGGGTAATTTCACGCCGTCTTCCAAAGCGTACGGCGCAACTTTATCCGCCATAAACGAACGCTCGAACAACAGTTGACGGACAACGTTGGTCTTGTCGCTGAATTCCAAATAATGTTCTTCAAAACTTGCCTCGTCGCCCTTCCAAGGGATATTGATGCCGGGATGACCGCCAAATCCGCAATACAAGGTTTCCTTGCTGAGGTTTTTCACGTCGTAACGGGTCGTCAATTTATTTTCCGTCAATTCAAAGGTAACGCGGTATTCAAATGCGAACGGATATTCCTTTCTTGTTTGTTCGTTGTCTTTTAAAAGGAATACCAATTTGGTTGCCGAACGGCTTTCCAAGGAAAATTCGTTATACCGCGCAATGCCGTGAATACGGATCTCGTATGCGTTGTCTTTATAATAATATTTCCCGTCGTACATTCTGCCGATCAGGGGGAACAGATTGTAAGCTTTTCCCGACCAATACGCAGGATCGCCCACCCAAAGATATTCCGTTTCCGTCTTTTTCGAATACAAAGACATCAATTCTGCGCCTTTCGTTGCAACGGAAACTTTCAAATGATTGTTTTCAATGGTGTAAATCATAATAAAACTCCTTAAAATTTATGCGCGTCTTTACGAACCGTGCAATAATATTGTATCACACTTTCTCGCATTTGTAAACTTATCCAAGGGAAAAAATCTCATTTTTACATAAATATTCGCAAAAGGAATGTGTTTATCGATCAGAAAAAAGGCATATCGATGAAATATGATTGGATAAAAAAAGAAAAAAATATAGAAATAAATGCCTTCAAAAACAAGACAAACGCAAAAAAATATTGTATAATGGTATAGAATAAATTTACGTGACGCACGGAGAAGATATACGTGAAAAAATATTACGTTGGTTTTGATATAGGCGGTACAAAATGCGCCGTATCGTTGGGGGAATGTGAAGACGGAAATATCCGTGTGCTTGCGCGGGAAGAAACGCCGACGTTGCGTTCTCCGCAAGAAACGTTGCAAAAGGTATCGGCGGCGGTAAAACGGTATCAGCAACAAGCACCGATCGTCTCGGCGGGGATCAGTTGCGGCGGGCCGTTGGACAGCAGAAAAGGAATCATCGTCCGTCCGCCCAATCTTTTCGGGTGGGAAGGCTTTCCGATCGTGGAATATATAAAAGAACAGTTTGGACTTTCGGCGAAATTACAAAACGACGCCAACGCCTGCGCTGTTGCCGAATGGCGGTTCGGTGCGGGACGAGGCGTGAACAATATGGTGTTTTTGACGTTTGGAACGGGGCTTGGTTCAGGATTGATTTTGGACGGTAGGTTATACGTCGGGGCAAATGACAATGCTGGCGAAGCGGGACATATCCGCCTTGCGAAACGGGGACCGATCGGGTATGGAAAATACGGCTCGTTTGAAGGTTTTTGCAGTGGCGGCGGCATTTCCCGTCTTGCCGTTGAAATGGCGCAACGCCGTAGAAAAATGCCCGCTTGCATCGAAAATATGGGCGGAGTCGATCACGTAACGACCAAGGCGCTTTGCCAAGCCGCGAAAAACGGCGATCCGTTTGCCAAGGCGGTGCTTGAAAAGAGCGGCGAAATGTTGGGAAAGGGGCTCAGCATGATCGTGGATATGCTCAATCCCGAACGCATCGTCATCGGCGGCGTTTTTATGCGAGCTTCGGCATTATTGATCCCGTCGATGAGAAAACAGTTGGAAAAAGAAGCGTTGCAAGAAAGTTTGTCAGTGTGCGAAATCGTACCGGCGCAATTAAGCGAAAACGTCGGGGATATTGCAGCGTTGGCGATCGCCGAAGGCGTAGACGCCCATTAAAGGAAGAAAAAAAGGAGTATAAATATGTATAAACAGGAAACTATGCAAATTTTAGAAGAATTATTGTTGCGCTATCCCGCATTGACGTCGGAAAAGGAAAACGTGTACCAAGCGTTTCAAACGTTGCAAACCGCTTTAAAAAAGGGTAATACCGTCTATCTTTGCGGCAATGGCGGGTCTGCCGCCGATTGCGAACATATCGTCGGGGAATTGGTGAAAAGTTTTAAAAAACACCGTGCTTTGCCCGAAGAATTGACGGAAAATTTAAAAAAATACGGGGCAGAGGGTGAAGTGCTGATCCAAGGTCTGGAAGGAGGGCTTCCTGCGGTGTCGTTGTGCGGACAGATCGCGTTTAATACGGCGTTCGGCAACGATAAAAACTCGGCGTTGACGTTTGCGCAAGCAGTGAGTTCGCTTGGAAAAAAAGGTGACGTTTTATTGACGCTTTCCACGTCGGGTAATTCGCAAAATTGCGTATATGCGGCGATCGTGGCGAAAGCGAAAGAAATGCAGGTCGTATTTTTAGGCGGCGGAACGGGCGGTAAATTGAAATCGCTTGCCGACGTATCCGTCGTTGTGCCCGAAAAAGAAACGTATAAGGTGCAAGAATTACATTTGCCTGTTTATCATTGTCTTTGCGCAATGCTCGAAAGTGAAAATTTTTAAGGGATAGAACGATGAACTGTTTTGTCGAAAAAACGAAACAGGAATTGCAGGGGAATATTACAGAGTATAAGGCGATTCCGTTTTAGAGCTAGAATAACACGCTTCATGAGGAAAAATTGACCAAGAAGATCGAAGAAATGCGCGACGCGGGCATAGGAGGTTTTATTATGCACTCGCGGACGGGTATGAACGACGAATATTTGGGCGAAAAATGGTTTTCTTGTATAGGCGTTTGCTTGAAAAAAGCCAAAGAATTGGGTATGAATGCATGGGGTTACGACGAAAACGGCTGGCTCGGTGGCTTTGTGAGCGGAAAATTGTTGGAAACGGAATCCTACAAACACACGAAGAATATTATAAAAGTTTCCCCGAAAGTTTCGGGAACGAATTGGTTGTTTTTTTACCGACGAGCCACAAATTATGTTGGGTAACGCCGTGCGGCCGCAGTATGCCTTTCGGCGTCGATAAAATCGTGATGATCACAATGTAAAAAATTTCCCTCTCGAAAGTTTTTCTTCGGGAGGGTTGCATTTTTATACAGATTGTGTTATACTAAAAGAAAGGAGACTATATGATGTACGATTGTATTATTATCGGAAGCGGACCTGCGGGGATATCGGCGGCGCTCACCCTGCAAGCCAATAAGAAAGAATTTCTGTTGTTTGGTTCGGAAGAACTCAGTCAAAAGATCGTAAAGGCGGAAACGATCCATAATTATCCGGGGTTGACCGACGTATCGGGAAAAGAGTTTTGCGCGGCGTTAAAAGCGCAGCTTTCGGCGGCGAAAATCACGGTAAAAACGGAAAAGGTGGCAGGCGTGTACGCGTTGAAGGAAAAATTTTCCGTAATGACGCAGGCGGGGGAAGCGTATGAAGCAAAGACGGTGATCTTGGCTTGCGGCGTCGAATCGGTGAAGCAGATCGAGGGGGAAGAAACGTATTTGGGGCGCGGAGTCAGCTATTGCGCAACTTGCGACGGCTTTTTGTATAAAAACAAAACGATCGCCGTCATTTGTACGACCAAAGCGTTAGAACACGAAATCGGCTATCTTGCCGATCTGGCAAAAAAGGTGTATTTGATCCCGATGTATAAAGAGGTGGAGATCGATCGTGAAAACGTAACGCTAATTCGTAAAATGCCTGTGAAGATCGATGGGGAAATGCGTGTAAAAAATCTGACGTTTGCCGATTCACCTACGGAAGAAATCCCTTCGGTTTTGCCAATCGACGGTGTGTTTATGCTACGCGATTGCGTATCGCCCGCCGTCTTGGTCGGAGGGTTGGAAATGCAAGAAGGACACGTAGTTGTGTCGCGAGATATGTCAACCAATCTAAAAGGCTGTTTTGCCGCGGGCGATTGTACGGGCAGACCATATCAATACGCAAAAGCGGCGGGAGAGGGAAACGTAGCGGCTCATTCCGTCTGCGCATTTTTAAAATAATTCGGGGTAAAAAAGGGATTTGGCCATACCATGTATGCGTTGACGAACAAAAAGCAGGAAAAAAGGAGGCGAAACAGAAATGCGCGATAGGGTAATTTTACATTCCGATCTTAACAATTTTTTTGCCTCCGTGGAAATTGCGTTAGATCCTACGCTGAAAGGAAAACCGTTGATCGTTTGCGGAGATCCGAAAGAACGCCACGGCATCGTATTGGCAAAAAACGAAGAAGCGAAAAAATTCGGGATCAAAACGGCGGAAACGGTGTATTCCGCATTGCGGAAATGTCCGCAGTTGACGCTTGTTCCCTCGCAACATCATCAATATAAGCGGTATTCGCAACACGTAGTGGAAATTTACAGCCGTTTCACCGACAAAATAGAAGAATGTAGCATTGACGAATGTTCGTTGGATATGACGGAAAGCACTTTTTTGTTCGGAAACGGCAGGGAGATCGCGGAAAAAATAAGAAAAACGGTGAAAGAGGAGTTGGGCGTCACCGTTTCGATCGGCGTGAGTTTTAATAAAGTGTTTGCAAAACTTGCGTCCGAATTAAAAAAGCCGGACGCCGTGACGGTGATCACGCGAGAAAATTACAAGGAAATCGTTTGGAGATTACCCGTTACCGAATTGTTATTTGTGGGCAAATCGACGGCGGAAACGTTGCAAAAATTGGGGATACGTACGATCGGCGGTTTGGCAAATGCGGAAGAAGAATATTTGGTGAAAGCATTGGGCAAGCGAGGTCGCCAATTACGGATTTATGCGCGAGGTGAAGACAACGAGCCCGTAAAAGCAGGAAAAGACAAGGAAGATTTAAAATCGATCGGTAATTCGACGACGCTTGCCGAAGATATCACCGATCGAGAGGAGATCAAACGTTGGTTTTATGCTTTAGCCGAAAGCGTTACGTCGAGGCAGCGCGCGGCGGACGTGGGGCGCGCGGACACCGTACATATTGTCGTAAGAAATGAAAAATTTCAAGACTTTACGTGGCAAACGAAAGTTTCTCCCACGGCGCTTTGCGGCGACGTAGCCAAAACGGCGTTTCAACTGTTCGATCGGCATTGGCCATTCGGTATGCGGGTACGGATGCTGGGGGTAACGGTTTCGGGTTTCGATTATCACGTCGAGCAATTGAGTTTGGACGGCGCATTGACGCAAAACGGCGCGACCTACGAAAAGAAAGAACGCGCGGAAAACGCCGTTGCAAAACTTCGCGAAAAATACGGTTATGCCACGGTGCAACGCGGAATCGTGTTGGAGGATGAAAAACTCAACGGGTTGGATATCCGCGGCAAAAAAGAGGAAAGGATTTCCAGCGAGGAACAAGGAAAAGAAAAGACAAAAAACGTATAAAAAACGCAAAGCCGCCGATACTGTTTCTATCGGCGGAAATAAAAAGTTTCGCTGTGTAATATAGAAAGAGGGTATATCGAAAAATGTTTGTTTTCCGATATACCCTCGTGTTTTTTATAAATATCCGCTAATATATCCGCCAATAAAACAGATAAAAACGGCAAAATAAAAAACTGCGCGATCCTTTTTCGCCGATATTTACCGAAGCGTAAACGCCGTAGGTGACTCCTGCAAAGCTACCTTATGGCACACCCAAACATCCGCTTAGTGCTGCTACATTCCTGTCCTGACACGGTTCACGGCATTGCGTTGCATAAGACCTTACGATCAACGTTCCTTGCGGCGCGCAGACCTTCCATAAACATCGTCTGGAAAGGCGTTCAGCTCTGCTATAGCGGATTGCAGATTCAGGGTGCCGCTAACTCCCCGCCTACGCGCAGCCTATTTATTATATATGATTTTTCAAGAAAAAGCAACCGTTTTTATGCGGTTTTTCTTTTGTTTTGCGTTTGTTTGGTGTCAATTGAAAGAAGTTTTTGCCAAAAAACGCTTTTTCTTGCAATCGGATTGACAAAAAGATAGGAAAGGGGTATAATAATACGGTAAATCATTTTATAAAAAGGAGAAAGGATATGTCGGAACATTGTACGCATAATTGTTCTACTTGTTCGTCCAATTGCGCGTCTAGGAAACAAGAAAGTATGATAAAAGCGCCGCACGAAAAATCGTCGGTGAAAAAAGTGATTGGCGTCGTCAGCGGAAAAGGGGGCGTGGGCAAATCGCTCACTACGTCGTTGCTTGCCGCTTACGCGCAAAAGCAAGGTAAATCGGTGGGGATCATGGATGCGGATATTACGGGGCCGTCTATTCCCCGAATGTTCGGCGTCAGCGATCGTATTACGGGTGACGAAACGGGTATTAACACCGTGCTTTCCCCTTCGGGAATGCAAATGGTTTCGATGAACCTTTTGTTAGACGACGAAACTTCCCCGGTGATCTGGCGCGGAATGGTGATTTCGGGTACGGTGATGCAGTTTTGGACGGACGTCATTTGGCAAGACGTCGATTTGCTGTTTATCGATATGCCTCCCGGAACGGGCGATGTGCCTTTAACGGTGTTCCAAAGTATTCCCATCGCAGGGATCGTCATTGTCACTACGCCGCAAGATTTGGTGAAAATGGTGGTGGAAAAAGCCGTCAATATGGCACAGATTATGAATATTCCCGTGCTCGGCTTGGTTGAAAATATGAGTTATTTGTCCTGTCCCGATTGCGGAAAGCAAATCGAAGTGTTCGGGCACAGCAAAGCGCAGCAGATCGCGGCGGAATACGGTATTCCCGCTGTGGCGCGTATGCCGCTCGATCCGAAAATTTCGCAATATGCCGACGAGGGTAGGATTGAAGATTACGACGGCGAGGCGTTAAAGGCTGTATACGAACAGATCGAACAAGCGTCCGATCGCAAACCCGAATAACCCAAGCGCAAAAAGCAAAGAGGAAACGGCGGCATAAAAACGGAAGCGTGACGACAAAAGAGAAAGGGTATGGGATACAAAGCGGAAAAAGAAAAAGTTGAAAGCAAGGCAAAATCGATCAAACGCATTGCGCTTTACGCGACGTTGGGGATCATTCTCGGTGTCAGCGTTTTTTCAGCTTTCGTTCCTGCCAACACTTGGAAATATCATTTGGGAAAACCGAATATTTCCAAAAGAAAAGCAGGGGAAATGCGTATTCATTTTCTGGACGTAGGGCAAGGGGACGCAACGTTAATCGAACTGCCCGACGGCAAAACGGCGCTGATCGACGGCGGCAACGGCGAACAAATTACGGCAACGCGCATTTTGCGCTATCTCAACGCCTTGAAGATCGACACGATCGATCATTTGATCGCCTCGCACGCCGATTCCGATCATTGCGGCGGCTTGGATGAAGTGTTGAAAAACAAGAAAGTGCAAAAGGCGTATTTGCCCAAAAGCAACACTGCGGTCAATGAAGAATATGCCGAGTTTTATTCGGCAGTTTTAAACGAAAACTGCGCGCGAGTTTTTTCCAATCGCAGCATCATTTTACAATCGACAAATGCCGATTATCCCTACGTGTTTTCTTTTTTGTATCCATATACAAAAGACGTGGAGGAGGATGCGGAAGAACTTGCGGACAACAACGAATCTTCTTCCGTGATTTGGCTCGATTATCAGGGCGTCAGCGCATTGTTCACAGGCGACGCGCCTCAAGAAACGGAAGAATTGCTTATTCGCGACAGTAAATTGGGCTTGTTTAAAAACCGCGGCGTGCATTTGGAAAGCACGGAAATTTTAAAAGTGGCGCATCACGGCAGCAAGCTTTCCACTTGCACAGAATTTTTATCCTATCTAAACGTAGATACAGCGATCATTTCTTGCGGAAAAGACAACGAGTACGGTCATCCGACGGAAGAAGTGCTCTCTCGTTTGCGGAAAGAAAACGCAACGATCTATCGCACGGATGAAAGTGAAAATATTGTGATCACCGTTTCCAAGACGGGACAAAGAACACTGAAAACGATCAAAAATTGATAAAAATGGGCATACCAGGTACGTGTTGAACACAATTTCAAGAAAAAATAGTCAATGAAAAAACGGCGACCGTTTACGATCGCCGTTTTTTGCTTGCGCTGTTATGCGCTAAAAGGAGTTAATGAAAAAAAATCAGTGTTTCTCAAAGGGATTTATGGCAAAACGCCCGTACACTTCGTTGACGCGACACGAATAGGAGAATGTTGCACCGTGCTTTTTCAGCAATTTCAAAAACGTACCGATCTCACGTTTTCTGACAATGCAGATCAAAAGGGATTTATCCGAATGCGTATACATACCTTCCGCGTGCAACATTGTCACGCCGCGGTGCAATTTTATCATCAATTCTTTCGCCAACTCGTCGGGTTTTTCGGTGATGATTTCAAATTTATAACCGCTGCGCAACCCTTGCAACATAAAATCAACGACGAGGTCGGAAATAAAAATATTGGTAAGGGTGGAGATCACCGAATTGACGCTTGCGCCGTACACAAAAAACGCTAAGATGACAACGGAAGAATCGAGAACAAACGCAAGCCACGCAATATTTTTTTCGGGTTTGAAATGCTTGATAAGGGCGGAGATCGCATACGTACCGCCCGACGCGCCGAATCTGCGAAGCATAATCGAAAAACCGAACCCGGAAATAACGCCTACGCCGATTGCGGCAAACACGACGTTATTGCCTTCCACATACATGTCGTCGGAGGGGAACGCCGCATAATACGACAATCCAAATTCCGTGTGTAAATATTTAAACAACATCAAAAGTCCCGATTGAAAAATGAGGTAGATGATGAGGATGACGCCGGTTTTTCGTTGTGTAAACACGGCGACCAAAATAAAAATTGGCAAATTGAAGGCAAACATCAAAATACTCATATTCAACGTCACGTCACCAACACCTTTGCCTGCGATCAGCGATCCGACGATCGAAGCAAAGCCCGTTACGCCGCCGGGCGCAAAGTGGTTATAGTTGGAGAAATAATACAGTGAAGAAGACACCAAAATGGCGGCGATCAAGCACACCAAAATATCCGTCGCAAGCACTTTAACCGAGTTTTTATTGTCCGAAACGGCAGTTTCGGTTGTTTTTGTATTCGTCGGTTGCATACAGTTCCCTCGTACAAAAAGATATATTATTATGATACTATATTTTTTGTTGGAAAACAAGCGGATACGCACACTTTTTTTAATAAATTAAAAAAATCGAACGGAAAGGTCGTTTTCATTCGGTTTAATGGGAAAAGAAAATGCTAAAAATCAAAAAGCAGGAAAAAAAAGGATTTTTTCTTTGATCAAACACACTTTTTCACCTGATTTTCATTGTAATATCCAAAAAAATTTGCTATAATAAATAAGAATGTAGAATAAGGCGTATTATGCGTCTTACGAAAATCATGCGGCGTGTAAAACTTGTCAAACGGGCGCAACGGAACGAGAGGAGTAAAATGGAAGCGATCAAATTTGAAAAAGTACATTTTTCTTATGAAGCGGACGACGAAACGGAAAACGTATTCGGCGGCGAAGTCGCTTTCGCGTTGAATGGCATCGATCTGACGGTGGAAGAGGGAGAATTTGTCGCTATTTTGGGACATAACGGCAGCGGCAAATCGACGTTGGCACGTTTGACAAACGGTTTGTTGACGCCAAGCGCAGGTAAGATCACGGCGCTGGGATTGGACGCAAGCGATGAAAAAAACCTGTTCGCCATACGAAAACAAGTGGGGATCGTTTTTCAAAATCCCGACAATCAAATGGTGGCTTCTATCGTAGAGGACGATATTGCGTTCGGCCCCGAAAACGTGGGGATCCCCCGCGAGGAGATCGGCGAACGGATCACGTTTGCCTTAAACGCCGTGGGAATGAGCGATTTTCGTCACGCCACGCCCTCCCGATTATCGGGCGGACAAAAACAGCGGATCGCTATTGCGGGCGTTTTGGCTTTGAAACCGCGGGTAATGATCTTGGACGAATCGACGGCGATGCTCGATCCGCGCGGCAGAAAAGAAGTGATGGACGTCGTGTTGCGTTTAAACCGTGAAGAAAAAATCACGGTGATCCTCATTACGCATTTTCCCGAAGAAGCGATGCTTGCCGATCGCGCCATTGTGATGAGCCGCGGCGAGATCGTTATGCAAGGCAAACCCGAAGAAGTGTTGCGGCGAGAACAAGAATTGCAAAAATACGCGCTTGCCTTGCCTCGTTCTGTGCGCGTTTGTCGCGCGCTGACGGCGGGCGGATTGCCTGTCGCGGACGCATTGACGGCGGAAGCGGTTGCGGAAAATATCCGCCAAGCGTTAGGCGATACGGCGGCGGACTTTGAAAAAACGGAAAAAACCGATCATTTGCCGACGGATAAAGAGGAAACGCAGGAAAAGATTTCCGACAAAAGTGAGATCGGCAGAGTGGAATGTGAAAATTTAACGTACGTTTACAATCCCGCGTCCCCGTTTGCGACGTATGCGCTCAACGGTGTGGATATGGAGATTTGTTCGGGTGAATTCTTCGGTATCATCGGGCATACGGGCAGTGGAAAATCGACGTTTGTGCAACATTTAAACGCGTTGCTCCGCGTGCCTTCGTCGGAAAAGAAATACAAGCCGAAGAAGGTCAAAAAAGGGCAAACGCCTACTCCTGCCGTCACGTTAAAGGTCAATGGGTTCGATCTGACGGATAAAAAGACGGATTTTAAAGAGCTTCGCAGTAAAGTGGGAATGGTGTTTCAATATCCCGAATATCAGTTGTTTGCCGAAACGGTGTTCGACGACGTGGCGTTCGGTTTAAAAAATTTCAAAGAAGACGTAACGGATACGGAAGTTGAAAGCGCGGTAAGCGAGGCGCTGACAATGGTTGGGCTTTCTCCGTCGGAAATGAAAAAACGTTCTCCGTTTGATTTATCGGGCGGACAAAAACGCCGAGTCGCGATCGCGGGCGTCATTGTGACAAAACCGCAGATCCTTGTTTTGGACGAGCCTGCCGCGGGATTAGATCCGCTCGGGAAAGAGGAAATTATGCAACTTTTGCATAAAATCCATCGCGAATGGTGCAAAACGGTGATCGTCGTATCGCACGATATGGACGAAATTGCGGAAAATTGTACGCGCGCGGCAATCTTTTCGGAAGGTAAAATTTTAGGAGTCGGTGAACCGAAAACGCTGTTTGCGGAAACGGAAAAAATCGAAAATGTGGGGCTCGATCTGCCGTTGACGGCAAAAATCAGCGCATATCTTGCGCGGAAAGGCGTGTCGATCGACAGCGATCTCACCCTTGCCGATTTCATACAAAAAACGCTTAATTTTTCAAAAACGAGGGGGGCAGGTATGCGTTCAACTGCAAAAGGAGGAAAAAACGATGCGTGACGTTTCCTTTGGACAATACTATCCCGCAAACTCCTTTGTGCATAAATGCGATCCCCGCTTGAAAATCGTATTTCTCATCGTTTATATCGTCGCCGTATTTTTGGCGAAAAACTTTTATGCGCTGGGCGCGTGCGCCGCGTTGTTCCTCTTGATCGCCGCCGTTTCGGGCGTGCCGTTTAAGAGTCTTCTTCGCTCGGTAAAAGCAGTGTTGTTTTTGTTGCTGTTTACCGCAGTCCTCAATCTGTTTTTCTATCAGGGCGGCGAAACGCTTTGGCAGTGGAAATTTATCCGCATCGCCAAAGAAGCGGTGTATGCAACGGTATTTTTGGCAGTGCGTTTGTTTTTATTGGTGCTCGGTTCGTCTTTATTGACGCTGACGACGACGCCCGTATCCTTAACAGACGGCATCGAAAGCCTTTTATCTCCGTTAAAACTCATTCGCGTTCCCGTTCACGAAATTGCGCTGATCATGTCGATCGCTTTACGGTTTATTCCCATATTGACAGATGAAACGTCGCGGATCATGAACGCGCAAAAAGCGCGCGGGGCTGATTTTGAAACAGGCAGTTTGGCAAAACGGATCAAGGCGATCATTCCCATTTTGATCCCGCTTCTCACCGGCGCATTCCGCCGCGCGGACGAATTGGGGGATGCGATGGACGCGCGCTGCTATTCGGGCAGTAAAGTACGAACAAAATATAAAAAACTCACGTTCGGTTGGCGCGATTTCATTGCATTTTTGCTTTGCGCGTCGCTGTTGACGGGGATCATATTGCTTCGTATCTATACGGCGCCGCTGATTTAAAACAGATAAAAACAGATGAAAATAAACGGAAAAACAGGAAACGGTGAAAAGGCGAGGTGTCTATGCGTTACGTTTTAACAATTTCATACGACGGAACGGATTATGCAGGCTGGCAACGCCAAAAAAACGCCCTTTCCGTACAGGAAAAGTTGGAAGAAGCGGTGGAAAAAGCGTTAAACAAACGTCTTCACGTCACCGCAAGCGGCAGGACGGACGCGGGAGTTCACGCCGCAGGGCAAGTGTGCCATTTTGACGGGGAAAGTATCACCGTACCGCCTGAAAAAATGCCCGATTGCCTTAACCGTTTTTTGCCTTCCGATATCCGTGTGATCGACGGTTGGGGTGCAGACGACGGGTTTGACGCAAACCGCAGCGCAAAGCGGAAAACATATTGCTATTCGTTGTACGTTTCTTCTCGCGAATTGCCGTTGATCGATCGCTATTGCGTACGTATCGACAGCGCGCCGACGTTGGAAATTTTACAAAAAAAAGCGAAATTATTGGAAGGAGAACACGATTACAAGGCGTTTTGCGCGTCGGGTTCGGCAGTAAAAACAACAGTGCGAACGGTGTACGAAGTGCGCGTGGAAGAAAGCGCGGCGTACGGTTGCCGAGTAATCAAAATTTTCGTTACGGGCAACGGATTTTTATACAATATGGTGCGCACGATGACGGGGGAACTGCTCGATCTCGCTTCCGATCGCCGTACGGAAGACAGTTTGATGCAAGCGTATGAAACGGGGCAAAGAGAACTGTTGGGAAAAACGATGCCTGCCAAGGGTTTGACCTTGATACAGGTGGAATATGAAACGCCGCAGTCTTAAAAATAAGGCATTTTAACGTAAGAGAGCAAAACAAACGGATAAAACGGATAAAAGAATTTCAAAAAAGCCGCAAGTGCGCGGTAATAGAGGAAAGAATGGAAATTTACAGTTTTTACAAATCATGGGCGATGACGCTGGTCGAATTGAAGACGGACGGTTTGGAAATGCGCGTCAACGGGCTTATTTTCGGCGCGTTGTTTTGGTTGGCGCTGTTTACGTTGCAAGGGTTTGGATTATCCAAAATGGCAAAAAACGTTTCGTTAAAGCACCGTTGGATGGCGTTTGTTCCCTTTGTCAACGTATATTACATCGGAAAATTGACGGGCGAATGTGACGTGTTTGGACAAAAGATGAAACGCGCGGGCTTGTATACAATGATCGCAAAAATTTTGCTTGCCCTCTTGTACGGTTCGGTGATCGCGATCGAATTATATTTATACGTCACGGCAGGATTGCCCGATCATTACAACGAATTTAATTATGCGCCGCAGTGGTACAATTTATCGGGTTTTTCGGCAAGTGCCTACAATTTTTATGCGCTCAGCGGACATTTCATTTCCATCGTGCAGCTTGGGTTTGAAGTGTTGTTGCTCATCTTGTTGATGGGCTTATTCAAAAAATACGCGCCTCGCTCGTACGTTTGGTTGGCAATTTTGGCGGTATTCCTTCCCGTCAGCAGATATATCATCGTTTTTGTATTGCGCAATCGCAAAGCCGTTGATTACGCCGCATACGAACGCGCGCGCCGTGAAGAATTTTTACGCCGTCAGCAGCAATACCGCAATATGTACGGCGACCCACGCGGACCTTACGGACCGTATGGACCATATGGACCGTATCCCCCTTACGGCAACCAACAGAACACAAACGCGCAAAACGGCGGACAAGATCGCCCCGAAGACGATCCTTTTGCCGAATTTTCCGATTGCAGCGGATCGAATAACGCTTATCGAGAGGACGGAAATTCCTCCTCCGACGACGATTTTTTCAATTGAGAAAAAGCGAGCGGATAAACGGACGGGTATACGACTGCTTGTTCGATTGTAAAAGAAGAAAATAAAATACGAAAAAAGAAAGACGGGAATAAGAAAAAGTTATATTTTCCGTCTTTTTTTATGGAAAAGAACTGTAAAACGGTTTACACGAAAAAAATACTGTGATATAATAGTATATAATATAAATTTTGGTTATAAAAGAGCGTTTTTTCGTTCTTGACAAAGGGAAGAAAAGTATGTTGGAAGAAAACGTATCGGCGATCGCGACGCCGCCGGGGAAAGGAGGAGTCGCCATCATTCGTATCAGCGGAAAAAGTCCGTTGCAGATCGCAGAAAAAATGTTTACGCCCGTGGGGAAGGTGAGCGTGGCAGATTTCGAGCCATACCGTATGTATCCGGGCAAGATCGACGGCGGTAATTTTTGCGATTACGGCTTGTGCGTTTATTTCAAAGCGCCCGCAAGTTATACAGGGGAAGATATCGTCGAATTTCAATGCCACGGTGGAGAGAGTATTGCGCGCGGAATATTAAAACAGACCTTTCGTTTGGGGGCAAAACCCGCAGGCAGAGGCGAATTTACCAAGCGCGCGTTTTTAAACGGGAAACTGTCGCTTGCTTCGGCTGAAGGAGTCGCGGATATGATCAACGGCGAATCGGAAGCGGAAGTGAAGGCGGGTTATTTGTTATACAGCGAAAAATTGACCAACCGCGTGAAAGAATTGCAATCGCAATTGACAACGCTTTTGGCCGGCATCGACGTTTCGGTGGATTATCCCGAGGAAGATATCGAAGAACAGCATATTCTCGAATTATCGGCACAACTGACAACGCTTTGCGCAACGCTGACAAAACTGACGGAAAGTTACGCCGTCGGGAAAAAGATAAAATCGGGGGTAACGGTTGCCATTTGCGGTAAGCCGAACACGGGCAAAAGTTCCCTTTTAAACCGTCTGCTCGGGTATGAAAAAGCCATTGTTTCCAACGTCGCGGGGACAACGCGCGACGCGGTAGAAGGCG
>JAFTPQ010000001.1 GCA_017463205.1 Clostridia bacterium
AAAATAATAAATGAAAATTGCTCTTAATTTGATTAAGAGCAATTTTTTTTGTTTATAAATAATCGTTACAAATTTTCATAAGGAGATTGAAAATGGAAAAGAAGGGTAAAATTAAAATTTCAAGCGAAAATATGATGCCGATTATAAAAAAATGGTTGTATTCGGATAAAGATATTTTTCTTCGTGAAATTGTAGCAAACGGCGTAGACGCAATCACCAAACACAAGAAATTGGTGGAAATGGGCGAAGCTCAAAAGACGGAGGAAGAATATCGCATCAACGTTTACGTAGACGAAAAAGCAAAAACGCTTACCGTAGAAGATAACGGTATCGGTATGACGGCGGAGGAAGTTGAAAAATACATCACACATATTGCATTTTCCGGCGCAAACGACTTTTTGCAAAAGTATGAAAACGCATCGGGTGATGGGATCATCGGTCATTTCGGCTTGGGATTTTATTCGGCGTATATGGTTTCGGAAAACGTTGAAATTTTCACCAAAAGCTATAAAGACGAACCGGCGGTGAAGTGGGAATCGGACGGGGATTCCACGTATACGATCGAGGAAACGGAAAAAGCAGAACGCGGCACGAAGATCGTAATGCATCTTGCCGAAGGGGAAGAAGAATTTTTAAAAGAATATCGCATCAGAGAATTGTTGCGTAAATACTGTTCGTTTATGCCGTTTAACATCTATCTCAATCCTACGGGGGAAACGGAGGAAAAAGACGGGGAAGTAAAAAGCAAAGACGCCGTTCTCAACAATACGACGCCGTTGTATTTGAAAGATCCGAAGGAATGTACGGAAGAAGAATATAAAAATTTCTACCGCGATACTTTTATGGATTTCAACGAACCGCTTTTTTGGATTCATTTGAATATGGATTATCCTTTCCGCTTGAAAGGGATTTTATATTTCCCTCAAATCAAAAAACAGCAAGTGCAATTAGAAAAAGGGCAAGTAAAGTTGTACTGTAATCAAGTGTTTATTGCAGACAACATCAAGGAAGTGATCCCCGAATTTTTGATGCTTTTGAACGGCGTGATCGATTGTCCCGATATTCCGTTAAACGTGTCGAGAAGCTTTTTGCAAAACGATTCGCAAGTGCAGAAAATTTCCAAGCACATCACGAAAAAGGTGGCGGACAAGCTTACGTCGTTGTTTAATACCGATCGCGAACATTATGAAAAATGCTGGAAAGATATTTCTACGTTTATCAAATTCGGTTGCTTAAAAGAAGACGCTTTTTATGACAAAGTGCAAAATATCATCATCTTTAAAAATTTGGCAGGCGAATACAAGCCTTTGGTAGAATTTTTCGGGGAAGAAGTCAGCGAAGAAGATGCGAAAAACGGCGTACAGGCAAAGGCGGTTTATTATGTTTCCGACGAAGCGCAACAAGCGCAATATGTGGCAATGTTTAAAGACGCAGGGTTAGACGCTGTGCTTTGCGATACGTATATCGATCCTCATTTTATCAGTTATATCGAATATAAAAACCCGAAAAAATGCCGTTTCGTCCGTATCGACGCTGACATTGACGGCGCGTTAAAAAGCGCGGAAGAGATTAAAGAAGAAGACGTCAAAGATTTGGTGGAAACGTTTAAAAAGCACCTTGTCAACAAGGAAATTGCAGTAAAAGCAGAAAAATTTAAAAACGGGAAAGTACCCGCAGTGGTCAACGTGGAAGAATTTATGCGCCGTATGTCGGAAATGAACGGATTTTACGGTATGGGGGATATCGATCCTTCTAAAAATGCGACGTTGGTGCTCAATCTTACCAACCCTGTCGTTGCGAGCTTGTTAACGCAATCGGAAGAAAAACAAGCGTTGATCGTCAACCAAATCTATTATTTGGCAATGCTCTCTTATAAAAAATTGTCGCATGAAGAATTGTCCGATTTTGTGTAAAAGAGCACGGAATTATTATTCAATTACAGCAAATAAAATAGGGCAGATAAAATAAAAAATAACTCCTCGGACGTTTATCCGAGGAGTTTCTGCTGTCATTGTTTCCAAGAAAAATTTAAGAGTTTTCTTCGTTTAACAAATCTTTCATTTCATACATACCGGCAGGTTTTCCCGGTAAAAATTTCGCCGCGCGGAGCGCGCCTGCGGCAAACACGCGTTTACTGCGCGCACTGTGCGTAATGGTAACGATTTCATCTTCACCCGCAAACATCACTTCGTGTTCTCCGACGATCGTTCCGCCACGGACGGCGTGAATACCGATCTCGCTTTTTTCTCTCGCGCCGACGATTCCGTTTCTGCCGTTTACGTATTGCTTTTCATTGTGAAACGCTTGATCGATGGTGTCTGCCAACATCAATGCAGTGCCGCTGGGCGCGTCTTTTTTAAGGTTGTGGTGACGTTCGATGATCTCCACGTCGAAACTGTCGCCCAAAACTTCCGCCGCCGCTTTACAAAGCGCTTGCATTAAATTGACGCCAAGAGAAAGGTTTGCCGTTTTAAAGATGGCGATATCGTTTGCATAACGCTCGATCAAAGTCAAATCGTCCGGCGTAAAACCCGTAGAAGCAAGAACAATGCCGATTTCGTGTTGTTTTGCATATTGCAAACGTTCTTCGAAATTCGTGGGGGAAGAAAAATCGATGATCACGTCGGCATCTTCCTTAATATCCGAAAAAGAGGAGTAAACGGGGATCCCGATTTCACGGGGATAAAGATCGACGCCGCAAACAGCAACGGCTTCCGAATCGTTTTCTAACAGGGATAACACGTTCGCTCCCATTTTACCGCAAGCACCGCAAAGGACGATCTTGATATTTTTCATTATGCCTTACACTCCAATCCGAAATTTTTCATAGCAACAAGCAATTTTTCACGGTTAGCAGGTTCGAGCACGGTCAGCGGCGCACGAGGAATGCCTGCGTCAAATCCGAGAATATTCATCGCTTCTTTTACGGGAATAGGATTTACTTCCACAAAGCAAGCGTTTGCAAGGGGCAACAATTTGTCGTTTAACGCAATGGCGTCTGCGATGTTTCCTTCTTGAACCAACGTACACAATTTTTTAACGTCGGCGGGAACGATATTGGATAAAACGGAAATGACGCCCGCGCCGCCGCAAGCCAAAATAGGCAAGTTCAGCGCGTCTTCGCCGGAATACACGTCGCATTTTTCACGCACAAGACGGAAAGTTTCCATTGTCTTGCTCATATTTCCGCCAGCGTCTTTGATTCCCGCAATATTGGGGATCTCTGCGATTTTAGCCATTGTTGCAGGTTGGATTTCAACGCCGGTTCTGCCGGGAACGTTATAAGCGATCACGGGGATGGAAACGGCTTCGCAGATGGCTTTGTAATATTCCACCAAGCCGTTTTGCGTGCACTTGTTATAATAAGGGGTGACTGCAAGTAAGCCGTCAGCTCCGTAATATTCGGCTTTTTTCGCCGTCATAACCGCGTCGGCGGTGTTGTTGCTGCCGCAACCGAAAATTACTTTTGTTCTGCCGTTCACCTTTTTTACGGAATAATCCATCAAAAGATGTTCTTCCTCAAACGTCATTGTGGAAGGTTCGCCTGTCGTGCCGAGGATCACCAAGGCGTCCGTGCCGCCTGCAATTTGATATTCGATCATCTCGCCGAATGCTTCAAAATTGATTTTTCCGTCTTTAAAAGGTGTGATCATGGCTGTAGCGCTACCGATAAAAAATCCTTTCATATTTGTTTATTCTCCCTTGCTGATTATTATATTTATTTTTTGCTTTTTTTGTGTTCTTGTCAATCCAAATAACCTTTTGCCGCCAAAAGTTCTGCCAATAACACGGCGCCGCCTGCCGCACCGCGAAGGGTGTTGTGGGACAGCCCGACAAATTTATAATCAAACAGATGATCTTCGCGCAATCTTCCGACGGTAACGCTCATGCCGTTGCCTTCCATACGGTCGAGTTTGGCTTGCGGACGGTTATCTTCTTCAAAATATTTCAAAAATTGGGCAGGGGCGGAGGGCAACTGCAACAATTGCGGCGCGCCTTTAAAGTTTGCCCAAGCAGAAATGATTTCCTCTTTTGTCGGTTTCTTTTCGAAAGTCACGAAAACTGCCGCGGTATGCCCGTCGGATACGGGGACGCGCAAACATTGCGCCGTAATGACGGGAGTGGATGCGGAAACGATTTCGCCGTTTTTTACACTGCCCCAAATTTTAAGAGGTTCTTTTTCGCTTTTTTCTTCTTCGCCACCGATATACGGAATGATATTATCGAGGATTTCAGGCATTGTTGTAAACGTTTTTCCCGCTCCTGAAATAGCCTGATATGTGCAAACGGCAGCCTCTTTGAGTCCGAAAGATTTTAAGGGGTGTAAAAGGGGAATGTACGATTGCAACGAACAATTGGATTTCACTGCAATAAATCCGTGTTTTGTGCCCAAACGCTTGCGCTGAGCGGGGATAACGGATAAATGCTCTGCATTGACTTCGGGAATGATCATCGGTACGTCCGCCGTAAAACGGTGAGCGGAATTGTTGGAAACGACGGGTACTTCTTTTTTTGCGTACGCTTCTTCCAACGCTTTGATTTTTGCTTTGTCCATATTAACGGCGCAAAAAACGAAATCGACGCTGTCTGCGATTTTATCCATATCGGCTTCTGCGTCTAAAACGGTCATGGTATGATATTTTTCGGGGATAGGGCAATCGAAAGCCCATTTGTCGCCGACGGCTTGCGGATATGTTTTTCCGGCCGAACGCGCAGACGCCGCCAAAACCGTCACGTTAAACCAAGGGTGGTCGGCAAGCAACAACATAAACCGTTGCCCCACCATACCGGTTGCGCCAATAACGCCTACTTGAAACTTTTTCATAAATAAATTCTCCTTTTTAGGGGGATAAAAGATGACAAAATAAAAAACGGGAAACAATCTCCCCGCCGTAAAGTTGGTATAACTTTGCAAAATTAAAAACGAAACGTTTTCAAAATTGTAAATAGCACTTCACGAAGGGTGACAGTCATATAGGTGTTCTCCTATATGCCCAGCGCAAGGGGACGGTTTGCGCTTCGGCGGAGATACCCTTTCCTTATCGTTGCTGATCTATGCCCGTCCAAGGCAAAGCAACGCGTACTGATGTTCATCCGCTCCTCTATTTAACAATAACATTGTAGCATATCTTTTAACAAAAGTAAAAGGAAATAAAAAAGATTTTACGGCAAGTTATAAATTTTATTTAAAATTTTTCAAAATTTTCAAAAAATTCCTTGAAATAATCACAAATTTGTAGTAGAATAGAATAAGCGGTCGTTTGCGTTGAAAAAATTGTTATAATTTTCTTTTTCTTGTTTGAAAGCAGGGAAAGCGTGGTATATAATATAGAATAACGTATTGCGCAAAACAAGCGACGATAATGGAGTTTTAAATGGCACAACAAAAGAAAGGGTTGATCACCCGTTTGCTGGAAGGGAAAGAAAAAAGCGAAGAATATGCCAGAAGTACGTTGCCGACAAACCGTTGGCAATTGTTTTGGGATATCTTTAAAGGAAATTTCGGTAAGATCGTAAAAGTGAATTTATTGGTTTTACTGTTTTGCGTACCTACGATTATGGTGATTTTATTTGGCGTTATGTTTGACGAGGCAAACAGCGTCACCTATCCGTTTGGCGCAAACCTCACCGTCGGATATCCTGCTTATCCCGATCAGCAAGGGATATCGGAGTTGTTGAACTTACAAGGCGATATGATGGTAGATTGGGGGTTGTTGATCTCGATGTTTATTGCGTCTGTCGGTTTGGCTGGGGGGCTGTACGTTATCCGTAATATGGTTTGGACGGAAGGTATTTTTGTTGCAAACGATTTTTGGCGCGGGGTAAAGCTCAATTATAAAAATGCATTGCAAACCACTTTGTTTTACGGCGTTATTTTATTGCTCAGCGTATCGTTGATCAATTTTGCGGAAATGACTTTGGCTTTAGGCGACGTAAGCAAATGGCAACGCATATGGATGCGTATATCGCAAGGCACCAGCTATATTTTGATCGTTATGGGCGGCTTGATGTCCCTTTGGATGATTGCGCAAGGCGTCAATTACAAAGTGACATTTTTCAATATGCTGAAAAATTCGTTTTTGATCATGATCGGTACGTTACCGCAAACGATCTTTTTCGGAGCTTTGGCATTGTTGCCGTTTTTATTGTTTTTGTTCAACGGTTCGTTCTTTATTGCCGCCGGCGTTATTATTTTATTGCTGTTCGGCTTGGCGTACGCGTTGCTTGTTTGGTTGGATTTTGCGCAGTGGGTGTTTGATAAATATATCAACCCGAAAATTCAAGGCGCAAGGGTTGGTCGCGGTATTTACAGCAAAGAAGACGGTTCTTCGCAAGAAATGATTAGCGGCAGCGGCGCAGAAATCGAATATCGCCGTACGTTGTTGGCGCAAGGCAGATCGCGCTTGGTTGCAAGACCGATCAAACCGATCGACGACTCGTTGCAGGTGTACGAATTGCCGCAAGCGTTTACGCGTGAAGACTTGAAACGCTTGAAAGAAAGCAAGCAAAACATTGCGGAAGACAGCGAATTGTATGCAGAAGAACATAAAAACGATTTGCGTTACGTAGAATACAATCAACGTTTTGACGAATTGGAAAAATCGTTTGAGGAAGTGGAAGACGGTAAAAAGAAAAAACGTAAAAAATTAAAACCGCCAAAGAAAACAGATGACGAATAAGTTAAAAAAATGATCTGTTTGGCGGATGATAAACTCTGTTGGCTGGAGATTTTGCTATGGAAAAAAATGCGGCGTATGCCCATCTTGCTCGATGGTTCGAATATCTCAATGATGACTGCGGCTATGAAAATTGGTCGCAGTATTTAATTTTGCAATTAAAAGAGTTTGCGTTGCAAACGGGATTAGACGTCGGCTGCGGCGGTGGTTGGTTTACGCGCGCGTTTCAAAAAATGGGATATCAAATGACGGGAATGGATATTTCCGCCGAAATGTTAAATTATGCGCAAGAAAAAGCGTTGGCGGAAGGCGTTCGCAGTGAATATATTTTAGGGGATATAGCCAAAAAGAAGCCTCCCAAACGGTTCGATTTTGTTACGGCGATCAACGATTGTATCAATTATATACCCAAAGAGAAGTTGAACGCCGCCTTAAAAAATATTGCGGGCGCATTAAAAAAAGACGGTGTTTTTTTGTTTGACGTCAGCTCGCCGCGTAAGATACGCGAAAAAATTGCAAATACTGTGTGCGCAGACGACCGTGACGACGTCACCTATCTCAGTTTCAACCGTCAGGAACCGGACGGCGTGACGATGGAAGTGACGTTGTTTGTAAAGACTGATGACGGAAATTATCAACGTTTTGACGAAACGCATCGGCAATACGTATATACGGAAAAAGAATTGTGCACCGCTCTGAATGCGAACGGCTTTGAGGTTTTAAGCGTAACGGGACACTTAGGCGAAGACAAAGAGAACAGCGATCGCTTTTGTGTTTTGGCGCAAAAGCAAGGAGGCAAGCATGAATAACGTATTACGCACGCTTTTATGGAACGATCAGGTCTCTTTAACGATCGCCGATACGACGGAGCTTGTTTGCGAAGGGATCCGTTTGCACGGGTTGAAAAAACTTTCGGCAATCACATTTGGGCGCGCTTTGTCCGCAATGACTTTTATGAGTGCTTGTTTAAAGGCGGAAAAAGGGGAAATTTCGCTTTCTGCAAAGGGAGATGGATTGGGTGGCGAAGTTGCGGTTTCCGGCAATAAAAAGCTCTGTTTAAGGGGTTATATCGAAAACACGGAAGTGGTTGAGGGAACGGAAAACGATTGTTTTGGAAAAGAAGGATCGATTACGATTATTCGCAACGACGGATACAGCCGTCCGTTTGTCGGCTCGTGCGCTTATACGGGTAGCGGTGATATCGATGAGTCGATTGAGGAGTATTTTCGTATCAGCGAACAATTGCCGACGAAGATCGCCACCGCAGTGAAAACGGATGAAAAGGGCGCTTGCGTATTTGCAGGCGTGATCGCATTACAACCGTTGCCGTTTGCCGATAAAAATATTTTGGAAAAAGTGGAGAGCACCGATCTGTACGCATTGTTGAACGGTTGGACGGAAGAAACGGTGGAGCAGATGGCAAGCAAAGCGTTTGCGGATACGTCCGATTCGGTTTGGGAATTGAAAAAAGCCGTTTATCGGTGTAACTGTTCAAGGGAATATTTATTGGAAGTGCTTACGTCGCTTGGAGAGGCGCAAATGCGGCAGATCATCAAAGAAGACGGAGCGGTGCGCGTGCATTGTCATTATTGCAATACCGATTACGAATTTATCGAGACGGACGCCGACGCATTATTTAAAAAAGACTGAAAAACGAAACGTAAAATTGGAGCGTTATGAAAAAACGGGTGAAGAAAATCGATTTCAGCTGTACCAAATACGGAGAAATGGCTGATAAATTTTATAACAGCGGGGATTATCTTTCCGCGCTTCGTTTTGCGTATAAACAATTACAAATGTACGGCGGAAGTGCGGAAATATACGCAAGACTTGCAGATATTTACGAAGGAATGTCGTTAAACGGATCGGCGTTAAAATGGTGGTTTCGGTATTTGGACGTAGCGGAGGAGGATGAACTGCCCGACGTTTACGAGGGAATCGCCGTCAATTTTTTAAATTTGGGAAATGAAAGTCAAGCGGCGTATTATTACAATCGTTTGGTGGACGCGGACGATATGCTACCCGAAGAAACAAAATTCGATATTGCGCAAGCATTTTCTACGCGGAAGCAGGATAATTTTCGCTTTCTTTATCCGCCGCGTTTGGCGGATTATTCCAAAGAAGTGGATGCAGGTTCTCGCGCTTTAAAAGCGGGGGATTGCAATAAGGCGATCGCTGAATTTGACAAAGTGGCAAAAGGCGCGAAGGATTATGCGTCTGCGAAAGAAATGCAGGCGGTTGCATATCTTTTGGCGGGCGATTCGAATAATGCCGAACGGATATGTAACGAATTATTAGAGGAATATCCCGAAAGCGTCAGGGCGCAAGCTACGCTTTCCGCCGTTTATATGGAACAGGGGGATACGGAAAAAAGTTATGAGATCGCGAAACGCCTTGCGGCTCGACAGCAAGACGACGTAGACGATTTGTATAAAGTGGCAACGGTATGTTGCGAAAACGAGTTGCACGAAGAAGCCTATCAGAAATTTTGCGCGTTATATAAAAAATTGCCGTTTGACGGCAGAATGTTGTATTTTAAAGCGGTATCCGCTTATAAAAGCGGACATATCAATGAGGCGGAAAATGCGTTGGATACGTTGTGTACGGCGTATCCCGACGCGGAGGTGGCAAAATATTATTTAAAAGCCATTCGCAATTATAAAGAGGGTGTTGAAACGCAAAAACCCGAATTGATCTATTTTTATCACATTCCGCAAAGCGAGCGGGAAATACGTTGCAAGGAATTGTTGCATATCAGCCAAGCGCCGAAGGACGAGGCTGAACTTTTCGGATTGATCGCCGTGCACGAGGGGTATTTGTATTGGTGCTTCGACGAGTTGGATGGGGGCGATCACGATTTGCAGTATCTTGCGATTGTAACAGCGGCGCACGTTCGCGCGGATGAGTTTTTAGAGGATATTTTATTAGATCCCGAAGTGATGGACGTTTTGAAAGTAGAAGCGTTACGAATGTTGTTAGAGCGCAACGAAGAAAATGTGTTTGGGATCGTATTATGCAATATCTACAAAAGAATCGTGTTGCCGCGCATAAACATTGGCAGAAAAGCAAGGAAACGGTTTATTGAAGGATTTGCGAAAATAGCCTCTAAATTTATTGCGATCCACGACAGCTATGGATATAAAATAAAAAGCGCGACGGAAACATTATACCGTTCTTTGGAGAAAAACGGTTGTTGGGATTTGATAAAAAATGCTGACGATTGCGCGTGCGCGGTGTATTTGCTGTCCGAGTTAAAAGAATTGGGTGGAAATATCAGTATGATTGCGGCGGCATTTGAAGCGGATGAACAGCGAGTAAAGGAAGCGTTGGCTGTGGTTAGGGGTGAATCCTTTCAAAAAGATTCGGAAGAAAACGCAGAGGAGGAAAAGGGCGTATGAAGTTGATCGATTTTGACGGTTTGTTTGATGAAAAACTTACGCAATATATGGAGGAAAATAAAAACAAATATACGGAAAAACAGTGGGAAGATATTATTCCGAAATTATATAAGAAATTTGGAGATACGTATGTTTCTAAGGTGAAATGCACGCCGAAAGAATATTACGCGCGTATGTCGGGCGAAGAATTGACGAGTGTTCTTGCCGAGCATTTAAAGGAAGACGTTCCCGTTCCCGAATTTTTGTGTGCGGAAATTGAAAACAGAGGAGAAGCGAAAACGTTGTTGCCTTTGTTGCAAGGAGAGGATACCCAAAGCGCGATTTATGCGATCAATTTGTTGGGGGATGATCCGCTTGCGTTTGAGGAATATTTTTCTATTTTGACAGACAACCGTTTCGATGAAGACGTCCGCAGCGATATAACGGATATTTTTAAATTTCACGCCGATGCAGTCAAAGAAAAAGCGTTTGCCGCATTACAAAAGGGTGTTGCGACGGAATATATGCTGGAAATATTATCGCGGATAAAACAAAAAGACGACGCCGTATTCGACGTTTTGTTGCAAGCGTTTTTAACCAGCGACGACGTTTCGATGAAATCGAGTTATCTCGCTGCTTATGGAGACGAACGGGCATTGCCGCATTTATATAAACGGATAGAAGACAGATCGATCGGGTTTGTAGAATTTCAAGAATTGAAATATGCCATCGAAGCATTGGGCGGCGAATATGACGAGGCGCGTGATTTTTCGGAGGATAAAGATTATATTGCCGTAGAAGAAGCGTCCGCAAAGGCGGCGAGCGCAGCAAATAAGACGCGCAGTTGATCGCAAAAGAATGAAAAATACATCATAAATAAAAAAATCTTCGCATATAGTAAACAGTAAGGTTTGCGTGCGGAGATTTTTTTATATGCAATCTGTATGGATCAATATTCCGCGCGATCACAATGGGAGGTTGTTGATGGAAAATTACAACGTATACGAAGATATAGCAAACCGTACGGGAGGCGATATTTATATAGGTGTAGTAGGCCCTGTACGGACGGGAAAATCCACGTTTATCAAACGTTTTATGGAAACAATGGTTATTCCCACGGCGGAAGAAAATGCGAAAGCCGTTATGACGGACGAATTGCCGCAAGCGGCGGCGGGTAAGACCGTAATGACGACCGAACCGAAGTTTGTTCCGGCAAAGGCAGCGAAAATAAAGGTGGCAAAAGGTGCGGAAGCGTCTGTTCGGTTGGTCGATTGCGTGGGGTTTGCGGTGGAAGGAGCAAACGGTTTTGAGGAAGACGGCGCTCCTCGGTTGGTGAAAACACCTTGGCAAGATGCGCCGATGTCTTTTGAGAACGCCGCAACGATCGGTACGGAAAAGGTGATTAAAGAACATTCGACGATCGGCGTGTTGGTGACGACGGACGGCAGCGTTACGGATATTGCGCGCAGTGGATATATTCAAGCGGAAGAACGCGCTGTCAACGAATTAAAATCGCTTGATAAACCGTTTGTAATTCTTTTAAATTGCAAAGATCCTTCTTCGCAAATGGCACTTCGGCAGTCTTTAGAAGAAAAATATGCCGCGCCCGTGGTTGCGGTGAACGTGGAACAAATGTCCCAAGATGACATTTTGCAAATTTTGCAAAAGGCGCTGTTTGAATTTCCCGTTACGCGTATCGACGTTAAATTGCCTAAATGGTTGCAATCGTTGCCGGAAAACAGTCGAGCGGTTTCCGCATTGTTGGCAACGTTTAAAAAGGCGGCGGATAACGTGGTGAAAATGCGCGATTGTTTTCTTTTGGAAAAGTTGTTTGAAGAAGGAGCGGATTTTGTAAACCCCGACGAAATAAAAATGGATCTTGGGACGGGAAAAGCCGAAATTTCCATTGGTGTAAAAGAACACTTGTTTTACAGCGTTTTAAGTGAGGAAAGCGGGGCGCAGATCGAAAGTGATTTGCAGTTGATGCAATATGTGCGAGATCTTGCTGACGTAAAACAAAATTATGAAAAAGTGCGCGACGCGTTTGCCGAGGCGGAGAAGAGCGGCTATGGGATCGTTTATCCCAGCGAGGAAGATTTTGCTTTGGATAAACCGCAGTTGGTGAAAAAGAGTGCGGGGTATGGCGTGCAATTTAAAGCGAATGCCGCAAGTTATCATATCGTCAAGGTGGACGTGACGGGGTCGGTCAATCCGATCATTGGAACGAAACAGCAGGGCGAAGATTTTGTAAAGGAAACGTTGAAAACATATGAAGAAGGTGAGGAAAAAATTTGGGAAACGAATATTTTCGGAAAATCTTTGCGGAATCTTGTTGGAGATGAATTGTCGGGGAAAACAGACGCTATGCCGGTGGAATTACGAAAAAAAATGCGGCGCGCGGTGACGCGGATCGTAAACGAAGGCAAGGGGAACGTAATTTGTATTCTCTTTTAAGTTCTGCGTTGCATAAAAGAAATGTAAATAGGGCATACTTTTTACAAATTTCCGATTGGAGGACGTTTGTATGAGTAAGTCTGCAAAAAAGAAAGACAAAGTACCTAAAATCACCGAGGAACAATACGCAGAGTATATTTTGGGCTTAAAAGAGCCTGCGGAAAATTCTGAAATGGCTGTTTCAGATCAAAAGGGCGCTTGTGTTGCGCCAACAACCAAATGATACGGATCAAAAATAGCGCGGTTGATAGCACCGCGTTATTTTTATGCATAATTTTAATTAAAAATACTTGACAAAGGGGAAAATATATGATATCATTTTGATATCAATTATCTTACGGGGTAAAATATGGAAAAAATAATTGAGATTGAACATTTAAGCAAAAGCTTTAAAGACGTTAAAGCTGTTCATGATCTGAGTTTTTGCGTTAAAAAAGGAGAACTGTTTGCTTTTTTGGGAGTAAACGGCGCAGGGAAAAGCACAACGATTTCTATTTTATGCGGTCAGTTGCAAAAAGACGGTGGTCGAGTTTTTGTAAACGGGATCGATCAAGACGAGGACGGTGATTCGATCAAACAGGATATCGGCGTTGTATTCCAAAATTCTGTTTTGGATAAGGCTTTAAGCGTAAAAGAAAATTTGGAAAGTCGCGCGGCGTTGTATGGGATCGTCGGACAGGCATTTGAAACTCGGTTGACGGAATTGGCGAAATTGCTCGATTTTGAAGATATTTTAAATCGCGGCGTAGGAAAGCTTTCGGGTGGACAACGCAGACGGATCGATATAGCACGTGCGTTGTTGCACAAACCGAAAATTTTAATTTTAGACGAACCGACAACGGGATTAGATCCGCAAACAAGAAAATTGCTTTGGTCGATCGTGGAAAATTTGCGTAAAAAAGAAGATATGACGGTGTTTTTAACAACGCATTATATGGAGGAAGCGGCAGAAGCGGATTATATTGTCATTTTAGACGGGGGTAAAATAGTAGCGGAAGGTACGCCCTTGCAATTAAAAAATACGTATACGCAAGACTGCATCACACTGTATGGCGTAGCAAAAGAGGCGGTCGATCAGATTGGCGTTCCATACGTCGGAGTGTTGGGCGGTTGGCGAATTTTTGTGGAAAATCCTAAGGAGGCAACCGCACTGATTATAAAATATCCGCAATTATTTCTCGATTACGAAATAGTGAAAGGTAAAATGGACGACGTATTTCTTGCGGTGACAGGTAAAAAACTCAATGGAGGAGAACAAATATGAGCGCGCTGATTGCCTTGATAAAACGGAACACGAAATTATTTTTCAAAGATAAAGGAATGTTGTTTACGTCATTGGTGACGCCTATGATTCTTTTGGTGTTGTACGCTACTTTTTTGGCGAATATTTATCGAGAATCTTTCCAATCGATGTTGGGCGGAGTGGAAGTGAACGAAAATATTTTAGACGGTTGCGTAGGAGGTCAATTATTCGGATCGTTGTTGGCGGTCAGCTGTGTTACGGTTGCGTTTTGTTCCAATTTATTGATGGTACAAGATAAGGTGAGTGGCGCGGAGTTTGATTTGTTGGTATCGCCTGTTAAAAAATCGACCATGGCAATGGCGTATTATATTTCCACGGCGTTAACAACGTTGATTATCGGTTTGGTGGCAGTGGTTGCCTGTCTTTTCTATTTGCTGATCGTCGGTTGGTATTTAAGCGCATTGGACGTACTGTTGATCTTTTTAGACGTATTTTTGTTGTCGATGTTCGGTACGGCGTTATCGTCGATCGTCAATTGTTTTTTAACGTCACAGGGGCAAATTTCCGCAGTCGGAACGATCGTCAGCGCGGGATACGGATTTATTTGCGGTGCATATATGCCGATCTCGCAATTTCCGACGTTTTTGCAAAAAATCATTTCTTTTTTACCCGGAACGTACGGAACGGCTTTGATACGCAATCATACGATGCGAGGTGCGTTTGCGGCGTTGGAAAAAGAAAGGTTGCCAACGCAAATGATTGAGGGGATTAAAGACGGCGTCGATTGCAATCTCTATTTTTTCGGGCATCAAGTAGACGTCTGGGTGATGTACCTCATTTTGTTTGTTTCGGTGGCGGTTTTATTGGCGACATACGTTTTGATTAACGTATTAAGGAATAAAAAAAGAAAATAACAATAAAAAACGGGCTTGCGTCGGCAAGTCCGTTTTTATATGAAATAGAAAGTGTTTTGTTGCGGTTTATATAGTTTCCACGTTGATTAAATTGGAATTTCCGCTTTTGCCGTTTGGTGTACCGCCCGTGATAACGATCGTGTCGCCTTTTTTTACTAAACCGCTTTGTTTAGCGATTTGTTTTGCGAAATAGAAAAGAATATCGATGGAGGTATATTCCTCCGCCATAGCGGGTAAAACGCCCCAACTGAGCGCCAATTGACGGTACGCATGCGTATCGGTGGTGATTCCGATGATATTGATATTGGGACGGAAACGGGAAACCATTCGCGCGGTGCCGCCTGTACGCGTGCAAACTACAATGGCGTTTGCGTGAAGATCTTTGGCGAGGGTAGCGGCAGAGTGTGATAACGCCTCCGACGAATTTTTGATTTCGAAATTATCGATTGTTTGGATATATTCGATGTGTGTTTCCGCATGTTCGACGATTTTTGCCATCGCCGCAACCGATTTTACGGGATACTCACCCGCTGCGGTTTCACCTGAAAGCATTACGGCGGACGTGCCGTCGTATACGGCGTTGGCGACGTCGGAGATTTCTGCTCGCGTAGGGCGAGGGTTGTGGATCATCGATTCTAACATTTCAGTAGCGGTAATAACTCGTTTTCCGTGAATACGACATTGTGTAATAATGTGTTTCTGGATATTGGGCAATTCTACGTAAGGAATTTCTACCCCAAGGTCGCCGCGCGCAACCATAATCCCGTCGGAAACTTTCATAATTTCAAGAAGATTGTTGACGCCTGCGCGATTTTCGATTTTTGCAATTACGTCGATTTTTTCTCCGCCGTGCGTCGCAAGAAATTCTTTCGCGTCAATAACGTCTTGCGCTTTGGAAACAAAGGAGAGTGCAATAAAATCGACGTCTTGTTCGATCCCGAACAATAAATCGGATTTATCTTGTTCGGAGAGGAAATCAAGGTGTAATTCTTTGTCGGGGAAAAACATCGATTTACGGCTGGAAAGTTCGCCGCCGACTTCCACAACGCAATGCACGTTAGGGGCTTTTACTTCCGTTACGCGAAATACCATCAAACCGTTGTTTAATAGAATTTTATTCCCGGGAAGCAATTCTTCGCAGATTTTTGTATAAGAAACGGATACGCGGGTTTGATCGCCTTCGATTTCGTCGGTTGTAAATGTGAAATGATCGCCATTATTGAGAAGAATTTTTCCGTTTTCAAAGGTTTTTATACGAAATTCGGGACCTTTTGTATCCAATAAAATGGGAAGCGGCAAATGTTTTGCTTCACGGACTTCTTTGATCATCGTAATTTTTTTTGCGTGATCTTCATGTGTTCCGTGGGAAAAATTTAATCGAACGACGTCCATACCCGCGTCTGCCATTTGGGAAAAAATCTCTTTTTTATCGCTTGCAGGGCCAATCGTACAAATAATTTTGGTTTTTTTCATAAAATCTCCTTGTTGTTAAACATATCCTGTGAAACATCGTCAAAAAAATTAAAAATCGCATTTATTTTACTACTTTTTCATGAAAAAAGCAACAAAATAAGTGCATTTTTTTAAAGAATATGTTATAATAATTTACGGATTTGAGTTTGTTATACGGTCGCGGGGCCTTTAAGGCAATGAGGAAAGTCCGAGCAGCGTAGGACAGGGTGCCTGATAACGTCAGGTGAAGGTGACTTCAAGGATAGTGCAACAGAAATAAACCGCCGAAACGGCTTGGCTTTGTCTTGAGTACGGTTTTTTAACCGTCGCCCATTTCGGTAAGGATGGAAAGGCGAGGTAAGAGCTCACCGATATCACGGTAACGTGGTATGCCATGTAAACCCCACCTGCTGCAAGATTGGGTTTTTATCGTATAAGGTTGTCCGCCTGATAAAAACCGTGAATATCGCTCGAGCTTGTCGGTGACGATAAGCCTAGATAAATGACCGTACACGACAGAACTCGGCTTACAGACAAACTCAAATTCTTTTTTAAGATCGGTGTTGCCGGTCTTATTTTTTTGGTTCTATGTCTAACATAATACCTACGTCACACATAGAACAGTGCCGTTGTATAGAAAAAAGCATAATACCTATGTCACGTATAATAATTATGTCAGACGTAGTACAAAAGAAAAATAAATTTTATACATAGTACAAACTGTCGGAAACATACGATAAACCACATAAAGCGCAGACAGTGCGATTTGTATTTAAAGTGTGGAGGTGTTGTTTGTTTTTAGAATTTATTTGGTCTTTATTGGGACGATTGATATTTTTTACAGGGACGATCGGAAACAAAAATTCCTTTCCTAAGCCGTTGTCGAAAGAGGAGGAAGAACGTTTTCTTTCTTTAGTGGCGCAGGGAGATCGACAAGCGAAAGACGCGCTCGTTCGGCATAATATGCGTTTGGTTGCACATATCGTAAAAAAATATTCGGGGGCAGCCGAAACGGATGATTTGATATCTGTCGGAAGCATCGGTTTAATCAAGGCGATAGGATCTTATAAGTTAGGTCACGGAACGACGTTTGCAACTTATGCGGCGCGATGTATTGAAAATGAAATTTTAATGTTGATCCGAGCAAATAAGAAACATAAAAATACGCTTTCTCTATCCGATCCGGTGGGGACGGATAAGGATGGCAACGAATTGACGTTGATGGATTTGCTGTTCGAAAAAGAAGATTGTGTTTTTGAAGAAGTGGAGCGTTCGGTGCAACGAGAAAAACTGTTAGAACAGATTAAGAAAATTTTGACGGAGCGTGAATATACGATTATTTGTCTTCGTTATGCTTTAAAAGGAGGAATCCCGTTGCCGCAAAGGGAAGTGGCAAATGTTTTAAAAATTTCGAGATCTTACATTTCACGGATTGAAAAACATGCAATCGAAAAATTGAAAAAATGCTTAAAACCGGAAGATTATTTGGCTTAATTATTGTTTGCTTATTAGACGTTGGGAAGGCGCATTGTTGCGCCTTTTTTCATTTTTATGGTTATAATAGCAACAGAAATTTTTGGAAAAATTGTAAAATTGCAAAAAAAATCCCATTCGTATAGTTGAAATTTTTAAAAAGATATGTTATACTTATAATTGTGTGAGCATTTTTTTTTGATAAAAATGTGAAACAAGCAGATGAAAATAAATAATGTTTCCCGTGAAAACAATAAGTAAAAAACGAGCGAAAAACGCTTTTAATTCATTTGTATTGCGTTTTGTTATTTTAATAAATTGCCGAAAATAAAAAAAGATAAAAAATTTTGGAGGATTTCATCATGACAATATCGTCAGAAGTTCAAGAAATGTACTGCGTTTCAAAAGGCGCAGGCGTTGCTCGTCATGAAAACGATGCCATTCCCGAAGAAGGCAAATGGATTCATGCGAAAGAAATCAAAGATATCAGCGGTTTCACCCATGGTATCGGTTGGTGTGCGCCTCAGCAGGGTGCTTGTAAGCTCTCGCTGAATATCAAAGAAGGGATTATTCAGGAAGCATTGGTTGAAACGATCGGCTGTTCCGGTATGACGCACTCGGCGGCGATGGCGGCGGAAATTTTGCCCGGTAAAACGCCTCTCGAAGCGTTGAACACCGACCTTGTTTGTGACGCGATCAACACGGCTATGAGAGAATTGTTCTTGCAAATCGTATACGGTCGTTCGCAATCGGCGTTCTCCGACGACGGGCTTGTGATCGGCGCAGGTTTGGAAGACCTTGGTAAAGGACACCGTTCGCAAGTTGGTACGATGTATTCGACGTTGCAAAAAGGCGTTAGATACCTCGAAATGGCGGAAGGTTATGTAACGCGTCTTGCGCTTGATGCAAACAACGAAGTGATCGGTTACGAATTCGTTTCCCTCGGCAAAATGACCGACTTCATTAAAAAGGGCATGGAACCCAATGAAGCGTATGCAAAGGCGATGGGACACTATGGCAGATTTACTGCTGAACAGGGCGCGGTTAAGTTTATCGACCCTCGTAAGGAATAAGAGAGGAGGAAAAGAAAATGGCTTTGTTTGAAGGTTATGAAAGAAGAATTGATAAAATTAATGCAGTTCTGAAAGAATACGGCATTTCTTCCGTGGAAGAATGTAGAGATATTTGCCTTGCAAAAGGCGTTGATTGTGATAAGATCGTACGCGCCGGTCAGCCGATTTGTTTTGAAAATGCGGTTTGGGCATATACGGTAGGTTCTGCAATTGCAATCAAAAAAGGTTGTATGAAGGCATCGGATGCGGCTGCGGCGATCGGTATCGGTTTGCAAGCGTTCTGTATCCCCGGTTCCGTTGCGCAAAACCGTTTGGTAGGTTTGGGACACGGTAATTTGGGCGCAAAACTTCTTTCCGATGAAACGGAATGTTTCTGCTTCTTGGCGGGACACGAATCGTTTGCGGCGGCAGAAGGCGCAATTTCGATCGCTTTAAACGCAAATAAGGTTAGAAAGCAACCTTTACGCGTTATTTTGAACGGTCTTGGTAAAGATGCGGCTTATATTATTTCCAGAATCAACGGATTTACGTTTGTTGAAACGGAATTCGATCACGCAACGGAAACGGTTAAGGTCGTTTATGAAAAAGCTTTCTCGGATGGCGACAGAGCAAAAGTTAGATGTTATGGCGCAGATTCCGTTCCCGAAGGCGTTGCAATCATGAAACTTGAAAAGGTTGGCGTTTCGATTACGGGTAACTCCACCAATCCCACCAGATTCCAACACCCTGTTGCAGGCACGTACAAGAAGTGGTGTAACGAAAACGGCGTAGAATACTTCTCCGTTGCTTCCGGTGGCGGTACAGGTAGAACACTTCACCCTGATAACATGGCGGCAGGTCCTGCTTCGTACGGTATGACCGATACAATGGGTAGGATGCACTCCGACGCGCAGTTTGCAGGTTCGTCTTCCGTGCCTGCGCACGTAGAAATGATGGGCTTGATCGGTGCTGGTAACAACCCCATGGTTGGTATGACGGTTGCTTGCGCAGTTGCTATCGAAGAAGCTATGAAAGCGTAAGAAAATAAAGGCTTATAGAGAATTTAAGGACTTCTGAATTAAGGTTTGGAAGTCCTTATTTTTTGTCAAAATTCAGTTTTTATCCACGTTTTGTCCACGTAGCAAGTAAAGCAGAAAACTATGAAACAAAACATCATCATTAGAAAAAGGAAGTCGTTCAAAAATGGAATCACATACGAATACCGATTTGAAACGGCTTCAATTAGTGGGCAAAGAAAATGGATAAGCAAAAGCGGATTCCAAGACGAAAACACGGCGCGTATGGAAGGCTTGAAAGCGTTTGACGAGTATAATGCTTGCGGAAAGGTTATAAAGCCCTCCACAATGCGCTTTGCTGATTTCTTGGAATATTGGGGACAAACGGTATAGAAACGGTTATAAATCCAAAAAGCCGTCGAGTGTTAATACGGAAGATCGTCCAAGCGGTTTAGCGGACGACTCCGCATCGCTCGGCTTTGGATTTTCTTTTTTCGTTTGGATGTGCCGTGGCGTGTGTTTGGCTCGGCGAGCGTAGCGAGCCGATATGAGCAATTTATAGATTTGAAAATATTGCTATTGCGACATAAATGTGATATAATTAAGCAATAATAGAAATGAATTACAAGTAATGTGCAAGAGAATATGGAGGTAGAATAATGATTAAACCCAAAAGATTACATAAAGGTGATAAAGTTGCAATCGTTTCCTTATCAAGAGGTATGCTTGGAGAAAAGATGTTTATTCACAAATTTGAACTTGCAAAAAAACGATTAGAAGAATACGGATTAGAAGTAATGGCGATGCCAAACGCATTAAAGGGCGTTGATTATTTATATCAGCACCCCGAAGCAAGAGCGCAGGATTTGATGGATGCGTTTAGAAATCCCGAAATCAAAGCGGTTTTTAATGCTATTGGTGGCGACGACACCATTAGACTTTTGCCATATATCGATTTTGATGTTCTGCGGAATAATCCGAAGATTTTTACTGGTTTTTCAGATACAACAACAAATCATTTTATGATGTATAAGGCTGGAATTGTATCTTATTATGGTTTATCTGTAATGAACAATATTGCAGAATATGTATCCATTAACGAATACACTAAAAATGCTATGGAGAAAACACTGTTTGAACCGCAAGATACACTTGAAATTAGATGTAGTGAGTTCTGTAGTTATGAAAAGGATAAGATTTGGTGGAAAGAAGAAAACATTGACCAGCCGACACCACGATTCAAAAATAATGGATATGAAATAATTCAAGGAAAAGGCAAAGTGGTTGGTGAATTATTGGGCGGTTGTATAGATGTTTTCCCCGAATTGCTTGGCACTTCTTTGTGGCCATCTTTGGACGAGTGGGAAAACAAGATTTTGCTGATTGAAACAAGCGAAGCTGATATGCCAGAAATGGTTTTAAGTTGGTTCTTGAGAAATCTGCACTCACAAGGAATATTGAATGTTATCAAAGGGATAGTTGTTGGTAAGCCTGCTGTAGAAGAAAAACTCGACAGCTATAAAGAAGTATATAGGCAGGTTGTTGGATTTGAAGCAAACTTACCCAAGCTCCCAATCTTATATAATGTCAATGTAGGTCACGCATATCCAATTGGCGTTTTTCCAATAGGATTAAAGTATGAGATTGATTGTGACAGCAAAACATTTACTTTGATTGAAAGTGCAACTGAATAACAAGTACACATTTGTCAGGGGTGAACTATAATTAGATTTTAATTCTCTTACCAATATAAAACTAAAACAAGTACTATAGATACTGATTAAGGAGATAAAATGAAAAGAAAATATATATTAATTTTAATTATTTTAGGGATTGTTTGCTTGTTGTTACCACTTGCAATTGAGTTCATATATGATATTGGTGAAACACATCCTATATATTATACACGATATTCGGCAAGCGACGTACTCTCATATATAGCAACCGTTATCGGTCTTATGCTTAGCGTAATCGCAATAATGCTCTCCTTACAAAGTAATGAGTTGCAAATAAAAATAAAGCACTCACATACGGTTACAAAAGACAATAAAGAAGGAATCTATTACGAAATAATTAATGATTCGCTTTTTGATTGTAAAATAATAAGCTTTGAACTTGCTAATAAGAAGGGAAAGCATCATTGTAAAATTTTTTGGAAACCGCCTTTCAATGTAAAAGCTAAAAATTCTTACTATGCAATAGTCGACATTGAAAGTGTTAAAAAACATTACGAGTCGGTAGCAAAAAGCAATCCAAAAGGTAAAGTTTATTACTATATACGAACGTCCACAAATCATAATTTGTATTTGAGTGTTGATGGATTACTCAGATGTTTTAAAGAAAGTGAAAAACAGCAAAAATTATTAGAAAAAATACGAGAAAATGAGTAATATTATTAAAAAAATAATAACTTCTTTTCAAATATCACATCGTTTATTAAGCATTTCAGTTTATCGGGTGGGCTAAAATTAATTCAACTAAAAATAAAATCAGGGTGGGATTTCGTGTCCCACCCTTTTGTGCTGTTATCTAAAAATAAAAAAGAGCCTAAGCTGATTGGTTCAACTTAGACTCATAGTGGTGCCGAAGGTGGGACTTGAACCCACACGGTATCGCTACCATCGGATTTTGAGTCCGACGCGTCTGCCAATTCCACCACTTCGGCGTTCATCAACTGAAAGCTTTATTATTATATATGATTTAAAATAAAAATGCAAGCGTTTAAACGCCATTTTTTATAATTTTTTAAATATTTTTTCTATTTCCTTGCGATTTTTTTTATTTCGTGGTAAAATAATATTTAGAAAAGCATAGAGGAATTTATTTTTATGGAAAAATTAGTGTTAATTGACGGTAACAGCTTATTAAATCGGGCATTTTATGCAACGCCTGTATTTACAACCAAAGACGGATTGCCTACCAACGGTGTGTTTGGTTTTGTTAAATTGCTTTTAAAAATTATTTCTGATAAAAATCCGTCCTATCTCGCGGTAGCCTTCGATCTTCACGCACCGACCTTTCGACACCAAATGTATGCCGATTATAAAGCGGGGAGAAGACCGATGCCAGACGATCTTGCGGCACAATTGCCTGTTTTAAAAGAAGTTCTTTCGTTGATGGATATAAAAATTTGTCAACTGAAAGGTTATGAGGCGGACGATGTTATTGGTACGCTGGCGAAAAGATTTAACGTGCAAACGTATATTTATACGGGAGATAGAGATTCGTATCAGTTGGTGGACGATACGACAAACGTATGTTTCACCAAAAAAGGGGTAAGCGATATTCTTGAATTATCGATTGAAAATTTTAAAGATGAAGTTGGGCTCACTCCGCGCCAAATCATCGATTTAAAGGCCTTAATGGGGGATAAATCGGATAATATTCCGGGGGTTGCTGGCG
>JAFTPQ010000023.1 GCA_017463205.1 Clostridia bacterium
ATATAACTGCATCTGCAACTTTCTGCCCGTGTAATACGACGACGCCGAATCGTCGATTTTGCCCGTTTTATAATCGATTACGCGTACAAATTCGTCCGTACCGTCTACACGGTCTACTTTTCCGTGAAATTCCTCCGTGGATACTGTTTTTTCCGTCGCTTCCACTTTAAACGCCGAATTTTTGATTTGGCGATAAGCGGCAACTGCTACTTCCGCGCCTTCTTTTAATAATTTTTCCGAAAAATACACCCCCGACGCGGTGTCTTGTCCCATCGCATACACCGATTTTTGTAACAATTCCGCCCCCAACGTCAACGCATGATCGCGCATTTCTTCTTCCGTTGCTATTTCGGCTGCTTTCGGCGCGGTTTTTTCCAATAATTCGTGAATAAAGTTTCCCGAATCGACCGCCATCACCGCCGTTTCTTCCCGATCTTTCAATTTTAAACCACGTTCGACAAAGTGCCGAAACGGACAAGCGAAGTATCCTTCCAGTGCCGTCGGAGAAATTTTTCCGCCGCGGAAAAACAGCTCTTCACCGCGCTCAACGCATACCTGCCCCCCTCGTTCCGCCAAATAATCGTCTTTTTCCTGCACGCTTAACTTGTCCAACGCCGAATACAACGACGAATATTGCAAGCGCGTATCTTCCCGTTTTGCTTCGTATTCTCTTTTGGCGATCAGCAATTGCCGAATGGCAGGCGACGCTGCCGAGCATTGATAAGGAAAATCTTCCGCAACTCGTTTTTTCAGTCTTACGACCTTCCCGCCGTTTTCATTGCAAAACAACCGATCGATATAACGGAACACCTCACTGACGGCAGGTTCGCTCCCGTCTGCGCTCAACGGATAACTGACGTGTAATTTTCCTAAAAACGTACATAAATTTAAACACGCGCTTTCGCGGTTGCGTAAATTGACTTCCGCCACCGTCGGTTCTAACAGCGTTTTCACCTCGGCAAGCCGCGCAATTTCTTTATCGGAAACGATTGCCGTATCACTGCCGTTTCTAGGCACGGCGTCCGTCATTCCCACCGCAAACAGCGTATGCACCTTTTCGATGCGACTGTCGGTGACGTCCCCGATGAACACGGCGTCCGCTTTTAAGGGAATCAGAGAAATTTCCGTCGCATTCAAACCGTCTTGCAACACTGCCTCAAATTCGGCAACCGTCATTTCTTTGTCGCCCGTCAACAACTCCGCTTCTTCCAAAACCTTTTCCAGCGCGCGATAAATCTGCGCCAAATATCCTTTTTGCGCCAGATCGTCCACGTCTTCTTCCAATTTTTCCAAACGGTTTTTTACGTCAAAATCTTCTAAAATCTTTCGCACGGCAAAGCAGTAATCTCGACCATGCCCCCTTGCTTTTATGTTTTCCGTTGCCAAAAGCACTCTTTCGCGTCCCGATTCCAACGCCGCGATATCGTACGCCGTTTCTATCTTTTCCCCCGTTTTGATCGCGCGTTTTGCTCCCCCGCGATAATTGGCGTATTTCAATAAATAATTTCGATATGAGTCGCTTTCGCCAAAGAAATAATTTTGCGCCAACGATTGCGTGACCGACGGCGAAAAACGTTGATGCACGATACGGAAACAATCGAGCAAAAACCGAGAAAGCGGATGCTGTTTCAACGATTTTTTTTCATCGACAAAATAAGGGATATCATATTCTTTCAACGCCTTTTTCAATGGCAACAAATATGCGGCAACATCGGGCGTAAGCACGGCAAAATCCCGATAGCGCAAGCCCTCGTTTTCCGACATTGCGCGCCGTATTTTTGCCGCTACGTATTCCGTTTCCGCCGTTTTATCCTCCGCCTCGAACAACTCGATCTGTTTCGTGGGGACTTTCACACGGGATCTACGTTCGGGATCGAACAGTCCTTTCCGTAAAATTTCCGCCTCGCCGTCCAAAGGCGTTCCTTTGTCCAACACGCGCGTTTTTCCGTATTCTTCGCACACCTTGATAAATGTTTTAACGCCTCGGTTTGCGTAAATCTCCTCCTCACCTGCGCAAAATACGCCGATGACGTTTTTCGCCCCTTCCAATGCCGCGCGGATCACTTTCGTAGCCTGCGCTGTAAACGAATTGAAACACAGGAAAAATACGTTTGTATCCTTCAACGTTTCCGTCTTTTTTAAACAATCGGGCAACAACGATAAATAACGGCTTTCATCTAAAAACGCATTTTCGCGCAAAAAATCGGAGTAACCTTCGTAAATCAATGCCAAATCGTGCACTTTTTTCTTCAACGTATCATCGGGCAATAACGCAAGGCTTTCTTTTAAAACGTCGGGCGTTACTTCGGACGCCGACAACTGCGCCAGAGTTTCGTAAATGCATTTCGCATAATTGCCGATCCCTGCAGCCGTTGTAAAACATTGCAACGCGTTTTCCCGTTGCAGACGGGTCATCACTTCCCCCACCGCCATTACCGAGCCTTGTTTGCTGATGGTGCGCGCGTCCGTTTTTAAAAAACGCGCAAACGTCGATACGCTTGACAAAAACGTACCGCCCGTCCGCCGCAACAGAGCTTTTTCCGCAACCAACGTTAATCGGTCTTCGCAAAAGATCAAATTTTTATCCCCATTCGCTTCGTACGCGGCTGCATACTCTGCCATCACGTCCATACATTCGGATAACGTATACGCTTTTAACACTGCGTTCATATCCTGTTCCTCCCGACGGTTTTCCGTCTTTTTTGCTCTTTCCCTACCATTATACCACATCTTATGGTAAAATTTCAGCTTTTTTTCACAATTATTTTTGTGAAATCGGCATTTTATTTTTACAAATTGAAAATTATGTGGTATAATAATAGCATATGGCTGAAAAAGCCGTTCAAATGAAAACGATTTACGGAGATTTTTTATGGATCGCAAAAAATTTATTCTTCTTTCCACTTCTTTTTTGCTTGCCGCATCCACGCTGACGGCTTGTTCCGGCATCAACAAAAAAGTGACGTTTAACGATTATTGGAAAGCCGACTCTATTACAAAACAGGAAAACCTGACCGAAGAATTGGAATACGCCGTTGAATTTGAGAAATCGAACGGTTTGTCGAATTATGAAGCAAATTATTTAAACGGGACGTATAAAACCAAACTTTTCACCGAAACGTACGAAAATAGAATTATTTACGTGTATGAAACGAAATTGGATATCGACGTCACCTATCAATATAACGGCGAAACGTCCGATCCGTTGCACGATTCGGTGACGAGCGTCGTTCGTTTTGAACAATCTTCCGATTCTTTGCGCCCGATCAAGGCTGAAAAGACAGTGGTGAGCCATTCGCCCGCAAACAGCGACGTTTCTTCGTTGGAAGAATGTTATTATCTGTATGAATACACCTCTACGATCGACTATGTGGCAAAAACGTCCGTCATTGTTCATAAGGCAAAAGAAGGTGAAGAAGAACGAAAGATCGAAAGCGACGTTTCGTGGAACAGCGATTACACCCCTCTCGATAACGATCAATTGTTGTTTGCCGCGCGCGGTTTAACGCAAAGCAGCAACTCTTCGGTGACGTTCAGCGTATACAGTCCGTTCGTGAAAAAAGCGCAAAAAGTGAAAATGACTTTTGCGGCGGAAGAAGGTTCGGATTTCACGTTTGTACAAAACGGAACGGAATTGAAAACTGCGATCCAATATTATCCCCTCAGTATCGTATTAAACGAGGCAAACCCCGGTCAAACGCAAACGGCTTGGGTGGCAAAAACGACCGATCCTTCCAACAATAAATACCGTAACGTTGTATTGCGCCATTCCGTTCCCCTTGCTTACGGCATCGGAACGCTGACCTATCAATTGACGTCGGCAACTTTCTCCAATATTTAAACGAATTTTAAACAAAAATCAAAAACAGCGTACAAAAACACCGACCTTTCGATCGGTGTTTTCGTTTTTGCATTTTTTAACGTAATGCGAAAGGTTATGCGTTCGGTTATGCTGAAACGCCTTCGATCGTAACCGTATAACCAACCGTTCCGCTGTAATAGAACTGCAACAAAAGCAAATCCGTTACGTCAGCAGACAATTCAACGGTTTTTGTCATACCCAATGCGCCGGTTATGATCGTCGCGCCGCTGTTTGCAGAATCAAGATTGCCTTCCAACACGCGTACCGTAATTTTCGCCTGCGTATATCCATCGCTGTAAAGTTTCTTTAAACTTTCTGCTGCGATCAACATTCCGTTATATCCGCTCATTAAAGAATTTACGGTATATACGCCCGTTTCGCTGTCGTACGTTGTAAAACCTTTTCCGACTGCAACTGCCATACCGTTTCCACCCAAACCTTGCACGGCCAAATTATACGTCACCGCCGTATTGGTATAGACCGCTGCAACCACGTCCGTGTTTCTGTCCGTTTCGGAAATATTGATCCAACCCATAAAGTAGTTAGAATTTGCCGTGCTTGACCAAGTTGTGCTTGCGTACGGGTGCGTGGAGCTGTTCGGCATAGAAGACGTAGTACCGCTTACGTTTGCACCGGATACGGAAACCAAAATTCTTGTCGCGCCTGCGTCAAGCCATTCGTTCACTTTCTTTTTGGAAATGACCAAATTATTCCAACCGCTTGCCGTCACCGTCGCAGACGAAGCACCGGCATTGCTCATTGTGCCGACCCCAAGCGACAACCACGTAGCCATATCGTTGCTGTTGTAAATGCTTGCCTTCAACTTAAAGGAAATAGACGACGAACCAATGTAGAAGGACATCGTTTGCGCTAACGGCTTGTCGTTAAACCAACCGTCGCTGTTCGTATTGAAATCCGTTCCCGCAAAATGCGCAGAGCCGTCTGCAAGCATGATCTCGTAAGATACGTCCGCGCCGACGCTCGTCAAATATTCATACGCCGCTTGCGTATATTTTAACGAGTAGTTGTTTGAGCCGACGATCATATCGGAAGGCACGGTCAACGTCCAGCCGCCGTTTTCAAACGTAGCGTACTGTCCGATACGGTTGAAATACAACCACGTGGAAACGTCCGTTTCGTCAAATTCATCCACAACTGTCAACGCAACCGTAAAGTTGTCGTTTGCAGCGTTGGTGTTTTCTTCAAACGAAATGATCGCCGCGCTGTCCGTATCGTTTGCAAGCGCCAGATCGATTGCAATCGCATTTAACCCTGTTGCGCCGCCTGCCGCCGAGAATTTCTTTCCTGCCGCGCCAAACGTCATTTGTACAACTTGCACGTTTCTTTCCAACCAAGCGTTTACCACTTTCTTGCTTACGTATACGTCATGCCACTTCGAATCGGAATTATCATGCGTAAACGTATACACGCCGTCTGCGTAGGTGATCGTCGATCTTGCATCCGCCAACCACGTAGAAGGATCGCTTAAATCCACAGTGGACGTGTAATATACGTTGAGTACGAGATCATCCGCCGCCTTGCCCGTGAATTGACTTCTTTCTTCATCGATCACATAGAATCTTTCCGACAGGTCTTCCACGGTATACACAACGTCTGCGCCGATTTCCGCACGCGCCGTCGTTTCTACTGGCTGAGCCAAATCGTCGTAATGCTTTCTGATAACGTAAGTAGCCTTTTTCAGCGTAACGCCTTCCACGGTGATAGAAATATCATCCGTTACGTTTTCCACCGTATAAACGCCTTCCACAGCCGTCAAAACCGTTTCTCCGCATTTCACTACAGCTTCCACAGCTTCATATCCCTCTGCGACTGTCAACGTAAAGGTGTAATTGTCGCCGTGCGCCACTGTCGTTGCTCCGTTTGCGGTGTAACCCGTCCCCGTCGGCAACGTAACGTTATATGCGTTTAATACAACACCTTCCACCGTAAACGTCACGTCTTCCGTAACGTTTTCCACTTTATAAACACCGTCCGTCGCCGTCAACGTTTCGTCGTTCGCTTTCACTGTGATCTGCGAACGATCGTATTCGTCTGCAAGCGTTACGATGATAAACGTGCTTTCGCCGTGTTTTACACTGCTCTTTCCGCTGATCTCTACGCCGACTGCCGTTTCGGGCAACGTCACGCTGTACGTGTTGAGTTCTAAATTAGAAACGCTGATCTCCAAATCCGCGCCAACGTTTTCCACCGTATAAACGCCTTCCACCGCCGTAAGACGGTCGCCGTTCGCTTCCACAAGCGGCGTCGATTGGCTGTACGCCCCGTCAAGCGTAACGGTGAACGAATACGTATCACCGCTGTAAACAAGGCTTTCCCCCGTCACGGTGTAGCCTGCGTCGTTCGGCAACGTTACCGTATACAGCGAATAAGAAACTTCTTCCGAAAACTCGCTTTCGATATCGGTAGCGGTTGCTTTCACTTTAATAACGTAATCCCCTGCCGTAGTTTGCGCAGCAAACGTAGTGGCGGTTTGTTCTGTTTGCGCCGTTCCGTTTACGTATACAACGTAGCCAGTTGCGCCTTCCACCGCCGTCCAGCTGACGGTTTTATCTGCGTTTAACGTGATTACGGGAGCCGCCAACGTTTGTTGTTGTTCGGACGACACCGAATCGGACGAAGGCGTTGAAAGGGAATTGGAGACTGAATTTTCTCCGCCGCCGCAAGCCGCAAACGCCGAAACGCCGATGGACAATGCAAGCGCGCTGAAGATTGCCAATAATTTCTTTTTCATATACATCCTCCCATGAGAATTTTTAATTTTTGTCCGCCCTTTCGGGCGGTGGGGAGTTTTCTCCCCACCAAGAGTTTGTTGGGTTTTAATTAGTTATGCAAGTTGGAAACTTACTGTTGCTGTAAATTGATTACAATACAAAGCAATCAAATGGTCTGTTTGAATATCTGTAATTGCAAATTCATGCCATTTGCTATTACTGTAAATATTGTAAGAGGTACCATCTATTGCATAGGCACTCGTGTCAATTTTAACATTCATCTTCAATGTCGTATATTTTTTCGCAAATAACGTCATAACAGCAGGAACAAATTGAATATTTCTCGTACCGCTACTTGTAATGCTTGCCGTAAAGTTGCTACCCGTATAAGTAAAGTCAGGAATCGTTACCCAAACGTCTTGATTTACTGTTTCGTTAAATTTCTTAACTGTAAACGAAACTGCCGCCGTACCCGAATAATAGAAAGCATACTGGCTCTTAATCGCAAGATAATGTTTCGCTCCCGTGCCCACACCATTACCAGCTACACCGTCAAAATTAAAGCTGGAAGTTGTGCTTACGCCTACGTAGAAATATGCCCAATAATCTTTCAAACCTTCAACTGCGGCAGGTGTAAAATTCAAAGCACTGTTACCACCGTTAGGAAGATTAAGCGTCCACTTATTGGTGTTTGCGTCAAATGTTTGCTTGATTGCTCTGTTGAAATACATCCAAGTTGTCGGATCATTTTCATCAAATGCATTTACAGTATGCAACGAAACCGCAAAAGGCTTATTATCTTTATTCCCATCAGAATTCGCTGTTCCAATATCTACAAAACCGATAAGAATTTTATAATCTTGATCGCGCAGACTTTCACTAATGGTAATTGCATAGCTGAGCGCACCATAAGAATCGCGCGCTTGTACAGGAGCATTCATACTCATATATTCGCCTTGTAAAAATGCCGTAAACAACAATACTTGCGCATTGTTATCAATCAAGTTATTAATGACTTTTTGGCTAATATAAATATCATGCCAAACGCCGCTCTCACTGTTATGCGTAAACGTATACGTTCCGTCTGCATACGTAATTGTTGATTTAGCATCTGCAAGCCACGTGGAAGGATCGTCAAGATCCACCGTCGAATTATAATATACGTTCAATACAAGGCTGCCGTCCACGTATGCCGTGCCCGAAAGATTGCTCTTGCTTTCGTCGATTGCGTAAAATCTTTCAGCCAACGCCGTTTTGTCAAGCGTAACCGTTTCATCAAACGGTGCCGTACTTGTCGTCGTTACCGTTGCTTTATCATCGTAAATTTTGTTTACGGTGTAGTTTACTTCCGTAACGGGCGACGCTACTGCGCTGTTTTGGTACGTATCGATGATCCCTTGCAATATCGTGCGGTTGTCCGTAGTGGTGTCGGGATCTTCTTTTGCAAGCTGAGCCACTTTTACAATGCTTCTTTCCGCATTTTCCATTTGCGTTGCCATCTTGTATTCTACCACGCCTTCCGCATTGGTAGCCGCTACGTAGCAAGCGCCGATGAAATCACGGCCGTAATTCGCTTCCTTTACAGGCGCAACCGAGCCGTTGATACGCCAAGCGTTGTCACTTTCTTTCCAATACAACAAGCTGTTGATATGGATAACTTCCGTTTCGCCTGCGCCTTCTTCTTCGGTTTTATAATCCCACGTATACTTTGCGTTTGCGCCAAACAATTCGTCTGCGGTCACGCCGTTTTCATCGTAATCGTAGGGCATGATCACCGTACCGAACGAAATGTTTTCTTCGCCGTATTTTGCTTTCAAACCGGCCCATTCCGCATCGGACAGGTTTGCCGAGAAACGAACGCCCGTATCCGCCGAAAGACGAACGGACGCGCCGATCATCTTAAAGTTTGTCAGTTCGCTCACTGCGATCGGGGTTACTGCCGTTTCATCAGCCGCAGCCGTTGCAGGCGCTGCGATTGCCGCAGTTGCGCCGACAAACACAAGCGAACAAGCCGCCAACAACCAATTTCTAATCGTTGTTTTCTTCATTTTCCTTTCCTCCTTCCTTAAAAGATGTCCGCATCTGCCCCGTCTTCTTCAGGTGCAGGTTTAAAGACTTCGCCAGACGCCGTGATAACGTCTTGTGTTTGCAATACGGTAATTTCTACCGTGAGTTCAAGATAGTTTTTCATAAAAAATCCTCCTTAGATTTTTTTTATTGTTTTTTCATTTTGTTTTTTTAAAGGGTATTTGAAAACGGCTTTCAGCGGAAAGAAAACTTTCCGCTTTTTGCCTTTTCGCCTTTTATTTAATCCTCTTTTTTACGAAGCGCAACTGCCGCTGCCGCCAACACCGTCAATCCCACCAATCCAACGCCGAGAGTGCTGTTGCAACCTTCGGAAGGCTGTACAACTTCGTCTTGGGGCGGGTTTTCCAATGTTTCGATCGCCGCGATCGCCCCGTTTAATTTGTTCAATTTCGCTTGGGAAATTTGGGCTTTTTCTTCCGCCGTCAATGCGTCGTAAGCGGTTTTTGCCGCCGTCACAGCCGCTTTATCCGCAATGGTTACGTATGCGGGGATCGCGTCGATCAAGGCGATCGCGTTGGTTACTGCCGTCAAATTCTCCTCGCCGCCTACGTTTTCCTCTTCCACGTACGTTTTCCACGCGCCGTTTTTATACTGATAGGACGTTGCAACCGACGTTTGTCTGCCCGAATGGAAACGTACGCCCGCGCCGATCTCTACACGCAAACCTTCTACGTTTTCAAGCTTGTTTGCCGATTGTCCCGTGATATAAATTTGCATTTGATCTTCGTAAAAATCGATTTGGATACAATCTTTCGCCAAATTTTCCGCCGTTTCCGCCGCCAACATTTCCCGTACGGTTTTTCCGTTGATCTTCACGTTATCCAATACGGAATTTCTGATGCCCAAACGGATACTTCTATCCGCTACGGAAACGCCGTCGATATCCGTCATCGCGCCGTTCATATAAATGGCTTTTTGCGCATAGTAATACCCCGGCTGTTGCGCCAACGAACGGGTGTACAACGTGTACATATCCGCCGTTACGTTCGCCATGCGTACATACGTATCGCTTGCCACCAATAAGCCGCTGAATTTCACCGTGATCTGATATGCGCCGCCTGCTTGCGCAACGGGTTTTTGCAATTCGACCACGTGCGCCAGATCGTATTGTTCTAAACTGATCTCCTCCGTCGAACTTACCCAAAATCTTTCGCTTGCCACGTAATATTTGGTGTAATCCGCACGCAACGTTTCTTCTGAGGGGAATACAAACCCTGCTTTCAACGTCAACGCCAATTTGTCTATGGAAGCAAACGCGCTCTTTTTCAACGTATACGACAATTCGTTTGCGCCCGTCCAAGTAAACGTTGCCACTTCGCCGTTTGCGTTCCATTCCGCCGCCGTTTTATCGCCAAGCAACACTTTTTCCGCTTGCGTAAACGCCGCGTTTGCCGACGCGCAATCTCTTTCAAACGTGAGGCTGCCCGTCCAAGCGTCCGCCGTTTCCGTCACAAACGAATATGCAGGTGCAAGATCTTTGGGTTGCGCGTGCCAAATGTCGTCATAGATCACCGAGCCGTCCGCTTTCACTTCTTTGATATCGTAATAATAATAGAAATTGGTTTCTTTGATGATCCTGCCGTCCGCCAACCGAAGTTCGGGGAAGGTGATCACGTCTTCGCCGTGCGGATCGCGGTATCTGTCCGAAATCACCATATTCAGCGTTTGCCAATTCCATTGTTTTTCGGGATAATACCATGTACTGCCGATTTGCGATTCTTCCACCGCCTGACCGCCGTTGATTAAAACTTTACGGCGCAAATCGTACAACGTTTTGCCCAAACGGTCGTCATTGGCTTGTTGCGCCGGAGAATCCCCATTGCCCCAAACCGCCGCAGGCAACGTGAATTTTACGATGATTTTACGATTGTACAAACCGCCCATTTCAGGCGTTACAACGCCGTAGGGCTCGTCGATCGATTCTATCGTACCCACGTAATTGGGGTCGTTTTCAGCAGGCAAAGCGTTTTTATCCTTGCTCCATACGCCGTATCTGCCGTACCAAGTTTCCTCCGCCGTCGTCTTCACGCCGTTTGCAAACGTAAGCCCTGCAGGCAACACCAATTCGTTGATCTCCGCATTTTTATAATCTTCTTCGTTTACCCAAATTTTGATTTGCGATAAATTGTTATGCACAAAATACGTGCCCGAATAACGGCCTACGTCGCCTGCCGCCGACGCATCTTTATACGTCTGCGCGTAAGGAGTTTCGCCGTTAAATTCGATACCCGCCACCCAAGGAAACAAATTGTTGTACAATACGCTTTGATTATTGCCTTCGTGCGGATACGTTAAGATCAACGAAAGCGAGCGTTCGCCCCAATACGTCGAATTGACGTCTGCGGACAGTTCGATTTTCGTTGCGCCCACGTATTCGTCAGCCTGCGCCGTCTTTGCGCCGCTGTTCAGCGATAAAAATCCGGGGATTGCCACTGCTACGACTGCCGCCAACAAACCCAAAACCGATTTTCTCTTTAACATACTTTTTTCCTCCTTAAGTTCCCGGATTTTGCTTCATCCAAACGTCTGCGCCGTCGGTGGTAACGATCACGTCGCCGTCTTGCGTGATGGCGCAATCGATACCGTAATACGCCAATACGTCTTCAACGTTGCCGCCTACGATCGAAATGTTCAGCGTTCCGTCGTCGTTCGCCGTATATTTCACTTCATTCGCCATCAAAAGCGCCGCGTACTTTTCTTCCACCGTCACTTTGCTTGCCGTTGCCGTAAAGGGAATATTTAACTCATTCAACAAGTTTTCCGTCGCTTTCACGTAATGTTCCCCACGGGAAATCGTACCGAAATTGCCGCGGATACCCGTTACGACGCCCACTTTCGATTTGGTTTCCTCAAACAAATCATCCGTCGAGATCGTCCCCCACGTGCCGTGATGCGCCACTTTGAAAATTTCACATTCCCCGACCTGCCCCGCAAACGAACTTTCGTAATACGAATTGAGATCCGCAAGCAATAACGCCGAAACGTCTTTATGCGTATACTTCATTACGATGGAAAAATCGTTAAATTCGGGACGATAGTTGTGATCTTCCCAAGGATCGACGCAATTCCACAGCTCGAACGAACTGTGTTCGTTTACCGTGATCGTCATGCCGTCTTCGTTGGGTTCGACCATTTTGATCGTCGAACCGTCGCTGTTGAGTTTGCGTGTCGCCGCAAGATATACGTCGTCGTACATCACGCGCGTACCCTTTTTGCCTTGTTCGTGCTGATACAAAGACGCCCAATCGCTTGCTTTTAAGTACAACGTGTCGATATCGAACTCGTTGATCACCCTCGGCATACCGCCTGCGTGGTCGTTGTGCGGATGGGACAAAAGCAAATGGTCGATCTTCGTTACGCCCATATTTTTCAGATAATTTATCACTTTATCCACCGAATAGTCCACATAATAACCCGCGTCGATCATCGTGATCACACCGTTGTCCTCGATGATGATGCAATCGGCGCTGCCGATCGTTGCATAACCGGGGATATCGTTGACGTTGACGAAATGGAATTTTACGTCTTTCGTCACGTTTTCTTCCGCCGTTACGATTGCCGTAGAGCCAACCGCCGTACACGCAAGCAACCCCGCCAACACTGCTGCCGTCATTTTCTTTTTCATATCATTCCTCCTGTCTTTATCCAATTTTTAGCGAAGCGCAACAAGCGCGCCTTCGCCCGGTGCAAACTGCAACGTTATGCGCTTGCCCGTCATTTCCGTCGCCGTTACGCCCTGTATCACGTCGTATGCGTAACAATCGTCAAATTCCAACGTGATCTCCGCAGACTTATCCACGCTGTTATTCACCACGTACAACACCGTCTTCCCGTTATGATCGAAACAACCCACCAGCGAATCGTCCCCCGAAAGAGCGATCAATTCTCTAAAAGCGGTTTCCGTTTTGGGAATGGGACAAGGGCTGTCGCCGTTTGCCACCACACACACTTGACAAGAATGCATCAAAATGTGTTGTACTGCTTTGATATGCGCGTTGATCTCTTTGGCATAATACCAACGATCCGTCTTTTCGCCCCTTCTGCCGATCAAAGAAGGAATACCCGATTCGGGTTTTTCAAACTCCGACGGATGCGCGTAGGGGAAATATTGTATCCCTTTCGCACCGTAGGCGAGCGACGTTGTAACGTTCCACGTTAAACCGCCTTTCGTCGGCACAAACCAGTTGGGATCTTCATCGTAATATCCGCCCGATTGCACAAACGACCAAAACGGCTTTTTCGCATCCATCATTTTATCACGCACAAGTTGTAAATTTTCTATGTACCGTTCGCGCACTCTGCCGTCCTCATAACAGAACGGATAGGTGTCGTACGAGAAAAATTGCGATCCGCGCGTCGCGTGCAAATATCGATCCATAAAATAGGGCACAGACCAATCTTCTTTCAGTACGTATTCCGGTCCGCCCGAAAGCCAAGGTTGCGGACACTGATATCCGTGGCTGTTCATATACAAGCCCTTTTTCGTGCCTGCAAACACTTCGTTAAAGCGTTGTTGTACGGCTTCGACTGCAGGAAGTTCATGCCCGAACGGTTCGTCGCGTCCGACCAGTCCCGCAAACGCGGGATGATCTTGATACGCCTTTACACGCGCTGCAAATTTCTCTTTTTCCAAGGGCGGTTGCTTCTCTTTCAAGTTCAACGTAAACAAATAGGAGTCCTTGATAAACAGCATGATCCCGTATTTTTCCGCAAGTGCCAACGAGCGTTCGGTTTCTTCACGGTTTACGTTGTAATCTTGCTTCATTGCGGCAAAGAAATTGATACCGCATTCCTTTACCTCTTTGTATATTTCGTCCGTCACTGTACTTGCATACGTTTCCCCGTTCAATTCGTAACCGCCGAAAGGTGCGATATAACCGCCGACGGGCATTACGTCTTCAGCGAAAGGATCGAACGTAAAGGTATACACAGGCCATTTTTCATGCGCTGCCGCCCTTTTCACTTTTTCACAAGCCATACGTTCTCCTTATTTCAAAAGCACCAACGCGCCTTGCCCTGCGCTGAGCGTCAACGTTAAGTTTTTGCCCGATACGTTGTACGTTTTCGCCGCCTGCGTCACTTCAAACGCATACGCATTATCGAAACCGAGCGTCACTTTCGCCTTGTCTTTTTCGATGGAATTGTTGACGACGTACAACGCTGTTTTTCCGTTATAATCGAAACAGCCTACCAACGAATCGTCCCCCGAAAGAGAAACCACTTCGCGATATTTCGTCAACGTCGGTTCTAACGCGCAAGGGCTGTCGCCGTACGCCATGATTCCCATGTGCGCCGCATTCATCAACACGTGGTCGATTGCTTTGATCTGCATATTTGCGTTATACGCGTAATACCATCTATCCGTCTTCTCGCCGTATCTGCCGATCAACGACGGGATACCCGAATCGGACGCCGTAAATTCAGGCGGATGGTTGTACGGGAAATACTGAATCCCTTTTGCGCCGTAAGCAAGCGAGGTGTTTACGTTCCAAGTAAGTCCGCCTTCCGTGGGAATATCCCAACCGTCGTCGTTGTCGTAATATCCGCCGCTTTGCACAAACGCCCAGAAAGGCAAACCGAATTCGATCGTAAGATCGCGTACCAACTGCAAGTTTTCCAAATACCCGCCGCGGACGTTGCCGTTGACAAAAGGATATACGTCGTAAGAGAAGAACTTCGCGCCGTCTAACGCTTCCAAATATTTACGCGTGAATTGCTCCACCGTCCACATCTGCGTCTTTTCTTCTTCCGTCCAGAAATCTTCCATGATCCCGTTCGGGCCGCCTGCCAACCAGCTTTGAGGCGCTTGCACCCCGTGGGAGTTCATATACAATCCGTACGAGCCTTCGGCAAACACTTCGTCAAAACGCTGTTGCACTTCGCCGCATTCGTTCAACTCAAACCCGAACGGTTCGTCACGGCCGACCAAGCCCGCAAAACCGAGATGATCGCGGTAAGCCGAAACACGTTCTGCAAACGCTTCTTTTGCCAAAGGCGCGCGTTTTTCTGTGCCCAAACTGAACAACGCCGTGTCTTGAATAAACAGCACCATTTCGTTGTTGGCGGCGTAATCGAGCGCAAGCAACGTTTCTACGGGGTCTGTGTTATAATCCTGTTTCATTGCCGCAAAGAAGTTTAAACCGCATTCATTTGCCGTTGCGTACTGTTCGTCCGTTACCGTGGAGGGCACGTAATTACCACCGTACGCATATCCGCCGAGCGGTCCGATATAACCGCCGATGGGCATCACGTTTTTCCCGAAGCGATCGAACGTAAACGTATAATAATTTTCCGTTTTGTGTTGAGGCGCGGAAACGACCGTTTCTTTCCCCCCGCAAGAAACAAAGCAGGAAGCGATTGCCAACGTCAAAGAAAGCGCCAACGTCTTTTTAACATTCTTTTTCATTGTTTTTTCCTCCTCACAAGCCATAATCCGCCAAGCAAAGGCAACAGCCATATCGAGCCCGTTGCGCTACCCGAACAGCCGCCCTTTGTCGTTGCCGTAGGCGCGTATTCGTCGGGATCGTATGCGTTGACATAGTTGTAATCGGTGGGGATCGATGCGGGACGGTTGGACGTAAACGGAATTTCCGTTACGTTACCGTTATCGTCCGTATTTTTGATGACGATATCGTCAAATACGCAATATCCGCACTGCGCGCCGACCGAATAAGGCGCTTCGTAATAATTGTTCCCCGTACTCCAAAGATAAACGTGACCGCTTAACCCTTTGTTCATCGTGATATCGGCAACCGTCGTGTACGTTTCTTCAAATTCGTACTTCAACATCACTTTCAAATTGTCGTCTGCCACCGAAATTTTGATATCGAATACCAAACCGTCTTTGCTCACGTCCCAAAGATCGAATTTTGCCGGCAACGTGATCCGTTTTACCGAGCCGACGTTGGTAATGATGAGGTCAGTGGAATAGGTCGTTCTGTTCCACGTATCGGGATCGATCGAAACACCGCTTGCGTCGGGCGTACTTTCAAAATATACGTTCGGGCAAGTGTTTTCCAACGTTCCGAAAGGCATACTTGCAAATTCCGTGCCGAACACAACGCCAAACGGCGCGCTGACGGGATATAATTTATCTCCGTTTTCCGATTGCACAACGTCACGGCGCAGATCTAACAATTTAAACGAAATATCAAAATTGGAATATTTATACTTCGTGGAAATTTTATTGTCGTTTGCTACGTTATCGAAATATAATTTTCCGTCTTTGGTATACGTACCGTTGGTGAAATCGGACATATACGGCTGAGAAGACAAATTCCAAAACGTCGTGTTAAATTCGTCGTTTTCAAAATTCGTCGTTACGTTTGCGTTGGTGGGACGGTCGTAATAGCTATTGTACAGCGACACCGTCGCCAACGTTACGATCATATAATTGTCTTTTGCAGAACCCGTTCCGTCCGTCAAAAATCCGCAATATCCGCCGTAGGCATATTCCGCCGTTCCGACAAACACGCTTTCGCCGTTGATATACACTTTCAACGTGCCGCGGCTGCCCAACACCGTTTCCACCGTCAATTCGGTCAAGCCTTTTTCCGTCCCCGGAATGGGCGTTTCTCCGATTACGGGCGTTGCTACGTCCGCCGTTTTATATGTGTCGAAGCCCATTACGTAACCGCTTGCCGCCTTTTTAAACCATAAGTAGGAGGTATCCTGATCGCCAAGATTCCCTTTCGACGTCGTATCTGCGCCGAACAACACGCCAAACCGTCTGTCCCCCACCGATTCTTTTACGCTGAACGTGAATTTTAAGTTTGCCAAACTTTCCGCTTTATCGGAAGGATCTGCCGCATAAATATTTTTAAAGAGGAACAACGGATTTTCCGTTGCATAACGCTGCCCGAACGCAAGCGATTCTTTCACGCCGTCGATCAACGAACCCGTGCCTGCGTGACAATAGCTGACGTAATCTTCGTGGAAATCGTCTCCGAACTCCGCCACAAGATCGCTGTCCGACAAATTTTCGTCGGGCGCGGCGACGTTTTTATACATACGCATATCACGGATATCCAAACGCGCAAAGCCGTTTACACCCGCTTCCATCACGTATACGGCAATATGCCCTTCGGGGAAGCCGCGCAATTTTTTACCCGACGATTTTGCAACTACGGTAAACGGCTCGGTTTCTTCTGCGTCTAAATCGCGCATCGAAAGCGAATACGTTCCATCTACGGCGTACGTGATCCGCAGCGTTTTATCGCTGATTCTACTTGCATTGTCTTCATCCGCAAGCGCGTCCACCGTGAAAAATTGATAGATCGAATCCTGTTTCAAAGGATTGCCTTCCCCGTCAACGGGATCGGTGAGTGCGGTGTCGCGGCTGGCGATTCGAATCGCATTTACGCCGCCGTCCGTATTGTAATTGAGATACAAACATTCTTTATTGACGCTCGATTCCCACGTGTACGCCAAGTTCCCTTCCGTGGAAGGCGTACCGAACGCGAAAAACAAGCTGGTGGTAAACGACTTCCAATCGGCTTCTTTTACGTCGATTTCGATCGTTGCGCCGCTGACAAATTTCGCTTTTGAAACAAGCCCCGTACCCGACCACCCGTTTGTGATCGTATACGTTTTATAGTCTTCTTCAAACGTAAGCCCCGTATTGTCGTTGACATACCATCTTGCGGAATCTAATTTCCCACTTGAAAAATCTTCTTCCAGCAAGGTGAAGTCTACCATTCCCGCGTCTGCGGTGAGCGGCGCCGTCAAAGCGAACGAACCCACCGTAACGCAAGCTGCAAGGGCGGCAATTATGTATTTTACCTTCTTCATTTTGCCCTCCTCGGATCTTTAATCTTTAATACCCATAGACGTGCGCATTTGCACCCAATGTCCTTTCAAAATATTGATGTTGTTGACGATGAATTGCGACACCGTTTGTCTAGACGCGCCTTCCGAGGTAAATTTCACTGCGGGATCGTTGGATGCGTCGAACGGATTGATACGCCCTGCTTGATAAGAGATGGGATGTTCGAAACTCTTATAAATGTAAGTAGCGTTTTTCTGCAATTCCAAATGCGATTTCGAGAACGTAGACCAATTAGACGTATCGATCTTATCTACGTCCCCCGTATACCAAGGCGGCACTTGTTTCGTCGATTTGATATAAATTTCCGCACCTTCGTTCGAATAAAGGAATTTCAAAAATTCTTTCGCCAATCCTTTGCCTTCCGCATAAGAAGGGATCTGTGTTGTGATTTCCAATCCCGAAGTATACGTCACTTGACGGGCTTCTCTGATCCGCGCAAGGTCGTTGTCCGAAATGGTGATCGGACATTCGCCCGTTTCGCCGCCGTCGATATAATCGATCACTTGCGAAAGTTGCGTATCCGTCATATAATTGTCTTCCAACGTTTCCACAATGGAGGAAAGAACAGGCATTTTCATAAACCGAACGTCGCGGTCTTTCACTTGTTCGCCGCTTTGGTTTTTACTCATTTCCGTTTCCAACCAACCGCCGTTTACCATCATCATCGCTTCCCCTTGCAAAAAGTTTGTTTGCAAGATGGAGAACGCCCCTGTGGAGGTGTCGTTAGAACCGGGCATCGTTCTGCCTTCGGGTGCGATGATATCGTAAAATGCTTCCAACGCTTTATTTACGCCCTTTTGCACGTAAATAACGCTTTCGGACGTATCCCAACCGTTTTCGTACATATCCGCAAAATAGCTGTAATATTCTTCGTCCCAGAATTTTCCGTACTTTTCAACGCCTTCGTATTGCGCCCACCAAGCGCCCCACATATATTCGGGATAGCCGGGTACGTGCAAAAACGGCGTGTATTTTTCCGTCGAACCTTCCCTCGTCGTGTCCATGATGGTCTGTGACAACGCTTTCAACTGATTGGTCGTGTTCGGCAAACCCGTTGCCGTGTTCATTTTCCATGCTTCGTGCGCCGCAAATTCCGTATGGTTGTACAACAATCCGTTTGCGCTCGCCTGCCAAATACCGCTGTAATAATGATCGTTCACCTTAAATTCTTCCAACATATAGGAAGGGAATTTTTCCGCGATCGTCTTATCTTCCCCTATGGGCGTCGCGCCGTACACGTCGTCGAGCGATTCGAGATAGTTTCCGTTTTTATATTGCCCTTCAAAATATTTACGGTATGCGGGTCCGTATGTAAAATACAGATCGAAACTGTTTGCTTTCGCGCCCGACGTAATCGTATTATAAAACGTATCTTGCGAACCGGACGCAATGATCGAAACGGCAATACCTTTATTCTTTTCCTTAAACGCTTCGGTGAGGTCATCCAGCCACTGTCTGCCCAACCCGGAGTTCCAAAGCGCGATTTCTAAAATTTTAGAAGTGTCGGTCACTTTGTTGCCGTCGGCGTCGTAATGCGCGTTTTTGCCGCCGCCGCAAGCCGTAAAACCGATCGACGTTGCTACGATGCCTGCCATAAGCAAGCCTGTAATGCGTGATTTTTTCATGTTATTTTCTCCTTATATATTGTTTTTATTTTTTATTTTTGTTTTCTCTGTTTGCGTCTATCGTAACACAAAAATTTTCCATTTTCTACCCATAAATATAACTGTTTATGTCAAAAATTATCCTTTTAAACCGCCCGCTACCGTATTGCTCATAATCGTTTCTTGGAAAACGACGAAAATGACAAGTACTGGCAATACCGATATCAACAATCCCGCAAACAAAGACGGGAAATCCATATCGTAAACGGTGTTCAACTGAAACTCGTAAAGCCCCACGGCAAGCGTCGGCATATTTTGCAAATACAACAGCGGACCTTGATAATCGTTCCACGTACCGATCGCCGACAAAATGACGAGAGATACGATCGACGGCATCGCTTGCGGCAACATTACCTGCACAAACGTTTTCAAATGCCCTGCGCCGTCGATAAACGCCGCTTCCGCATAACTCCACGAAAGACTTTGAAAAAATCCGTACAATACGATGAAGTTGAACCCGAAACCGCTGCACGCCGTCAATAAAATCGCGGGAGAATTGTCGATCCCCAGCGTCATGATCAGTTTATATTGCGCGGGAAGCGAACCGACGATGGGCAAGATCATCATTACCAACGAAATGGAATAAATTAAATTTCTGCCGACAAAGCGGTATTTGCTCACCGCATATGCCAACGTCGTCGAACAAGCGATGGTGAGCACCGTCGAACCTGCGGTGTACCAAACGCTGTTGATCAACATACCCACCATGTTTGTTCCGCTGGCGGGATGCGTTACTTTATCAAAGGCATTGACAAAATTCATAAACAGCCATTCGGAAGGCAGATCGAACATTTTCGACACAAATTCGTTGTGTGTTTTCAATGCCGAAAAAAATGTAAACACTCCAACGTAGATCATTGACGCCGCATACGCCGCAAACAACAAAAATATGATTCCGAATACAATGCGTTGCGCCAAGGATTTGGGTTTCCCTTTATTTATCTTTAATAACTTCATTTGTTTGCCTCCTTAATATTCCGTTGCCGCTTGCAACTTTTCCATGCCCCATTTCACAAACAATACGATGGGCAATGCGACGATCGTAAACACCAACCCGACCGCCGAAGCATACCGCACGTCCCCTGCGGGGTTCATAACGACGCTCAAGATCCAATAAGAAATGGTAAGCGTATCGTATTGTCCTTTGGTGAACAGCAGGATCGGCCCGGACGCCGTAAATATCCCCACGAACGTGAACACGATAAGCGTCGTCAGCGTCGGCCACACCATCGGCAAAATGATCTGCACCAATTCCCGTACCATACCAACGCCGTCCAACCTCGCGGCTTCCAACACTTCTTCGGGAATACGGTTCATCGCGCCGCTCATCAAAATAAGATTTGTACCAAACCCCGTCCAGATCGTGTATACGACGATTGCAAGCATGGGATAGCTCATGCCCAGCCAATATCGGTCGGTTGCCAACAGCCCTGCGGGTGCGTCGAACATATTTGCGATCGGGCTGCCTCTGCCCACCAACCGAGCGTATACGATCGTCATAACGACCGCCGATAAAATGTTGGGCAAGAAGAACATAACGCGATAAAATTTATAACCTGCAATCTTTTTATACAGGAAATAGGCGATCATCAACGTCAACGGCATCACCACAAACAGGCTGGTACAAAAGAAGATGATGGTGTTTTTCAACGCAGGACGGAATTCTGAAACAGGCCCTACGAATTCTTGAAAAAACACTTTGAAGTTTTTCATACCCCAAACGAGTTCCCCGTCTTCCAAATAACGAAACGCCATCATCACCGAATCGAAGTTTACGTATAAATAGAACACCAAAAAGTGTAGAATGGGTACGATACACATTCCCACGATAAACGCCGTACGCTTCCAATCGTGTTTCTTTTTCTTTCCGACTTCTTCCATAAAGTGTTTCCTCCTTTATTCTTTTATTTTTACGGATATACGCAACGTTTCCCCGGCTTTCACTTGGTACGTTTTGCCGTCGGCGTACACCGTACCGTCTTTTTTATCCGAGAACACGACCAGCGTTTCTCCGTCGTATTTCACTTGCACGTATCCTTCGTTTGCGGGAAGTTCCGCTTCGTAAAACAACTTTCCGTCCATATACGGTTTTAAGGAAAAACGCCGATATCCCGCACCGTCGGGTTTCAATCCCACAACGTATCTTCCCAACAAATACAGCGGCGACGCCCCCCACGAATGGCAAAGGCTCTTGCCGTATTTTCTGCCGTACATCGCATATTTTTCCGCGCCTTTTACGGTTGGATCGTATTCCTCCCAAAACGCCGTCGCTCCTTCGTCGATCATACCGCCCCAATACGATTTGACGTATTCGAGCATCGTTTGGATATCTCCCAATTCGGCAATTGCCGACATTTCGTAAAATTTCATATAGGGAGTTTTGATCGCCTGCACGTCCGTCGGGATCAACGTCTTTTGCAAGATCACTTGCCGTTGCGCTTCGTTCGCAAGCCCGTAGATCGCCGCAAAAATCCCCCCGTAACGAGTCATCAACGTCTTGGTTTCATCATGCGCAAAACCCATATCCGTCCAATATTTTTCGTTGATCTGCGCCCGTACGTTTTCGGCAATCGTACGCCATTCTTCATGCGGTTCGCCGATCTTTTCGCCCAAATCGGCTGCGCAGAGCAAACTTTCGTACAGCAAAATCTGTTCCACGCACAATTCGCCGTCCACGGGAAAATCCGCCCAATCGACAAACACCCATTCGTATGCCACACGCTGCATCAATCCGTTTGCGTTGCGGCGGGAAAGGCAAAACGTCAGCAACTCTTTCATCTGCGGATACACTTCTTTTACAAACGCCTCGTCGCCCGTATACCGATAATATTCCCTCACCGACAACAATAAGTAGAACGAATAATCCATAATTCCGTTGACGTGATGATAAAATTTCTCTTTGCCCAACATCGCAACGATCGTTCTTTTGATCAATTCTTTGTCGAAATACGAATATAAGCTCATCCAAATGCTTTGGATCGTATCGCCTGCCCAAACCCATCGATCGCGTTTGATGCCGTCGATAAAAAACTCTCGCGAGGTCAACGCCAACGTGTACAGAGATATGTCGTAGATACGCTTTAAACGCTCGTCGTTACATACAAACTTCCCGCGGCTTTCCATCGGATAATATTCTTCCAAACATAAAAACCGCTCGTATACCGCGCCGCCGCTCGGAACGAATACGTATCGGAACGCTTTATTGATATCCCCGATAAAATCTCCCGTTTTCACCATAAAGCGATCGCAAGCCTCCGAATGAGCGGGATCAAGCGCTTCTTCGCGGCTTTCCCCGTAATACGCCTCAATCTCTCCATCGCTTTCCACATTGACGAATTTCGGAAACGCCAGCACTTCTTTATCAAAGCTGTACAAAACCCCTTTTCTGCCGTCTGCCGCTACGATCTCCTCTTGCGAAACGGGAAAATTTTCACGGGTGGGCAAACCGTACGCCGAGGGTGGCATCGTCACGTCGAACAACCCGTTGCACGACGCGTTGCCCCACAAGCCATTCCGTCCATACACTTCCCAGTTTGCGCCGCTTTCACACCCCTTTCCGTCTACGTATAAACAAGGCAAACCGCCCGGATTGTAAACTTCTACCGAAATCGTATGCGTTCCCGCCGGCAAAGTTAAAACACCGTTAAAATCGTACGCATACGTCGGGCTTACGTCCACACGCACCGCCATTTCTCCTTCGGCGTATAAACGAATTGTCGTTTCTTCTTCCAATTCGATATTCGTCAACAAGAAATGCGCCCGCGGATCGACGGCAGGCATCGCCCACATCACGTTTACAGGCACGTTGCGTTCCCGTCGTCTGTTACTCATTTTGTTATATATGTAAAACTCGAAATCTTTTCCTTTCCATATCCATTGCGCTTTCATATCTTCACCTTTTCGTTCTTATAACACGCCTGTTGTCGGAATATACTTCCACGTGGACATTCCCGTTTCCGTTTCTCCTCGCCCCGTGAAATCGGGCGGCGTTTCCTCCAATTCTTCTATGCTTTTTTCTTTTCCGTCCAAATACGTTTGCAGGCGTTCGCCCAGCGTATCGATCCGCCGCAACACCGCGCCGATCCGCACGTCGATCGTTTCAAATCCAAACGCCTTATTTTCTTTTCGCCATTGGGCATAGTGCGCGTTTCGGTACGCCGTTATCTTGTCCTTGACTGTCGGCAACGAGCGTATAATGTCAGCCAAAACTTCTTTGTTGTGCGTTTGATAGGCTTTCCTTGCGCGGATACCCAAATCGCATTTCACGGACAACGCCTCGCACAACGCCGCGTAACAAGCGTACATTTCTTGGTATTTTCCGCCCTTTTCGGTAATTTCCCGCAATTCTTCGGACACCGTTTGATAATAAGTCGGATAAATTCCGCCGCCGTCCAACGAATCGAACAGCCCCAACAACGGATCGTTATACAACAGATATTTATGCGCGCTGTGGAACGTGACGTCTTCACGCGTTTTCCATATCCGATCGATCGCTTTAAAATCTTCCCATTCCGCCTCGAAACACACCGAAATCCTTCGTTTCAGCATTTCTTCTTCCGTATCGCCGCCGCACAATAATTGCGACCACAACACCAACGACGGCGCAACGGCATAGCGAGAACATTCTTGTCCGTCGTCCCCCCAAAGCGTCACCGTCACGTCTTTTACGCCCGCCCGTTTGCAAGCGTTGACGGCAGGAAACGCCGTTTTCCATGCGTTTTCGTTGTTCGGCACGATCCCCGCGTGCAACAACGCCGTCCCCGCAAACCGAATTTCATTTTCTCCTATCTTTTTATGGTTTTCCAAAATACGAACGTATTCTTCTTCTTTCGTACAGCCGTATTCCCAATAAGTGAGTGCCACCTCTTTCGACAACGCTTCCACGCTTTCGATCGGCTTTAACGGCGGTTGCGAATACGTACCTCCCGTTGCCGAACGGTAGACCATATCGCTCCACACCGCAATATGCAAACCGTACTTTTCGCAAATGCCGCGCACTCTTTCCAAATGCCTGAAAAACACCTCTTTTTCATCGCATTTCCCGTATAAGGTGCGGTATTTTCCTTGACACATTTTAAACGCTTCGTCCATACCTACGTGTACGTTGCGCGTTTTAAACATCTTGGATATCGATTGGATCAAATGCTCCAAAAATATGTAACTTTCCTCACGATCCATCAATAAGATATCGTCGCAATCCACGATGCGCTCGGCATATCTCCACCAATGGAAAGGCGCGTTGAAATGCGCCAACGTTTGAATACAAGGACATAACTCTATTCCCAGCCGTTCGCAAACACTTTCCACCTCTGCGATTTCTGCCGCCGAATATCTTCCGCGCATTGCTCCGAAATAAGGTTCTTCCGCCACCTCATAAATGTCTTCCAAATATAACATAATACGGTTGAACCCCATCAGCGCGGCTCGACAGGTAAAATCTTTCAACGTTTCCGTTTTCATTACGCCGTTCCGCGATTGATCCAACATCATCGCTCTCACTTCAAACGGCGGCGATTCTTCTATGCGCTCCCCAACGCTTTTTAAATCGCCCAAATACGACAACGCCTTGCAAAATAGGGACACCTCGGAATATTCGATCGAAAAACCGTCCTCTTGTTTGCATACGGAAAAACCTCTTTCGCTTTTTTTACGAGCATATATACGCGCGCCCAAGCGATCTTCTTCATAGGAAAGTAATTTTGCCACTTCGCAAAATGCCAAGCGGACATTTTTAGGCAATTCTTGCGTGTTCAACTGCATCATTTCCCTCCTGAAAAATTTTTCCAATACAATTATCGCCTATTTTTTTGTCATTTTCTACCCAAGAGCCTCGAAATATATGTCAAAAGTTACGATATTTACGCCCAAAAAAAACGATTGTCATTTTTTACGATTTTTTGCCTTTGACAATCTACATTTTTTCACATATAATAGAATTGAGCAAAAACCTTACAACGTTTTTGCACATAAGGGGTATAAAATGGATAATCAATTTTTCTACGAAAA
>JAFTPQ010000024.1 GCA_017463205.1 Clostridia bacterium
GCGTATCGATGATATTGATCTTCACCCCTTTATAATGCGCCGAGGTATTTTTCGCCAAAATGGTGATACCGCGTTCTCTTTCCAAATCGCCGCTGTCCATCACTCTGTCCTGCACTTGCTGATTTTCGCGGAACACCCCGCCTTGCGCCAACATCTCGTTGACAAGCGTCGTTTTACCGTGGTCAACGTGCGCGATGATGGCTACGTTTCTTAAATCTTCTCTGATCATACGTGGAATTTACTCCTTTTTGTAAAAACTTTTTAACCTATCTATTGTAATACTTTTTGCAGATTTTTACAAGAGAAAACGCATACGCGCGATCATATTTTTTCAAAATCCGCAGAAAAATTTCCGCAAACGGCGTTCTACCGCGCGGAAATGCTTTTTTCTTTTCATCACAACGGCTTTACGTTACGGTTTTCATACCTGGTAAAACGAATGACGTGACCGTTGTCGTCGATCGGCGTCCCTTCGTCTACGCAAACGAAATCGGGATGTTTATCAAGATTCGGAAAAAACACCGTAGCGCCGCCCACCGCGTCCACTTTCGTCACCAACGCTCCGTGACAATAAGGCAACAATTCACGGTAAATTACGCCGCCGCCGATCACGTAAATATCCTCGTTTTCCCGCTTTTTCATCTCCGCTTTCAACTCCTCAAAATTACGAGCAAACACGCATTCATCACATACCTGCCCCCTACTTAACACGATATTCACCCGATTTTTGAGGGGCTTTTGATTGGGGAAAGAACGCAAAGTATTCCCACCCATCACTACAACGTGTCCCGTGGTGGTTTCACGGAAAAATTTCATATCTTTGGGCAGGGAAAACATCATATCGTTGTTTTTTCCGATCCCCCATTCTTTGTCGGCGTGTACGATCGCGTATATCATATCGCCACCGGAATTTTCGCGTTCAATTTTTCGTATTCGTAATCGACAAGCTGAAAACTGTCCACGGTAAAATCGTAAAAATTCGTCACAGCAGGATCGACGATGAGTTTGGGCGCTTTATGGCGGGGATTTTCCAATATTTCCTTCACCAACGGGATATGCCGATCGTATATATGCGCGTCCGCGATCACGTGCACCAATTCGCCCGCCTTCAAGCCCGAAACCTGCGCAAACATGATCAACAGCACCGCATATTGCACGACGTTCCAATTATTTGCCGTCAACATATCGTTGGAACGCTGATTTAAAATACCGTTTAACGTATTCCCCGTAACGTTGAACGTCATCGAATAGGCGCAAGGATACAAATTCATTTCGTGCAAGTCTTGAAAATTGTAAATATTCGTCATAATACGGCGGCTGGCGGGATTATGCTTTAAATCGTACAAAACACGGTCTACTTGATCGAATTCGCCTTCTTTATATTGATGTTTTACACCCAACTGATAGCCGTACGCTTTGCCGATAGAACCCGTTTCATCCGCCCACGAATCCCAGATATGCGAGCCCAAATCTTTGATATTGTTGCTCTTTTTTTGCCAGATCCACAACAACTCGTCCACGCACGATTTAAACGCCGTACGGCGCATTGTTAAAATGGGGAATTCTTCCTGCAGATCATAACGGTTGACAATGCCGAACTTTTTCACCGTATGCGCCGGTGTTCCGTCCTCCCATTTGGGGCGTACGTTGAGATCGGTGTCCCAAAAACCGTTTTCCATAATATCCGTCATATTTTGCGCAAAAATATCGTCTGCTCTGCTCATACTTCTTCTCCTTGTTCTTCGATCGTTTCGATATAAAAACTGACGGGACGAAAACCGTCGTTGCACGAGATCATCGCGGAATGAGGATTTTTCATCCAACCTTCGTAAAAATTTCCGCCGCCGTTTGCAAGTTCCCGTACGAAATACGCCACACTTTCCCACGCGCTGTCGCAAAAACCTTGCGGCTTTTGTCCGTCTACGGAAAAAAAGACTTGTCCTTCCGTCACGTCGCAAGCGTGCTGAATGGGATTTTCGTATTTCTCCATCAAATCGGGATAGGACGCCTTTCTGATCGCCATAATTTTACACGTTTTCAAAGCACCCTTCCTCCTTCGTCGCCGTTTATTTTGATCATTATACCATATTTATTCGCTTTTCGTCAAGGTTTCAAAAACTTTTTTCGGATTATTTTTCCAAAAAGTTGACAAATGCAAAAAAATTGGGTATTATATATACGTATGAAAAAAAATTATTGTAAGGAGAGTTCTTAATTCTATGAATAAGAAAACCGTAAAAGACATCGAAGTGAAAGGCAAAAAAGTCCTCGTAAGATGCGATTTCAACGTTCCCATGAAAGACGGTGTTATCACCGACGAAAACCGTATTATCGGCGCGCTTCCCACCATCAAATATTTGATGGAACAAGGCGCGAAAGTTGTGCTCTGCTCGCATATGGGCAAACCCCACAACGTGTTTGACGCAAAACTCGAACTCAACAAGATGGAAAAATGCAAAGTGGCGGCGTTGCCCGAAGCCGAACAAGCGGCTGCTACCGAAGAATTTTTGGAAAAAGCGAAAAAAGACGTTAAAAAATTGTCGCTCGCGCCCGTTGCGGCTCGTTTGAACGAATTGTTGGACGGCAAAGTTACATTTGCCACCGACGTGATCGGCGACGACGCAAAAGCAAAAGTGGCGGCTTGTAAAGAAGGCGAATGCGTGCTTTTGGAAAACCTTCGTTTCCACAAAGGCGAAGAAAAGAAAGCTCCCGAATTTATGCAAGCGCTTGCTTCCTACTGCGACGTATACGTAAACGACGCGTTTGGTACGGCGCACCGTTCGCACGCCTCCACCGCAGGGATCGTGGAAGAAGGCTTGGTGACGACGGCAGCTTGCGGGTTCTTGATCGAGAAAGAACTCTCCGTTATGGCTGATACGTTGGAAAACCCCGAAAGACCTTTCGTGGCGATCCTCGGCGGCGCAAAAGTTGCGGACAAGCTGAACGTTATTTCCAACTTGCTTGAAAAATGCGATACGCTTGTGATCGGCGGCGGCATGGCGTACACCTTCTTGAAAGCAAAAGGCGGCAAGATCGGTACGTCGCTTGTAGACGACGAAAAGATCGATTATTGTCTTGAAATGTTGAAGAAAGCGGAAACGCTTGGCAAAAAGATCCTTTTGCCCGTTGACACCGTTGCCGCAAAAGAATTCCCCAACCCGATCGATGCACCTATCGAAACGACCGTTGTTGATTCGATGGCAATTCCCGACGATATGATGGGCTTGGATATCGGTCCCGAAACGAAAAAATTGTTTGCAGAAGCGGTAGCTAATGCGAAATCGGTGATTTGGAACGGGCCTATGGGCGTATTTGAAAACCCCATCTTGGCAGAAGGCACGAAAGCGGTTGCGCAATCGCTTGCAAACGCTTACGGAAAAGCGACCACCATCATCGGCGGCGGCGACAGCGCGGCAGCGGTACAAGTGCTTGGTTACGCAGACAAAATGACGCATATTTCGACGGGCGGCGGCGCTTCCCTCGAACTGTTTGAAGGCAAAGTGCTTCCCGGCATCGCTTGCTTGAACGATAAATAAGAACCTCTTTAGGCAAAGGGCAACGCGGTTGCCCTTTCCTTGCGCATTTGATAAAAATATTTAAAGAATAAAATAGTTAAAAACGCAGAGATGCAGGCAAGACAAGAAGCGTTGAGCACCTCGCAGGGAGCGTACCGGGCGTACGTGACCAAGAGGTGCGGAAACGCGACGACGTATTGCGACGCATATATGCGTTTTCAAAGGAGAAATAAAAATGAGAAAACCCATTATAGCAGGCAACTGGAAAATGAACAACACAGCATCGGAAGGCGTTGCGCTTGTGAAAGCGATCGCTCCCCTCGTGACGGAAGCAAATTGCGACGTTGTCGTTTGCGTACCCGCAATCGATATCCCCGCAGTTAGCGAAGCATTGAAAGGCACGAACATCAAGCTCGGTGCAGAAAACGTACACTTTGCGGAAAAAGGCGCGTACACGGGTGAAATTTCCGCGGCGATGCTTCTTGAATACGGCGTGGAATACGTCATCATCGGTCACAGCGAACGCCGTCAATATTTTGCAGAAACGGATGAAACGGTGAATAAGAGAACGCTCACCGCTTTGAAAGCAGGTCTCACCCCCATCGTTTGTATCGGCGAATCGTTGGAAGAAAGAGAAACGGGCAAAACGGAAGAAGTTTTGGCTACGCAAATTAAAGAAGGTTTGAAAGATATCGAAGATATCAAAAAGATCGTTATCGCATACGAACCCGTTTGGGCGATCGGCACTGGCAAGACCGCTACCGCAGAGCAAGCAAACGAAACCATCGCGTTTATTCGTAAAACGGTTGGCGAAATGTTCTGCCCGAAATGCGCCGAAGCGCTTCGCATTCAATACGGCGGCAGCATGAACGCAGGCAACTGCAAAGAATTGATGGCTATGCCCGAAATCGACGGCGGTTTGATCGGCGGCGCGTCTTTGAAAGCTCCCGATTTTGCTGCGATCGTTAATTTCGACAAGTAAGCGTCGATACAGTTGATTTTAGGGGGCGGTTTTATGTTCAACGCATACCTGCCCCCTTCATTTTGAAAAAACAAAAAATAGCAATGCGTAAATACAAGAAAGAAAAACATAGCGTAACGAAATATTTCGAAGTAGATACGTATTGCGGAGGATTATTATGAAAAAACCTTACGCAATCATCATTATGGACGGCTATGGCATTAACCCTTCCGAAAAAGGAAACGCCATCGTCGCAGACGGTAGCAAATACGTCAATGAACTCAAAGAAAACTATCCTTCCGCGCAACTCGGCGCAAGCGGTATGTCGGTTGGGCTTCCCGATGGGCAAATGGGCAACAGCGAAGTTGGACACCTCAATATCGGCGCAGGACGGATCGTATATCAAGACTTGACCAAGATCACCAAAGATATCCGCAACGGCGAATTTTTTAAAAATGCCGAATTGCTTCGCGCAATGCACACCGCAAAAGAAAACGGGAAAAAGTTGCACTTGTACGGATTGGTTTCAACGGGCGGCGTTCACAGCCACACCGAACACCTGTACGCTTTGGTTGAAATGGCGAAACGAGAAGGGCTTGACAACGTATATATCCATGCCTTTACCGATGGGCGCGACGTTGCCCCCACTTCCGGCGCGGATTTCTTAAAAGAATTGCAAAATAAATTGAACGAATTGTCGTTTGGCAAAATCGCTTCCGTTTCGGGAAGATATTACGCGATGGACCGCGACAACAATTGGGACCGTGAAGAAAAGGCATACGATATGTTGACGCTTGGTACGGGCGTACAGTTTGAAGGCAGCGCGGAAGAAGCCGCAAACGCTTCGTATGAAAAGGGCGTTACGGACGAATTTATTTTGCCCACCAACCTCACCGAAAACGGAAAGCCCGTTGCCTTGATCGGCAAAGGCGACAGCATCATCTGCTTTAACTTCCGTCCGGACAGAGCAAGACAAATTTCGAGAATGTTCTCGCAAGAAACGTTCCCCTTTGTGGACGCAAAAACAGGCGCAACGCTTGGTTTTGAAAGAAAGACGGGTTTCCTCGCGCCTTGTTACGTCGGGTTTGCCGTATACGATTCGTCCTTTGAAAACGTGGGCGTGGCATTCCCCCCCGACGAGATCAACAACACCTTGCCGCAGTATATCGCTTCGCTTGGATTAAAACAACTTCATATTGCGGAAACGGAAAAATATGCGCACGTGACGTTCTTCTTCAATGCGAAATTGGAAGCTCCCGTAGAGGGCGAAACGCGTATCGTGATCCCCTCCCCGAAGGTTGCCACGTACGATCTGCAACCTGAAATGAGCGCTTATCCCGTTACGGATAAGGTTTTGGAAGAATTGGACAAGGGCGAATACGACGTTGTGATCCTCAATTTCGCCAACTGCGATATGGTTGGGCATACAGGCGTGATGGACGCGGCGATCAAAGCCGTACACACCGTGGACGAATGTGTAAAGAAAGTGACGGATAAAATTTTGGCGATGGGCGGAAGCGCATTGGTGACGGCAGACCACGGAAACGCCGACCAAATGATCGCAGACGACGGTGTGGGCGCATTTACGCAACATACCACGTTCCCCGTTCCCGTGATCCTTGTATCCGAAGAATATAAAAACGTAACGCTTCGCGAAGACGGCGTTTTGGCAGATCTCGCCCCCACGCTTTTGGATATGATGAAATTGGAACAACCCAAAGAAATGACCGGCAAGAGCTTGATCAAATAAAGTTTGATCGAAATGGAAAGGCTTAACGCAAACAAATGCCTATAAAATTGATATTGGAGTTACTTTTCTCCACTTTTATTGCCGCAACCGAGAAAAATTTTTTATAAATTCAGTAAAAACAGTTGCGCTATTTGAAGAAGTGTGGTATAATTTATAGGTAATTTTGGAAAACGGCGTTTGCCGTCAAAAGAAAAAAGTAATAAAAAGGACCAAACGATTATGTTGAATTTAGTAAATTTGTTGGCTTATGATCTTCCTTACAAAAGCCCCGCGCACGAAACTGCGCATATCGCATTAAGCACTGCAATGATCATTTTGATGGCGATCGCTGCAATCACGGCTGTTGTACTCGTTTTGTTGCAACCCGCAAACTCTTCGGGGATCGACGCACTTGGCGGCTCCAGCGAAACGTTTTACAGCAAAACCAAAGGTCAGTCGATTGAAGAAAAGAGAAAGAAATGGACGTGGATCTGTCTTGTTGTCCTCGTTATTTTCTCGGTTTTGTTCTACGTGTTGCAGATCGAAGCTTTTTGGGTTTAAGTTTTTTGTAAACGATTTCGGCGGCTTGCATTTTAAAGCCGCCGTTTTTATTTCCTCTCCCCCTATTTGCGGCCTACATATATTTTTCGGAGGTGTGTTTTGAACGCAAAAGATTCTATTTTTGAAAAATTTATCGACGGTACGTTTGCCGGGAAAACCGTAACGGAAATTTGCAAACTTTCCAATATCCCCTACCGTGAAAAAAGCCGCTTGCTTTCTTTGTTAGACGCTTTGTGCGAAGAAGGCAAATTGTTTGTAAACAGTGGGGGCAGGTATGGGACGAGCGAGCAATTGGGCTTGATTAAAGGCGTGCTGACGGGCAACGAACGAGGTTTTGCGTTCCTTACGCCCGATAACAGCGAACGCTTTGAAAACGATTTTTTTATTCCGCATAAAAATTTGCACGGCGCGTTGCACGGTGACGTTGTGATCGCAGAGCCCGTTTACGGGCGAAGCGACGACGAAGCGTGTGTGATCCGCGTTCTTTCACGGGGATATTCCACGATCGTGGGTACGTTCCGCAAAGACCGCCGCGCCGGATATCTTATCCCCGACGAAAAACGCTTCGGCACGGACATTTATATCCCGCTTGCCGATTGTTACAATGTGAAAAACGGCGTGAAAGCCGTGGCAAAAATCACGTCCTACCCTTACGGAAAATCGCCCGGGGGAGAAATTATCGAAGTTTTGGGCGAAGAAGACGATTTTTTTGCGGAAGAATTGTCGATCATCCGCTCGTACGATTTACGGGAAGAGTTCCCTGAAAAAGTAGAAAACGAAGCAAAACGTCAACAGGCCCGTGGGATCACGGAAAAAGATTATATCGGGCGTTGCGATTTTCGGGAAAAACAGATCGTAACGATCGACGGGGAAGACACGCGTGACATTGACGATGCGATTTCTTTGGAAAAAGACGGCGATATCTATGTTTTGGGCGTGCATATAGCGGACGTTTCTCATTACGTTTCCTACCGTTCTGCGCTTGATTTGGAAGCCTACGAACGCGGAACGAGCGTCTATTTTCCCGATCGGGTGTTGCCCATGTTGCCGCGCGCTTTATCCAACGGAATTTGCTCGCTGAACGAGGGCGAAGAACGTTTGGCGTTGTCTTGCATGATGCGAATCAATCAAAAAGGCGTTGTTACAAGCCACGAAATTGTTGAAAGCGTAATTCGTTCTTCTTACAAAATGACGTATAACGAAGTGACGAAACTGTTGGACGGCGACGGGGAAATTTGCGAAAAATATGCGCTCGTCAAAGACATGGTATGCCTGTTTGCGGAATTGACCGAAATTTTGCAAACGATGCGAAACAAAAAAGGCAGCATTTCGTTGGACGTAAAAGAGGCGAAAATTCTTTTAGACGAAAACGATGAAATATTGATCCCCGATCACGACCGCCCTTTCTCCTATCAGATCATCGAAGCGTTTATGGTGCTTGCCAATGAAACGGTTGCGGAATATATGCACTCGATCGACGCGCCGTTTTTATACCGCATCCACGAAAAACCCAACGAAGAAAAAGCAACTGCGTTTCGCGCGTTTGCGCAAACGTTGGGATTGCGGGCTAAATTTTCCGTGGACGACGTAAAGCCGTACGATTATCAAAATTTATTGAAAGTGGCGGAAGATATGCCTATTTATTCGGTTTTGAACCGCGTAATGTTGCGATCGATGCAAAAAGCGAGATATTCGTCTGAAAACGTTGGGCATTTTGGATTGGCAAGCCCTTGCTATTGCCATTTCACTTCCCCTATCCGTCGGTATCCCGACCTGTGTATTCACCGTATTATTAAAGAAATCTTACACGGAAATTACGAAGAAGCGACGAAAAAATATGCGCCGTTCGTCCAAGAAGCGGCGCAACAATCGTCCGACCGTGAACGCCGCGCAGCTGATGCGGAACGGGACGTAGACGATTTGTATATCACGATGTATATGAGCGAGCGGATCGGCGAAGAATACGACGCCGTTATTTCCGGCGTAACGTCTTTCGGTCTGTTTGCCGAATTGCCCAACACCATAGAGGGCTTTATTCCTTTGGAATCGTTATACGGAGAATACACGCACGATCCCGACCGTTTTCGTTTGATCGGAAAAGAGAAGACCTATTGCATCGGAGAAGAAATTCGGATCCGTGTGATCGACGTTGATTTTTACCGACGCCGAACGGAGTTTCGTTTGTTGGAAAAGATAGAAAAATGAGAAAATGCGACTACCATGTACGCGTTGAATTGAAATTTTGCAGTTTATTTTTGCTATATATGAGGTAAAAAAATATGAAAATAATTACAACGAATAAATCGGCGTCGTTTGAATATTTTATCGAAGAAAAATATGAAGCCGGCATCGTTTTGGAAGGAAACGAAATAAAATCGTTACGCAACGGCAACGTCAACATGAACGACAGTTTTTGTTTTGTCCGTGGCAACGACGTATCCGTTAAAAATATGCACATCGCGTTTTATGAAAAATCGGACGGCTTTTCTTCCAAAGATACTCGCCGCGATCGAAAATTACTATTGCATAAAAGCGAAATTGCCAAAATCGCCGGTAAGATCAATCGTCAAGGATATACGCTTGTGCCGTTGAAACTGTATTTTAAAGATTCCTTGGTAAAAATGGAAATTGCCCTTTGTCGCGGTAAACACACCTACGATAAAAAGCAGAGCATCGCCGAACGGGACGTAAAACGTTCGGTCGATCGCGAATTGAAAAACGCAGGTTTTTAACGCTTTAATTTCATCATTTTCCCCTTTTATTAACCGAACCACGCAGCTCCGAATCCGATCGGGGCTGTTTTTATCGCTCTATTTACAGTTCCGGTCGAAAAAAGCCGCGACGGCGAGTTTCCACCAAATGATATTGTTTCACGTTTTCAAAATCGGTATATACAGGGCTTTGCGGGGACGCAAACGCAATATTTCCCGAAACGTCCGCGATCATCGCATACCCCTTCCCCCCCAACAACACAGGCACGCCGTAACAATACGCGTGGGCGCGCAACAGCACCGTCTGCAAACTGTTGAAAACCGAACCGAACGGACAGACGATAAAATCGCTGCCGCATACGGCAAGCGATTTCACCACTTCGGGAAAATGGATATCCTCCGCCACGACCACCCCCATGCGCCCCAAACCCGTTTCATACACGCGAAGCGCCGCGCCGCTGCTCACCGCTCCGTCCACAACGTTCAGCATATCCGAAACGCCTAAAATACGCCCGTTTTCCGCCACCAAAGCCGATTTTCGTTTATGTCCGCGCGTATCGGTGACGCAACCGCAAACAACAACGCTTTTTGCACTTTTAGACAACAGCGCAACGTCTTTGAAAAAATCCGTTTCACCTTTCAGCTCTTTTTCATAACTCACTTCCCCCAAGCCCGAAAAACCGAAAACAAGCAGATCGGCTGCTTCCCCGTCATACTTTTTCCGAAACGCGCGCACCGTATTTTCCGTGACAAAACCGACCTTCATAAACTCCTCCGCCTTTCTTTCTTCTTTTTATTATATACCGTAGCACGCAAAAAGGTGCATACGGCGTACAATAAAATAAGATCGGTTGTATAAACGATTTGATTTTCGGCTATCATAAAAGCAGAAACGAAAGGGAGGCGTTATATGTTTTGGATCGGATTGGGCGTAGGCGTGTTTTTGGGCGCAAACTTGGGATTGGCGATCATGGCGATTTTCATTGCGGGTAAACAAAGCGAAACCGACGGCTGAAACCGTCGGTTTTTTGTTGTTTTATTTATTTTCATTAAAATATTTATCTACGATCGCTTGCATTTCATCTAAATGCGTGATCATATCTCTCGCCAACTTCAAATGGCATTTCGCACGCACCAAATTTTGATCGGGATAATGGATCTTAAAATAGATATCGCCGTTGATATAATCGGTTAAAAACCGAACGCCGCATTCCACCGTCATCGCCACTGCCCCAAGCGCCAACGACGCTTTTTCGGCTTCGGTGATAAAATCGCCGATCTCACGCACAAAACCGCGTGTGAAGGCTTCGTATTTTTCCATATCGACGGCAACCGTACTTAAATCGCGTTCGTCTTCTTCGCCCGTAGACGCCGCAACTCGAATCGCATCTCCAAAATCAAATGCGACCAAACCCGGCATTACCGTATCCAGATCGATAACGGAAAGATGCTCGAACGTTTTTGCATCGAACAACACGTTGCTGGTTTTTGTGTCGTTATGCGTTACGCGCAAGGGCAACACTCCCTCCCTTTGCAGACGATAGGGCTTTGTTGCGAGTTCTTCCAACGCCAAATACCCCTCGATCTCCTCCGCAAGTTCTGCCACACGGTTTTTCGCGTTTTCGGCGATCGCATCGCGGAACGCATCGTAACGTCGAATGGTGTTGTGGAAATGCGGGATCACAATAGAAAGTTTTTCAACGGGAAAATCGGCAAGTTGCAATTGAAATTCACCAAACGCTTTCCCCGATTCCTCAATGACTTTTAAATTTTCAGGTTTCAAGAAACAAACGGATTCGTCGATATACCGACAGCAACGCCAAAAACCGCCGTCTTCCGTCAGCGTATAATATTTGCCGTCCGCCGTTTGTTTATAATGCAACACGTTCCGCTTTGCCGTCTCTTTCACTTGCTTGATTTTTGCGCGGATAAATTCGGTGACGGCGGAAATGTTTTCCATTACGCCGACGGGATCTTGGAACACGTACGTGTTTACCTGCTGAACAATATAATCTTTCAACACGCCGTCCCGTTGATAAAATACTCGATAGGTGGTGTTGATATGTCCGCTGTTGATCACTTCATATCCTTGATATTCGCCACGCAAGCAAAACGTTTGGCAAATGGCTTTTAATTGTGTTTCTTCGTTGTTCATTTTATTCCCCTCTCTTTTTTCGCCGTTTCAAAAACGCAATAAACAAGCGCAGAAAAACGACTGCATACCACTTATCGTATGCTGACGAGTTCGTTTTTGGACACTGCCTTTTTATCTCAAACGTTTTAAACACATACCCTTATTTTATTAATTATATCATTTGCAAAGAAAAATGTCAAGGTTTTCCGGCGTTCTACTCAAAAAGTTTTTATCCCTCCCTTTTAAACGCATAACTGCGCGCCGTTTGCAAATACTTTTCTTATGAAATTTTTACGTTTACAGCGTTGTTTGACAGCGTTTTTTATTTGTATTTCTCTTTCCTGCTTTATTTGCGGCGGCTGCACGAACAAGGCAACGCTGCCTCACTCTTCTTCGTCGATCGAAAACAGCTCTTTTTCGACCGATCTTCCATCTTCCTTTTCTTCGTCAAACGGCAACGCCCCGTTAGAAGAACCGATCGTGCAAGAAAGCGCAAACGACAGCGAATACAGCGTTGCGCAAGACAGTTCGCAAAGCGAGGATTCGGCAGAAGAAACCATCGATCCCACTGTTTGGAACGTTTCGGACGTGGATATTTCCGCTGTGGATTGCAACAAAAAATTGATCGCGTTCACGTTTGACGACGCACCCACACGGGCTACGGAAAGTTTATTTGCCGTTTTTGCGGCGTTTAACGAACAAAATCCCGATACGCCCGCAACCGCTACACTATTTTTAAACGGATATTTATTCGACAAAGAAACGCCGCACCTTTTGCACGCCGCCAAAACGTTGGGTTTTGAATTGGGCAATCACACGCAATCGCATTTCGATTTGACCACGTTAACGAAAGACGAGCTGAAAACAGAAATCGACGCGACAGACGCGTTGTTGAAATTCGCCGACGGAAAAGAACGGCACTTATTGCGACCGCCGTACGGAAAATTCAACGAAAACGTAAAAAATGTTGCGCAAACTCCCATCATTCACTGGTCGATCGACACGTTGGATTGGGCAGGCACTTCCGCCGACGATATCTACGAAACGGTATTTTCAAACCGATCTCCCGGCGCGATCGTGCTGATGCACGACGGTTATCCTGCGACGATCGACGCATTAAAACGGCTGTTGCCCGATTTGAAAGCGGACGGATACCAAGTGGTGAGCGTTTCGCAAATGGCAAAAGCGCACGGCTGTATTTTACGAAACGGCAGCGTGTATATTCGAGCCAGAAAATAATAAAACACGCATACCATGTACGCGTTGAACTTAAAAAATATAAAGGCGGAGGTCGTTCCCCCCCCCCGCCTTTGTGTTTTATTATATCCGTCTTTCTTAACAACCGTTGATCTCTTTAAAAAGGTTCTTTTACATACAAACGGAAAAATGCCGCGCAATCGTCCAGCCAATGCGGCACTCTCGCATACACGTCGCTGATACCGTTGATTTCCTTGCTTGCCGTAGACAAACCGTGCCAGCCCTGCGGATAGACGTGCAATTCGTAAGCGATCTCTTTATCCGCCAACGCCAACGCATAACGAAGCGCGTTGTCGGCAGGCACTCCATTGTCTTCCGCCGTCGCCCAAATAAACGCAGGCGGCGTTTCCTTTGAAACAGCCTCGTTTAAATTGAGCGTTTTCAGCAATTCCGCTTGCGCTTCTTCCGTATATCCGTTTAAAAGATTTTCATAAGAGCCTTGATGTCCGTGGATCTTGGAAATGACGGGATAGCAAAGCCCTACTGCCGTGGGTTTACAATCGAGCGCAACGCCTGCTTTTTGGGAAACGTTTTGATGTTCCACAGCAAGGTTGCCTGTTAAATGTCCGCCCGCAGAGAACCCGACTACAAAAATTTCATCGGGATTTACATCCAATTCTTTCGCGTGTTTCCGCACATAATCGACAGCCGCAGACACTTCCAACAACTGTTCGGGATAACGCACGCCGTCGCCTGCGATCAGATACGTAAGAATAAACGTTTGAAAGCCTCTTGCCAAAAAGGCTGTTGCCACCGGTTCTCCCTCGCGTTTGCTGACAAAACCGTATCCGCCGCCGGGAACAACGATCACCGCAGGGCGTTTCCAATCGCGCTCGCTTCTGTCCCCATCCCACGGAAAATCCATCAAAATACAATCAAGTTTCCCGCCTGCCAAAAAGGCGTATTCCTGAGTTAAATCCACCGTATACGTTTTCATAGTTCTTCTCCTGTGTATATATTGATTTGCTTACGCAAAAAATTCGTTATAAATCGCGTTGATACACGCTGCGCAATCTTCGTTTTCCACACCGACGATGATGTTCAACTCGCTTGAGCCCTGATCGATCATATTCACGTTGATCCCCGCCGCCGACAACGCCGTAAATAAGCGCGCAGACGTACCTACGTTTTTCGCCATTCCGTGCCCCACGGTTGCGACAAGCGCGATATTTTCGTGCGCGTAAATTTTATCGGGCCGCACCGCAATACGCATTTCTTCCATAATCGTCTGCAAAACGCCGTCTTTTAAATATTCGTTGTCGATCACAAGGGACATCGTATCTATTCCCGAAGGCAAATGCTCGAACGAAATGCCATGTTTTCCGATCACGCCCAACACCTTTTCGACAAACCCCACTTCGGTGTTCATCATCGATTTTTCCAACGTGATCGCCGTAAAGCCTTTCTTTCCCGCGATCCCCGTCACGACACATTCTTGCGAATCGCGCGTAAACGATTTTACGATATACGTGCCCGCGTCTTCGGGACGGAACGTATTGCAAATACGGATCGGGATTCCTGCGCTGCGCACGGGAAAGATCGATTCGCTATGTAACACGTTTGCGCCCATATACGAAAGTTCGCGTAATTCTTGATAGGTGAGTTCGGGAATGGATTTGCAACCGTTGACGATGCGCGGATCGCAAGCGTAAAAACCGCTGACGTCCGTCCAATTTTCATACAACGACGCCATCACCGACCTTGCCACGATCGAACCGGAAATATCTCCGCCGCCGCGCGAAAACGTTTTCACTTTTCCGTCCGCGCCCAAGCCGTAAAATCCGGGGATCACCGCGCGATAATATTTCGACAGCAGTTTTCCGCCCAACACAAACGTTTCCTCGTCCAATGTTCCGTCCGCCTTGAACCGAATAAATTCCGTTGCGTCCACAAAAGGAATATCCAAAACCGCCGCCATAATACGCGCTGCCAAAAATTCTCCGCGAGAGGCGCAATAATCTCGCCCTGCTCCGCTTAATATCTGTGTTTCCACGTCGTCCAGCGCCGCCGAAACACCCAGATCTTTGCCGATCTCTTTCTCGATATTTAAAAAACGGGCGCGTACTTTGGCGAAAACTTCGTCAAATTGTTTGCGATCTCCCGTCTCGAATGCGCCCGAGCATCGATACAGCAGATCGGTCACTTTGATATCGCCGCCAAACCGTTTTCCGGGCGCGGAAACAACGACGTAACGCCGTTCTGTATCCGCCTGTACGATCTTTGCGTCCGTTAAAATAATATTGCCGTCCGCCATGGACGTTCCACCGAATTTACAAACCTTTAATCCCATAACACTCCTTTCACCAAAACGTTTCACGGCGCGACGTTTCGCGTTGCGCCGTTATTATATTGTATGCCGTTTGTCGAAAAGACTCCTCTTTTTCGTCGCTTTTTATGCGTTGTGCAATTTTACGCGTTGTTCAATAAAATAACGACCACAACTGCCAAAATCAAAGAAATCGCTTTGATCCAAAATTTTGATATAAATACGTTTTTTAAAAAGTTTACGAATTTCATCTGTTCCCTCCGCGCTTTTTATCCGTCAAAGGCATATCCTGCCAATAGTAATCTTTTAAAGCGTCCATCAACATATCATAATCGGCATAACGGGTGACGTTGCCCTGTTTTACAATGGAAATGATCCCCGTTTCTTCCGAAACGATCAACGAAATAACGTTGGCGACTTCAGTGATCCCGATCCCCGCGCGATGACGCGTGCCGTATTCTTTGGGATAACTGGTTTTTTGCGTCAAAGGCAAAAAGCAACCCGCCGCCTGTATCTTATGCCCGTGGATCACCATTGCGCCGTCGTGCAAAGGCGCTTTCGGGAAAAATACCCCTTCGATCATCGCCGTGGAAATTTCCGCGTCGATCTGCACCCCGCTTTGCAACACTTGCTTGGGCAAACTACCTTTCGATAATACGATCAGCGCGCCAACGTTGTTCTTCGACATATTTTGCAAAGCTTTGATGATGTTGGCAATACAACGTTCGGTTTCTGCCTGCGAACGCACTTCCGCATTCCCCTGCAATTTTTCAACGATACTTTCTTTCGACGTGTGTACGTCCCAAAGACTCTTTTTCACTTCCACGTTGAATAAAATGAGCATAAACGCGGAAATCAGCAAGATGAAACAAAGGAAAAATCCGCTTGTCATCAAGGCCTCGTCAAAGATCCGCATTGCGCCGCCCACGAGGATCAACGCCCAATAAAACACCATCAATTTGGTTGCGTCGTTATCGCGCAACACCTTGGAAACAAAGAAGATCAACGCAAAAAACAGAATGATCTCCACTGCATACATCACTTGGAAATACGTGAAAAAATCGACAACGTGCGTCACCAATTTATCGATCTGTTCGCTTGCCGTCAATAAACCTACTCCCATACATATCCTCCGTTTGTTTTTTCCTAAAAATATTGCTTTCTTCGCTGTTTTTATTATATAAGATTTTCCTTTAAAAATAAAGTGTTTTTACGGTTTTTTTACGAATTTCCGAAAAACAACTTCGCCGTCACTTTTTTTAACGCCGACGGCGGGGCAAGTTCCCCGCATTTGATACCGCTGATCGCTCCGTAAATTTCGTCGTACGTGCCAAGCAGTTCGGATTTTGAAAATTTTGCCGCCTGTTCCCTGTTTTTTTTCGCCGCGTATTCTTTAATACCCAGCGTCGCGGCGATCTCCCGATCGCTCCCTCTGCATTGCGACACCTCGTACAAGCCCCGAAAATACGACGCCAGCGAGGATAAAAGCGAGGTTTCGTTAAATCCGCGCGTAGACAGATCGTTGCAGATCTTGATATACTCCGAATAATTTTTTTTCGCCAAGGCGTTTGCCAACTCGTAAATTTTATATTCGGAATCGGGATACACCAACCGATCGACGATATCGTCCGTTAATCGATCTTCCTCCGCCGCCATACAATACGTCAACAATTTTTCCGTTTCTTTTGCGATACGAGCCATATCGAATACGCAATAGGACGCCCGCTTTCCGCACGTGATCCCGTCGGCGTATATCCCCTCCCGTTTACAGGTGAGATATATCCATTTTTTTATCGTTTCTTCATCCGAACGCGCGCAATCGACGTACGTGACGTTGGGCTTTTTTGCAAGCGCCGCCGTTCCCGTTTTCCCTTTGCCCACGTTGACGATCAGCAATATTCCGTCTTGCGGCGGTTTTTCAAACAATCCCTTTAAATACGTTTCATAATCCTTTTCCGTCGGATAAAACTCCGTCACGCGCACAATGCGTTTTTCGCTTAAAAAAGGGAAACAATTTACTGCGTCCACCAACGTTTTCAGTTTCTCTCCTTTCAATGAAGCTCCGTCGTAGGCAACGTAATCGAGCGTCGCCTCTTGCAAAAAGCGCGCCTTTAACAGAGACTCGCCCTTTTCGCGGAAATAGGATTCTTCTCCTTCAAAAAGATAAATGGGCTGCGCGCCGTTTTCATCCGTAAACTTTTTAAAATCGACGTATTTCAACCTTGCAACCTCCCATTTTTATTTTACTGCAATTTATTATAGCATATTCCGTAAAAAAAAGCAAGAGAATACCGAAAGTATTCCCTTTCTCCTTTCTTTTTATTTTTCGATCGCCGACCGCTCACCGTTTTTTTACATTTTTATCTCATTTTACACATTCAACGCGTACATGGTTATGGCAAACGCCAAAAAACATACCATTGCCAACGTCCATTTTTGCCGATTTGTCACGTTCCACTTATCCGATAAAAATTGCCAGCCGCCGTAATACGACAGGATACTGCCGCCTGACAAGGAAAACCCCGACAGCATAAAGGAGGAAAAATCGACCGTTTCAAACGTCAATAAGATCACCGACCAAACGACGGACGGGACGTATAACCAAGCCGCGACAAGCGAAGCAGGCAATAAACAAGCCGCCAACACAAATAACAGTAAAACGGCGAACGCGCAACTGATCAACGGCACAAACAGGCAATTTAACAACAATCCCCAACCCGAAACGTATTCAAATGCGATCATCAATACGGGCGCAGTGAAAATTTGAGCCGCAAAACACGCAGATAAAAAGGATACAACCGAACGCACCATACGCTGCAACACCGTAAGCGGCGGCGTATCGTCGTTTGCGCTCGGCGGATTGGAACGGGCTTTCACTCCACCGTAAAAACAACGTATATACAACTTCTTCGCAAGTCTTCCAAGCTCATACAACGCCTTTTCGATCGGTTTGCTGAGCAACGCAAGCCCCAAACACGCCAAAAATGAAAGCTGAAAGCCCACTTCAAACAATGCAGTGGGCGAAAGCAACAACACGATGATCGCCGACAATCCGAGACTTTGTAAAAAATCCGTTTCCGTTCCGATCAAATACGCCGCATACGTTGTGAGGCAAATGACCGTCGCGCGAACGACGGAAGCGGAAAAACCGCACACACCCGCATAGAAAAAAAGAATGGCAAACAACAACCCCCAACGCAGCAGTTTCGGCATTTTCCCCAAACGAGTTTTTTGCATCAACAAACGGCAAAATGCGTACAACGCCCCAACGTGCAACCCCGAAACGGCAAAAATATGCGCAATTCCGCCCATACGGATATTTTCCAACAATGCGTTTTCGATCCCCGCCGTATCACCGAGCAACACAGCCATCGTCACCGCGGCAGGCGTTTCGTCCATGCCGACATACACCACCTTTTGTACCCGTTGCCTGATCGATAAAAAAAGATCGAACGTTTCCCCCGCTTTGGTACATCCGCGCGCGTTCTTCATTTCAAAGCGAATATCATCCCCGATGGCATATACGTCAAGCACGCCGTCTTGAAAACATTCTGTTTTCGTATAGACTTTCCCGACCAATACGATCCGATCGGAAATCGTCATTTCATCCGCAAACGAGGTGGGCAGGTATGCGACGAGTTTCCCTTCCTCCTCCAAATCGCCGATCGAAAGATCTGTCAATACCGCCCACGTTCCGTATTGCACCTCTTGCCTTTCGATCAACGTACCCAAAACCGTCTGTTCTTCTTGAAACACTCTGCCGGACGTAAACCGTTCCGTTTTGATAAAAAACGCGCTGTGTCCCACGCAAAACGAAAACACCAACAGGCAAAGCGCAAACGCACGCGCTTTTATCTGTTTCCGCGTTCTACAAAAGCAAAAAGGCGCGACGAGCATAGGCAACCACAGCGTCAACCACCACGCCGAAAGCGTTCCTTTTGCCCGATAATAGGCAAAAACGATACCCAAACACAAAAAAACGGCAGCAAAAAACACAGGACGGAAATTAAATAATTTGTCCTCGCTATGCAGTGATTGTTTGGTCTGTGTCTTCATCGTTTCTTCCTTGCGTTTTGCATTTTTCTTTTGTCCTTCCCGATGACAAAAAACCACGGCGTTACACCGTGATTTTTTATTCATCTCGTACATGGTATGCTCAAATTATTTTAAGCCATCGATATCCGATCGGAAACCGAACGCACGAACAAACCTTTTTCCTCCCCGATCGTAACGCAATCGTTGACGTATAACGTAAACTTTTCGGACGGTTTCGCTACCCGCAAAACGGAAGCGACGATCGTCTGTATTTCTTCCATATACAACGCAACTTTGTCTTCCAACGCGCCGCGTACGATGGCGATAATTTCATAAGGCGTAAAATCGGCGTCCTCTTTCCGAAGAGGTTCGCCCGTTTCGACGCGGTATTTGTCATATCCAACGTTTTTGTCCGTTTTCCGATAGAACGGAATCCCCAAGATCCGCTCGTACTTAAACCCGCAAAGCCCGATCAACGCTTGCATACGCGTTTCCACTTTCGCGCCGTATTTTACGATCCCGAGGCTCATCAAACAACGCCGCACGAGGAAATTGAACGAAATCGGTTCTTCCGCCGCCACGATCGCTTTTAACCTTGCGATGATCTCCTTGTCGTTTTCGCCCGACGTTACGTAAGTGGCGTTTTCAAATTTTTCTTCCAACGCCGCAACTTTATACGTCTTCTTGCTGCGGTTGAGTTCTGTTCCGCCCCGTTTATCTGCGCCCGTCAGCTTATCCAACAAATCTTTGATTTTCTTGATCTCACGCTTGGGATTGTTATAATAATTGACCGAATACAACCGTATCACGTTCCAATTATTCCGTTTCAGCGTTTGGATCTGCAAAATATTTCTATCTTTCACCGAGAAATTGTTGGGCGTATCACACATGATAGCCAAAATGAAACGGTGTCTGTTTTTCGGATCGACCACGGCAACGTCGATCTTAAATCCCGAAACCCCGACGTCGTAACGACATTCATATCCGTACGACGAGAGTTCCTCTGCGATATATTTTCCTAATCCGGGCTTTTTCGTCACCAAATTGCTTGCCGAAATCGCCAAATTCGTTCTGCCCTTTTCGGCAAATTCGAGGAAGGCTTTCAATCCTGCAACCCCTTTCGAATTGGTTTTCGACACGTCGATCATTGCCCCCGTCATCGACGAGAACACCACCATTTCTTCACGCGCACGCGATACGGCTACGTTCAAACGCCGCCAGCCTCCCACTTGGTTCAACGGACCGAAATTCAAGGATATCCTGCCCGTGCGATCGGGACCGTAACAAACGGAGAACAAAATGACGTCCCGCTCGTCCCCCTGCACGTTTTCGAGGTTTTTCACAAACAACGGTTCTTCTCTGTCGTACGCCGCGCTGTCCAAACGTTTTTCCGCAATCGCCGCCGTCAGTTTACGTTCGATATATTCCTTTTGCACGTTGCTGAACGTCACGATCCCCATACTCGCCTTTTTCAAAGCGGGATCGGCAAGCCGCCGCAACACTTCCGCGATCAACGCGTCCCCTTCCGCCTTGTTGCGCTTGCTGAAACCGCGATCGTACACGCCGTCTTCCACCAACACAAATTTCACCTTACTGCTGAGCGCGTCGGGCGACGGGAATGTGCAAAGACGATTTTCGTAATACATAATATTGGAGAATGCGATAAGACTTTCGTGCTTACTTCTGTAATGCCACGTCAAATGGCGTTGCGGCATATTGATCGCAAGGCAATCGTCCAATACGCTTTCCATATCCTCGTTTTCGAGGTTGTCTTCGTCCACGTACGTCGTATTGAAGAAGGTGGTGGGCGGCAACTGTTTGGGGTCGCCGACGACGATCGCCGATTTCCCTCGCGCCAACGAACAGATCGCTTCCGCCGTCGGGATCTGCGACGCTTCGTCGAAAATCACCATATCGAACATTCCGTGTTCCGCCTGCAAATATTGCGACACCGTGATCGGGCTCATCAACATACACGGCGCAACCACTTTCATCAACTGCGGAATTTCTTCAAACAGCTTTCTCAAACCCATGCCGCGTAAATTTGCCTTGGCAAAACGTTGGAAATTTGCCACTTCCAAACTCAAACTGCCTTCCGTCGTTTCGTTGGGCAAACGGGACAAAAGTTTTGCGCGGATCGCCTCTTTGGTAAGACGGGCAAAATCGTCCATCGTCATACGCAAACTTTCCGCTTTTTCCTCGGATACCGCCGCCGAAAACCGAGCCAATACGGGGTCGAGCGGGATATTCGTTTGCAAAAAGTTTTTGTAAATATTCTTTTCAAAACTGTCCACGATATTTTCACTGCTGACCGAACCGTTTTCCAATGCGTCGGTGATAAACGTAAGCCCTGCCTCGTCCAACGCCTTCGCCGTCTTTTTATACATACACCAGCTTGCCAACATATCGATATTTTCAATCAACGCACCCGCTTTTGCCGTATATACGTCCAAAATATCTACGTCGGGGGCTTTCTTTTTGTCCGCCGCGATCACGTCTAAAAAGCTCTTTTCCGCAGCACGGAAACTGTCTAACGAACGGGTCAACCCTTTCAAAACGGGGTCGGAATACCCCGTCGCCGCACGGATACACATACTGTTGAAACTGTCGGCATTATAATCCATAAACACCGACGAACACTGATCGTTCAACCGATACAAATCTTTCAAGAAATTTTTACGCGCGTCGAAGAAATCGACTCTGCCAAATGTCAACGTGAAATATTGCGACAACTTGGTGTTGGACTTGATCCGCGCCATCGCTTCATAAATTTCGAAAACGTTTTCCAATTGTTGCAGTATTTCCTGCCGCTTCAAAGGCTGGATCGCCACTTTCGACAGCTTTTTCACAATACCGCTCACCGTTTTGTTTTCCTCGAAATCGCTTCTGCCCTTTTCCAACCATTTTCCGAGTTCTTCATATTCCTTGCCGACGTCAATCAGCTTTTTACAGCTTGCAAAATATTTTTCAAAGCTTGCGTCCAGCCGTCTGTTGGCGTTAAAGAAGGCGTAAAATTCTTCTTCGTTTTCCTTATAATATTTGTTCAATGCGCCCGTAGACAACGTTTTTGCAATATCGCAAAGCGCATCTAACTTTTTGCGCGTCAGTGTGCTGATTTTTTGACGGTACAGATCCAAAAACAGTGCAACGTAATTTTTCAAATGCTTGATTTCGGCGATCACCACTTCGGACGAACAGTACACCGAATCGCGCACCAACAAGCTGTATTCGGTGAGATTGACGTTGGCGAAGGGCGAATTGTACACGCCGCCGCATTCTTTCGCCGCAGCCGCCGCCTGCACCATCATATTTTCGTAAATTTCTATTTTTTCTTTCGTCAAGCCGTCGTAAAACGTGCTTTCGATATTCATAATATCGGGCGCGTTTTTATTTTTCAAACAAATCAACAACGCTTCGTAAATGGACACGCCCAATCTGCGTTTTTTATGCAACGCCGCAAGCGGTTCGGACAAATCGCTGCGTAATTTTACGATCGCATTCGATTTTTCTTTGATATCCACTTTTTCTTGCGCGCCTGCCAAGGAAAGCGTCGTCGTCAATTTTTGCAATACGTCCGATTTGTTGGCTTTGTTCGAATGCAATTCCAAACAAAACTCCCCGATCCCCAGCGCGTCCAATCTCTTTTTAACCACAGACAACGCCGCCTGTTTTTCCGCCACGAACAGCACCCGTTTCCCTTCGTAGAGCGCGTTGGCGATCATATTGGTGATCGTCTGCGATTTCCCTGTGCCGGGAGGGCCGTGCAAAACAAAACTCTTGCCCGTTTGCGACATAGCGATCGCCGCCCATTGCGACGCATCCGCAGGCAAAGGCGTCAGCGTCGTCTCCGGCAATGCCGTATCTTCGCTGGCTTCCTTGTCGATACTGCCCATCACCACCGAATTGTTCAACAATGCGTCGATGATCTTGTTTTTGGAAAACTCCCCGATGTTTTGGCGAAGATCGTTCCACATCTGATAGCGCGCAAACGAGAACGCCGCAATATACGCGTCGTCGAACACTTCCCAATTTTTCATGCCCACCACTTCCATACGCACCATCGCAAGCACTTCCGAAAGTTTCAAGCCCTGTATCGCGCCTTCCAAGCCGCGGATATCAATGTTAAATTCTTGTTTTAAAAATTCGAGCAAGGTCGAATTGACGGAAGCTTCCTCGTCGGAAATCGCAACGGCATAACCGTTTCCGCCCTTGCCTTTCTTTAAATGTACGGGTTGCAAAATGAGCGGCGCATATTTTTCCTTGCCGTCCTCTCGCGAATACCACTTTAAAAATCCCAACGCCAAATACAAAATTTTCGTACCCGATTCTTCGTTGGCTTCCTTGTTTTTCTTGATCAACCGTGTGATCGTTTCCGTCAAAGTCTTTTCGTCGGAAAACGTACGCAAAACGCCCGATCCGTTTTCCAATGCGATCAATTCTCGCATACCTTTGGTTGCCGAACTTGCGCCGAAATGTACGCCTTTTTGCGCAATTTCCAACACGTCGTTGGTTGCGGCGGCAAGGCTCATTTCCCCGCGCGAAGACAAAGCGTCCAAAGTTGCGTCTGCCGACGTTGACAACACGTGCGCCACCGTTTTCACGGGCGAAAAATTAAGCAACGTATTCTTCATCGATAAATCGAGCAAACGGCGTTCCCAATATTTATCCTTGGTTTGTTCGTTGTCCAAACTGAGTTTTTGCGCCGTACGCAATTCTTTCGGCGCGGCGTCGGGGGACATGTCTTCTTCCGACAAAATCTCGAAACCCTTTAAATTTCTTGCACGCAAAGGCAAAGGCAACACGTGCGAAATGCGGCAGCGATGCACGTCCACATACCGATCGTAATACGCACCCGATTCCAATTTCTGTTTGAAATGTTCTTCCGAAGTGGAATACGCGGCGTTTTTATCCGCAAACAAATCTTCCACGTCAAAGCAACTGAGATTGTTGATCCCGTCTGCAACGTACGCGCTCAACCGCCCCACGTCGTCGGAAACGGTGTCGATAAAACAACTGTCATACAGCCAAACGCCGCACGTGATCTCCTTTTCCCCGAAGATCAAAACGGAATGTAACCCCACGCTTTCCAAACAAGCGCAGGCAAACAACGCCATTTCCAACGGGCTTGCCTGTTTTTCGGACAGGATCTTAACTCCTGCCCCCGCTTCCACGGGACGGGAAATGTCGCAATCTTTTCGCTTGATGGAAAAATGACGAATACCGGCATACAACGCCGCGATCATACGACGAACGGTGTTTTTATCATTGCCGACGTAGCTTCCGAATTCGCAAGCCGCTCCCCACTTTTTCATCTGCGCCGCCATTTCCGTTTGCATACGCGAACAATCGGCAAGCCGAGGGCGCACAAACGCCGCCAGCATTTCGGGATCGCCGTCCGTACCCTGCCAATAATCAAACGGCAAAGCCGTCACCGTCCACGTTGCCGTCGCGATTACGCCTTTTTCATTCCTCAGCGTTGCTTCAATCTTTTCTTCCCGCACTTCTTCCAGCGCAGAAAAATACACAGGCGACAGCACACTGCCAAGATCTACCTGCACGACACTTTCAAACGGAATTTCTTCCAACGTTTTATGACAATCGATCAACAAGCCGTTGGCGTTGTACACCGACAGCGTGATGTCATTGATCGCCTCGTCCCCCGCATTTTTGATCTGCAAGGACGAAAACAACGGCTTGCGCGAAAAATAATCGGCGTACGTCACCACTTTCGCAGCTTCGCCGTGTAAGGATATGAGTTCTTCAATTTTTTTCTTAACTTTTGCCATATTACTTCCCCGTCGCGGTCCGTCTTTTTCATACGCCGCAACGTTCCATCATATTCTTGTTCTTCTATTATACACGCAAAAGCCAAAAAAATCAACCCCCTCAGCCATTTTTTTGGCTTGAGAGGGAAACTTTTTTCCTTATTTTTTCTATTTTCGTTATATCGACTTTTTACACCTTCACAAATTTCCTCAAATACAAAGTTTGATTTTTCAATCTTCCAAATATTGCGACACGGTATACGACAGTTTATCCAATACGTCTTCGATCTCGCCAAACAGCATACAACCCGCCGCGCGCACGTGTCCGCCGCCGCCGTATACCCCCGCGATCTTATTGACGTCCGCATACGTTTTCGAACGCAACGAAACTTTGTATTTACCTTTTCCAACTTCCATAATCGACGCCGCAACTTCCACACTGCTTACGCTTAAGGGAAAATCGACAAATCCTTCCGTCATGCCATTGTCGGCGTTGCATTCTTTCATCATTTCCATTCTGATCGTAATTACCGCAAACCGATCGTCGTGATAATAACGAATACCGTTCATCGTCTTGGCAAACAACGCCGCGCGCTGTTTTGGTTGCCGTTTGAAAAGTTGTTCGTTGCAATAACGGATATCCGCCCCTGCTTTCGCCAATTCCGCCGCAAGCAAAAACGTTTCTTCCGTTACGTCGTCGTGAGAAAAATTGCCCGAATCGGTCAACAGCCCAATCAAGAGATATTCCGCCGTTTTTTTATCAAACGGAACACCCATGTACGCGATGAGTTGCGCCACGTTCATACAATTCGCCGCGCACGTACGCACGTAATTGTATTTTGCAAACTGAGTGTTCGATACGTGGTGATCGATATTCACCGTGTCGATCTTTTTCTTTCGGGCAATAAAAAATTCTCCCGAAAGTTCTCCCAAACGCTGCTCGTCCGCGCAATCGACCAACACCAACAAGTCGTATTCCGCTTGCGGCTTTTTCAGCACCTTTTCTATCCCTTCCACAAACGTCAAATTGGACGGGACTTCCGATTCTACGCACACTTCGTTTTCGATCTGTAAAAAATCGAGCGCGCGCGCAAGTGCAAGCGCACTTCCGTACGCATCGCCGTCCGGACGCATATGCGTAAAAACAGCCACGCGTTTGGCGTTTTTTATTTTTTCTGCAATTTGTTCTAACGTGTTCATCTTTTTCCTTTTATGCGTATAAATGCGTTGCATTACTGCAACGCATCTATAGAGCGCAAATTTGCGTTTTCTTTTAATTTTCCTCTCCGTCCGTTTCCTTTTCGCTTTCTGCGTCTTCCGCCGTCGTCGAATAGGTGATACTCTTAAACAACTCGTCCATTTTCGCGCCATAGCTCATACTTCCGTCCATACGGAAAGTCAATGCCGGCACTGTACGCATACGCATCACCTGCGACAACTGATGACGGATAAAACCTGCGTTTTCCTGCAAAATTTCAAACGTACGTTTTGTTTCCGCTTCGCCCGCGCCATAAATACTGACGTAGACGATCGCCGTTTTCAAATCGGGCGCAACGTCCGCTTCCGTTACGGACACCAATCCCTTAAAGTCGGGAGCTCTGTCCTTCAATCGCCGTATAATTGCGCTGATCTCCTTTTGATATTCGCCGTTTAATCTCGACGTTCTCGACACTTTCATTACGCTTTGATCTCCTCCGTCACGTAACATTCAATGATGTCGCCGATGCGGATCTCGTTAAATCCGTCGATCGCGCAACCGCATTCATAACCATAGTTCACTTCTTTCACGTCGTCCTTGAAACGTTTCAACTGTTTCACGCCGCCTTCGCAGATCATAATATCTTCACGGTAAATACGCAACTTACCGCCGCGCACGATCTTACCGTCGGTAACGTAACAACCTGCAATCGTACCAACGCCTGTGATATTAAACGTTTGACGAACTTCACATTTACCCGTAAGCGTTTCTTTCAACTTCGGCGCAAGCATACCCTTCAACGCCGCTTCCATATCATCTAACAATTCGTAAATGATACGATAACTTCTTACGTCCACTTTCGACGATTCCGCAAGTTTCTTCGCCTTCGTATCCGGACGTACGTTAAAGCCGATAATGATCGCGTTTGCGCTGTCCGCCAGCATAACGTCCCCTTCGTTGATCGCACCCGCCGCCGAATGAATCACCTTCACGCGGACTTCTTCGTTCGACAATTTTTCCAACGACTGTTTCACGGCTTCCACACTGCCTTGCACGTCGCCTTTTACGATCAAGTTGAGGTTTTGGATCTTTCCTTCTTCCACTTGCGCAAATACGTCGTCGAGCGTTACACGGCTCTGTTGTTTGATCATACTTTCACGTTCGCGGTTCTTTCTTTCTTCTTGAACTTGCTTCATCAATGCTTGATCGACGGCAACGATACTGTCGCCTGCATTCGGCACTTCTTCCAAGCCCAAAATAGACACTGCCATGGAAGGTCCTGCGCTCTTCACCGCTCTGCCCTTGTCGTCGAACATCGCGCGGACGCGCCCCATCGTCGTACCCGACAAAATGTTGTCGCCCGTCTTTAACGTACCCGTTTGGATAATGATGCTTGCAACAGGGCCTTTACCTTTATCCAACTTCGCTTCGATGATCGTACCTTTTGCGGGACGATCGGGATTTGCCTTCAATTCTTGCATTTCCGCGATCAAGTTTACCGAATCGAGCAAATCGTCGATCCCCATGCCCGTCTTTGCCGATACGGGAACGATCATTGTATCGCCGCCCCATTCTTCGGGAACGAGTTCGTGTTCGATCAACTGTTGTTTTACGCGATCGGGATTGATCTCGTATTTGTCCATTTTATTCATCGCCACAACGATGGGCACGTTTGCCGCTTTCGCGTGGTTGATTGCTTCGATCGTCTGCGGCATGATACCGTCGTCCGCCGCCACCACCAAGATAACGACGTCCGTCACTTGTGCGCCGCGCGCACGCATTGCCGTAAACGCCGCGTGTCCGGGTGTATCGATAAAAGTGATCTGCTTGCCTTTCGCCGTCACCGTGTACGCACCGATGCTCTGCGTAATACCGCCCGCTTCGCCGCTCGTCACCGACGTGGAACGGATCGCGTCCAACAACGACGTTTTACCGTGGTCTACGTGTCCCATCACCGTAACGACAGGCGCGCGAAGCACCAACTTGCTTTCATCTTCCGCAGTCGTCGTGTCCATCAACACTTCTTCCGCCGTCTTTTCGGGCTTGTATTCAAGATCGATCCCCATATCCGCCGCCATCAAAGCCGCGTTTTCATAATCGATCGAATCGTTGATCCCTTTCATAATGCCTTCTTTAAACAGACGCTTGGTGATTTCCACCGCGGAAACCCCCAATTTTTCCGACAACACCTTCAAAGGAATGTCTTGCGTCGTTACAACTGCGTGTTCGATCTTGATCGTCGGCATTTCTTGACGCTTCTGCTTTTTAGACGTACGCATCTTTCTGTAACCGCTCTTATCTTCGTCGAAATCCTCCACCGTAAGCCCTTGTTGACGAGCAAGATCACGCTTATTGGGCGCTTTCTTTTCCGAATACGTTTTTTCAAACGTCTTTTTCTTTGCAGGCGCAGAGAAAGATTTGGTATCTCTGCCTGTCGAAATGGGCGCAGCCATACCGCCGCCAACAGTAGGTCTTGTTCCGCCCGTCGGTCTTGTTCCCGTCGTGGAACGAGGCGTATACGGTCTGTCGCCTTGAGGACGAGCAGGTCTGTCCCCTTGAGGACGGGGACGATATGTGGAAGTAGGCGTTGTTTCTACGCCCGGTTTCGCGACGTACACCCCTTGTTCTTGACCGTTTCTGAAATATCTCGGTGCGCGAGGCGCTTTCGGTTCGGCAGGTTTTGCTTCTGCCCTCGGCACAAACGTTCTACTTTCCGTTTTCGGCTCGGCTTTCTTCTCTGCCTGCGGTTGTTCTGCGGGTTTTTCTTCCGCCTTCACTTCCGTCTTTTCTTCCGCTTTGGGCGCAGTTTTAACCTCAACCGTTTTCCCCGTTTTTTCTTCAGTCGCCGCATTTTCAGCAGTTTTTTCCGTCTCTGTCGCCGCTTCCGCTTTCTTCTTCGTCGTTCTCTTTTTCGGCTTTTCTTCTACGGAAACTTCGGGAGTTTCTTCTAAAACTTCCGTCTTTTCTTCTGCTTTGGACGCAACCGTTTCTTCCGCCTTTTTCTTCGTCGTTCTCTTTTTCGGTTTTTCTTCCGCGGGAACTTCGGAAGTTTCTTCTAAAACTTCCGTCTTTTCCTCCGCTTTTGCGGGAACAGTCTTTTTCGATTTTTTCGCAGTCGCTTTTTCCGCAGCAGCCTTCTCTGCCGCTTCTTTTTCCGCAGCTTCCTTTGCCGCCGCTTTCGCCGCAGCCTCTTGCTTTGCCGCTTCTTCTGCCAATCTTGCGGCTTCCGCTGCTTCGCGCTCTATTTTATCGGCTTCCAGTTCGGATAATTTTTTCAAAATTTCCGCCAGATTTTTCTCTGTGGAAAACAGACGCTTTTGCAACCCGCCAAGCTGACTTTCGTCCAATAAACCTAAAACCTTTTCCACATTTTCATATTTCTTTGCCATAACTTCAGTTGTTCCCTCCCGAATAAATTTTAAATTGCAATTCGCCGTCGGCGGCGGAAAGTATCGCCGAGGCAAGGTGATCATCTGTGATCGCAACGGCCTTCACGCCGTCGCGGTGTAACCGTTCGCTCAATATTCCGTTTTCCGTTATCAGCAACGGACAATCAAACCGTTCTTGCGTTTTTTTCATCACTTTCAAAGAATTTTGCCCCAATTCTCCGTCCGCGATCAACAGCTTGATCCCTTTTCGCTGTTTTTCCACGTTATCCACGCCGAACACGATTTTCTTTGCTCGAATACAAAACCCCAAATACGTTTCAATTTTGCTTTTCGTCAAGGTTTTCCTCCTCGATACGCTGATATACGTCCTCCGAAACGTTTGTCGAAAACGCTTTGTGCAACAATTTCTTTCCCGTCAGTTTTTTCAAACATTCGGGATCGTTGCATATATACGCGCCTCGTCCGGGCGCTTTTCCCGTCGGATCGGCATAAATATCCCCATCCGCATTTTTCACTACGCGCTGCATATCCGCTTTTGGCTTCATCTCCCGACAAGCAATACACATTCGCATAGGAATTTTCTTTGTCTTGGGCATTTTTTTGCTCCTTTTTTGTCTGCCGCGGTTTTCTTCCGAATTGTTATCGCGCAGTTCTCTTTCCGTCACACGCCTTGTGTGACAAATTCGTTTGCGATTATTATTCTTCGTCCGTCGTCACGCCGAAATCTTCCAATTCTTCTTCCGCTTCCATCTGCGCCAAAATTTCAGCAGCTTCAGGCGAAGACGCGCTCTTTACGTCGATCTTCCAACCCGTCAACCGAGCCGCCAACCGAGCGTTTTGACCGTCGCGCCCGATCGCCAACGACAATTTATCGTCGGGCACGATCGCCATTGCGCTGCGTTCTCCTCTTGCCGTCACCGACAACACCGTTGCGGGCGACAACGCCTTATAAATAAACGCCAAAGGATCTTCGCTCCAAAGAATGATATCGATTTTTTCACCGCCGAGTTCTTCCACAACCGCGTTGACTCTTGCCCCTCTGTTGCCCACGCACGCGCCCACAGCGTCCACACGCGCGTCATTGGAGAAAATAGCCATCTTGGTACGATGACCGGGTTCGCGCGAAATTTCTTTGATCTCTACGATCCCTTGCGCAATTTCGGGAACTTGTTCTTCAAACAACTTCTTCACCAAACCTTGCGCCGTACGGGATACGACGATCTGCGAATTTCTGCCGCTGTTTTTCACGCGTTTTACAAACACTTTCAATTTATCCCCAACGTTATAACGTTCGGTAGGCGTTCTGTCTTGCGGCGGCATCACACCTTCGATCTTCTTGTCGCCAAGTTCGACGTAAATATTACGTTCGTCGATCTTACGGATCACACCTTCCATCAACTCGCCTTCTTTATCCGAAAATTCGGAGAACGTGTTGTCCCGTTCGGTTTCGTGCAATTTCTGCATGATCACCTGTTTGGCAGTCTGCGCGGCGATACGGCTGAAATCCTTGGGTATGAAGGTGTTGACGATGGTATCCCCCACTTGATAGCGCGGATCTAATTCCTGCGCGTCCTCCAACGAAATTTCTTTATCTTTGTCCAGCACTTCTTCCACAACGTAGCGCGTCGCCTTGTATTCGATCGTGCCCTTTTCGGGATCAAGCGTAACGCTTACCTCCGCGCCTCCCTCAAACTGCTTTTTATAAGCAGATGCAAGCGCGTTTTCAAACGTCGCGATAAACACTTCTTGACTGATGCCCTTTTCTCTTACCAAATCGGTAAGCGCAGCAAAAAACTCCTTGTTTTCCATGGTGATTGTCTCCTGTTGAATTTTCCTGATTTTTCTATATTCAAACTATATTTTTTACAATTTATATAACCGACCGTTCGTATGATCTGCCGTTTTTAGAACAAACCGTCGAAATCGATCGCGCGGCAAATTTTTGCGATTTTTGCCTTTTCCAATTTCAGCACTTCGCCCTTGTCTTCCACGCTGACGCAAGTTCCGTCGTATCCCACCAGCGTCGCTTCGAAAAATTTTTGCCCTTTGAGCGGCGCAAACAATTTAATTTCCACCTTTTGCCCCATACATTTTTGAAAATCGCGTTCCGTTTTCAAAGGCCGATCCAAACCGGGGCTAGAAACGTTTAACGTGTACGGCGCGCCGAACGTGGGATCTACTTCGTCCAACACGGGATCGATCGCGCGGTGAAATTTTTCGCAAACGTTTAAATCGACGCCGCCTTCGATATCGATATAAACGGTGAGTGCAGGTTCTTTGCCCTGCTTAAATTCGATTTCCACGATCTCGATGCCCATTTCGTCGGCGATCGGTTGCAGAGCGTTTTGAATTTCTTCAATGGTCTTTATTTTCATTTTTTACCCTTTTACAGCAATATTGAGAGTGGTTGCCCACTCTCAATACTCATCACTGAATTATTAAGTAATCCTATTATACCATTATTATACGCAAAAGGCAAGCGTTTTTTGCCTATTTTTACAAACTTTTTCCAACCCCAACGTTCCGTTGGATCATGTCTTTCTATCTTTCTTTATCGGAACTTGTAACCGTATCGTTACCCAATAAGGGGTTAAGGGGCATTGTCCCTTACGGGTGTGGGCAGCCAACGTTCCGCAAGCGTTCCGCTTGACCTTGACTTTCTATCTTTCTTTATCGGAACTTGTAACCGTATCGACACCCAATAAGGGGTTAAGGGGCATTGTCCCTTACGGGTGTGGGCAGCCA